>NZ_CP033073.1:5785557-6114076 GCF_003675325.1 Streptomyces dangxiongensis
GAGACGGCCTGCGATCCGCGGCTCAACCGCAGCCAGTCGCTGGACCTGGCGTTCCTCGTCGCCGAGATGTACCGGGACCAGTGACCGGGGAGCACTGACCGGGGCGCACCGGCCTTGTGGGGCGCGGATCACATGCGATCCGCGCCCCTCGCACTGTCGCGGGTCCCGCGACATGGGTTAGGTTAGGGTTGCCTCACCGGGAACGGGGTGGCAGAGGACAGCGACCCCGTCGGGAGGTGAACCGCGTGTACGTGTGCAGCTGCTTCGGCATCACCGAGGCCCAGGTCGAGCGACACGCGCAGAACGGCGCCTGCACCCCGCGTCAGGTCGCCTCCGCCTGCAAGGCGGGCACCGACTGCGGTTCCTGCGTCCGCCGTATCCAGGCCATCCTCGGCCGGGGTGCCTGCCCGCGCCCCCAGCCGGCCGACCGGGGTCGCCCGGCCCTCCCCGAGATCGCGGACGCGGCGTAGCCCCGACGCGGCTCAGCTCTCCGGCTGCTCGATCACCTGGGCGATGTAGAGCGCCTCACCGAGCTTCTCCAGCAGTTCGAGCTGGGTGTCCAGGTAATCGATGTGGTGCTCCTCGTCGGCGAGGATGTCCTCGAAGATGTTCGCGGACGTGATGTCACCCTTTTCGCGCATCACCCTGATGCCCCGCCTGAGGCGGTCGATCGCCTCCGCCTCGACCTGCCGGTCGGCCTCGAACATCTCCCGGACCGTCTGCCCCACGCGGACGTGGAACAGCCGCTGGTAGTTGGGCAGCCCCTCCAGGAACAGGATCCGGTCGGTGAGCACCTCGGCGTGCTTCATCTCGTCGAACGACTCGTGCCGCGTGTACTTGGCGAGCTTCGTCCAGCCGAAGTTCTCCTGCATCTTCGCGTGCAGGAAGTACTGGTTGATGGCGGTCAGCTCGCCGGTGAGCTGCTCGTTGAGGAACTCGATGACCTCGGGGTCGCCCTGCATCGCAGCGGCTCCTTCCACACGGGGGACGGGGGAGGTGTGCGGCGGCATGATTGCACCGGCGACGAAGATCGTCCAGTAAGTGCGTACTTAGTGAGTATGCACCGGAGTGTTGGCAATTGTTGGGTTCGCGCGTACGTGGTCAAGGGCATCGCCCGAGGTCTGTCAGGATGGATACATGGGTCATCCGGTGGAGCGAGAGTCTGGGGCAGGGGCAGGGTCCGAGCTTCCGCCGGGTCAGCGGCTCCAGCGCGGCTGGCCGGTCACGCACTACGGGCCGGTGCCCAAGTTCCGGCCCGAGCGCTGGGAGTTCGGGATCTTCGGCGCCACCGCCGACGGCGGCAAGCGCACCTGGGACCACGAGGAGTTCACGGCGCTGCCGTACACCACCGTGGTCGCCGACCTGCACTGCGTGACGAAGTTCAGCATGACCGGCGCGGAGTGGGGCGGCGTCCCGGCCCGCACGATCCTGGACCTCGCGCCGCCGGCGCCGGACGTCACCCATGTGATGGTCTGGGCGGAGTACGGCTTCAGCTCGAACCTGCGCCTCGCGGACTTCGCCTCCGACCGCACGATCTTCGCCACCCACAAGGACGGTGAGCTGCTCACCGCCGAGCACGGCTTCCCGGTCCGCCTGATCGTGCCGCACCTGTACGCCTGGAAGGGGCCCAAGTGGGTCCGGGGCGTGGAGTACATGACGGCCGACCGCCGCGGCTTCTGGGAGGAGCGCGGCTACCACAACATCGGGGACCCCTGGAAGGAGCAGCGTTACTCCTACCAGGAGGAACCCGGCGACGGCCCCGAACTGTGACGCCCGCCCCCCAGTGGGTCAGTGGTGGTACCGGTGCACCACCGCGTGCCCCTTGCCCCGCCCGATCGTCCACTTGTTGACCGGCGTGGTCACCAGGAAGGCGAGGGCGAGCGAGACCGCGAGCGAGATCCAGAACAGCGGATCGCCGAGCGCCGCGTCCATCGCGGACGGCCAGAGCACGATCACGCCGTTGTCGATCAGCTCCATCACGGCGATGGAGAGGGTGTCGGCGGCCAGTGCCACCCGGACGGCCGTACGGAGGTCCAGCCCGGCGCGCAGGACCCCGCGCAGGGTGAGCGAGTAGCCGAAGGCGAAGGCCAGGACGATCGCCAGCAGCGTGGTCGGCAGGTTGCCCCAGCCGAACGCGGTGCCCACGACCATGCCGAGCACCTCGCCGATCGCGCAGCCGGTCAGGCAGTGCAGCGTGGCCCGGACGGCCGTCGGCCAGGTCGCCGTGGTGCCGCTGTCCCCGTGGTGCTGGTGGTGTCCGCCGTGCGCGCCGTGCTGGTGGTGCTCGTGTGCGTGGCCGGTGTGGGTCCGGTCCATGGTTTCCCCCAAGCCGAGTGGCGGTTCCTGTCCTCCAGAGGAACCAGATACCCCCTGGGGGTATTCCTGGGCGCGGTCAGGAATCCCGGAGCCTCTTCAGCCGCTCCACGTCCGCCGCGTGGCCCTCGCGGTCGCCCGGCGTCTCGATGACCAGCGGGACGCCCGCCGTGGCCGGATGGGTCATCAGGGCGCGGAACGGATCCTCGCCGATGTGGCCGGCACCGATGTTCTCGTGCCGGTCCTTGTGCGCGCCCGCCACGTCCTTGGAGTCGTTGGCGTGGATCAGCTTCAGCCGGCCCTCGCCGACCGTGTCCACCAGCAGGTCCAGGGTGCGGTGCATGCCGTCCGGCCCGGTCAGGTCGTGCCCGGCGGCGAAGATGTGGCAGGTGTCCAGGCACACGCCCAGCTTCGGATGCGCGTCCAGCGCCTCGAAGTACGGCCCGAAGTCCCAGGTCCGCGAGCACAGCGAGGAGCCCTGTCCGGCGGTCGACTCCAGCAGCAGGAACGGGTCGTCGTCATGGGTCAGCTCGTCCAGCAGCGGCAGCAGATGCTCCCGCACCTGCTTCAGCGCCACCTCCCGCGCCCGCCCGCCGGTCGCGCTCCCGGTGTGCACGACCACGCCCAGCGCGCCGATCTCCCGCCCGCGCCGCAGCGAGTGCCGCAGCGACTCCACCGACCGCTCCACGGTCGCCTCGGTGTGCGAGCCGAAGTTGATCAGATAGGGGGCGTGGACGTACGCCGGGAGCGACTCCTCGGCGCACGCCGCGCGGAACGCCTCGTCCTGCCGCGGGTTCCCGGCGGGCGTGGCCCAGCCGCGCGGGTTGGCGACGAAGACCTGCACGGTCTCGGCCCTCAGCTCACGGGCGTACGACAGGCCCACGGAGTGCAGGCCGCCGGCCACGGGCACATGGCTGCCGACCGGGTTGCGGGGGAGGAGGGAGGACGGATCGGGACTCACCCGTTCAGGGTGTCATGCCCGGCCCGGCGCCCGGACCGCGGTGACCCCGCTCACCGGATGGTGATCGTGATCGTCGCCCCCTTGGGCGCCCTGTCGCCGGCCGCCACCGACTGCTTCCTCACGGTGTCGCCGAACAGTCCGAGCAGCCCGCGGTCGTCGTCGACCTCGAAGCCGGCGGCCTCCAGCCGCTGGTGCGCATCGTCCACGCTGTCCCCGACCACGTCCGGAACCTTGATCATCTCCGGGCCCCTGGACAGCGTCAGGGTCACCGTGTCGCCCTCGGCGGCCTTCCTGCCGTTCCGCGGGCTCTGGGCGGCCACCTCGCCCTTGTCGTACGAGGAGTTGACCCGCCCGGTGGCGATCCGCACGGTCAGCCCCGCGTCCGTCAGCTCCTGCTTCGCGCCGTCCACGTCCTCGCCGGTGACGTCCGGCACGTCGATGGGGCCGCCCTTGCTGACGGTCAGCGCGATCGCCGACCCGGAGTGCCGCTCGGTGCCCGCGTCCGGGGTCGTACCGATCACCGAGCCCTTGGGGACGTCGTCGCTGAACGCGCGCGTGACCATGCCCGGCTCCAGGCCGTCCGCCTTCAGCCGCGCCTGCGCCTGCGCCAGCGGCCGGCCCGCCACGTCCGGCACCTTCACCGTCCTCGGACCCAGCGACACGGTCAGTGTCACCGCGTCGTGGTCCCGGATCCGGGCACCGGGCCCCGGGTCGCTGCTGATGACCGTGCCGCGCCTGACCGTGTCGTTGTACGCGTGCCTGACCTGTCCGACGTCGAGCCCGGCGTCCTTCAGCCGCTCCCTCGCCTGCGGCTCGCTCTTCGTCAGCAGCGGCGGGACCTCGGTGAACTGGCCGGAGTTGATGTACCAGACCCCGGCGCCCACGCCGAGCACCACCAGCACCGCCGCGACGACCGCCAGCACCGCGCGCCGGGGCCGCGCCGGGCGCCGCCGGGGAGGCGGCGGGGGGCTCGCGAAGCGGGCGGTGCGATCGGTGACGTCCGCGGGCGGGCCGCCGTCGGCGGACAGCGGCCGGGGCACGGTCAGCGAGCGCGGGATCACGCTCGTGCGGTCGGCGGCGTTGTCGTGCTCCGCGGTCACCGCCTGCGGCGGCAGCGCGTCGAGCTGCTCGTCGGTCAGCCCGGCGCGGGCCTCGCGCACCCGCAGGAGCAGCGCCACGGCGTCGTGCGGCCGGATGTCGGGGGTGCGCGCCGTGGCCGACGCCACCAGCTCGTCCAGCCGGTACGGCAGTCCGGGCACGAGCGCCGAGGGCGGCGGTACGTCCTCGTGGATGTGCCGGTAGAGCACCTGGGCCGGGGACTCACCGGCGTGCGGCTTGCCGCCCGTCAGCATCTCGTACAGGACCACACCGCACGCGTACACGTCGACGCGCGGGTCGGCGACGCCCTGCTCGATCTGCTCGGGGGCGAGATAGGAGACGGTCCCGAGGACGGCGCCCGTGGTGCTGGTCACCGTGTCCACGGAGCGCACCAGCCCGAAGTCGGCCACCTTGACCCGGCCGTCGTCCCCTATCAGCACGTTCTCGGGCTTCATGTCCCGGTGCACGAACCCGGCCAGGTGCGCGGCGCCGAGCGCGGCCAGCACCGGCTCCAGGATGTCCAGCGCGGCCCGCGGCTGCACGGCGCCCCGCTCGCGCAGCACGTCCCGCAGGGTGCACCCGGCGACGTACTCCATCGCCAGGTACACGTACGACCCGTCCGTGCCCTGGTCGAAGACCTGCACCACGTTGGGGTGGTCGAGCCGGGCGACGGACTTCGCCTCCCGGATGAACCGCTCGACGAAGGCCCCGTCGACCGCGAGCGCCGGGTGCATCACCTTCAGCGCGAGGACGCGGTCCAGGCGGGTGTCCAGGGCCCGGTAGACCGTGGCCATCCCGCCGGCCGCGACCCGCGCGTCGACGCGGTAGCGGCCGTCGAGGAGCTGACCGACGAGGGGGTCCTGAAGGGTCGTATCCACGCAGGGGAGTCTACGAGGGCCCACCGACACCACCGCCGGCCGCGGTGCCCCGGGTGGCGGAATGCAGCAGAGCTGTGACTGTCACGCGACGTGGAGCCCGGCGGGAGGCGGGGCCGGCCGGGGCCGGCCCCGCCTCGGTGCACAGCGTTCTAGAAGGCGGGCCGCTCGGGGTCCAGGCGGGCGAGGCCCGCGGCCGGGGAGGAGGCCTGCGCGAAGTGGCGCGGCGGGATCCGCCCGGCCCGCCGGGCCAGCCGCCCCCCCTCCACGGCGTGCCTCATGGCCGTGGCCATCAGCTCCGGCTCCTGCGCCCGCGTCACCGCGGACGCCAGCATCACCCCGGCACAGCCCAGCTCCATCGCCAGGGCCGCGTCGGACGCCGTACCGGTCCCCGCGTCCATGATCACCGGCACGCGCGCGTGCTCCACGATCAACTGGAAGTTGTGCGGGTTGCGGATACCGAGCCCGGACCCGATCGGCGAACCCAGCGGCATCACCGCCGCGCAGCCTGCGTCCTCCAGCTTCCGCGCGAGGACGGGGTCGTCGTTGGTGTACGGCAGCACCGTGAACCCCTCGTCGACCAGGGTCTCCGCGGCCTCCAGCAGCTCCACCGGGTCCGGCAGCAGCGTCCGCTCGTCGGCGATGACCTCCAGCTTGACCAGGTCCGTGCCCAGCGCCTCCCGGGCCAGCCGGGCGGTCAGCACGGCCTCGCCGGCGGTGAAACAGCCCGCCGTGTTCGGCAGCACCCGGATGCCGAGCCGCTCCAGCACGGACAGCACCGAACCGTGCACGGCCGGGTCCACCCGGCGCATCGCGACCGTGGTCAGCTCCGTGCCGGAGGCGACGAGCGAGCGCTCCAGCACATCCAGGCTGGGCGCCCCGCCGGTGCCCATGATCAGCCGGGACGACAGGGTCAGCCCGCCGAGGACCAGGGGGTCGTCAGCCATGGCTCAGCCTCCCTGCACGGCGGTGAGGACCTCGACACGGTCGCCCTCGGCGAGAGCGGTCGCCGCCCACCGCGCACGCGGGACCACGGTCTCGTTGACGGCGGCGGCCACCCCGCGCGGCGCCGCGGTGAGGGATTCCACCAGGGCGTCCAGCGCGGTGCCCGGGACGACGCGGCGGGGTTCGCCGTTGACGGAGATGGTGACGGAGACGCTCATGCGGACTGCTCCAGCGGTTCCACGGGTGCGGCGCCGAACCGCCGCGGGGTGAACGGACGTGCCTCCTGAGGAAGGCCACCGGTGACCAGGGTGTGCGCCAGCACGTCCCCGGTGACCGGCGTGAGCAGCACCCCGTTGCGGTGGTGCCCGGTCGCCAGCAGCAGCCCCTTCAGGCCTGACGGGCCGAGCAGCGGGGCGTTGTCGGGGGAGGCGGGCCGCAGCCCGGCCCGGGTCTCGGTGAGCGGCAGCTCGGTGATGCCGGGCACCAGCTCATGGGCGTCGCGCAGCAGCTCGTACACGCCGCCCGCCGTGACCGTCGTGTCCCAGCCCAGCTCCTCGCTGGTGGCGCCGACGACCAGCTCGCCGTTCTCCCGGGGCACCAGGTAGACCTGGCTGCCGCGGACCACCGCCCGCACGGTACGGCTCAGGAAGGGCGCGAACCTGCGCGGCACGGTCAGCCGCAGCACCTGACCCTTGACCGGCCGGACCGGGGGCCGCAGCTCCTCCGGCAGGCCCGCGAGCCGCCCGCTCAGGCTCCCGGCCGCGAGGACCACCCGACCGGCGCGCAGCCCGGTCCCGTCCGCCGTGGTGACCCCGGTGGCCCGGCCCCCCGCGACGTCCAGCCGCTCGGCCCACGCGTGGTGGAACACCACACCGGCCCGCTCGCACGCCGCCATCAGGGCCGCCGACAGCCGCCGCGGGTCGACCTGGTGGTCGCCGTCGACCCGCAGGCCGCCGCGCACCCCGGGCGCCAGCATCGGCTCCAGGCGCCGGCACTCCCGCCCGGACAGCCACTCGGAGGCGAGCCCCGAGCGCTGCTGCAGGGCGTGCAGGTCCCGCAGGTGGGCGCGGTCGTCGGCGTCGAGCGCGACGGCGAGGGTGCCGCAGCGGCGGTAGCCGACGTCGTGGCCGGTCAGCTCGGTCAGCTCGGCCACGAACTCCGGGTAACGGCGCGCCGACTCCAGATTGAGGGCGAGCAACGTCTCCTCGCCGTAGTGCAGTTCGGTGACCGCGGCCAGCATCCCGGCCGCTACGCGAGCGGCCCCGCCGCCCGGTTCGGGGTCCACCACGGCCGTGGTGAGCCCGCGTTGCGCGGCCCGCCAGGCCGTGACCAGGCCGATGATCCCGCCCCCGATGACGAGGACGTCGGACGTACGTGACGACATGGGCGTCCAGCCCCTCCCTTCGCCGGCATGACCCGGATCAGGTTCGTACGGTCGGAGGCCGCCAGCCTCCCTCTCAGCCCGGTGCGTCCGGGCTCCCGCGAGTGCTTGTACGGTGGCCACCCTAGCCCGCCCCGCTCACCACGCGTAAGGAGCCCTCGGCCGTGATCCGCTCGCTCGGCGGACTGGTGTTCGTCCCCGTGTCGGACCAGGCCCCAGGTCAGGTGGGCACCGGCACCCGGTTCACCCACCACTGAGCCGGAGCCGGCCGGTGCGCGCCGGCGCCCCCGGGAGACGGCCCCGGCTGGGAATACAGCGCGATCTGGGCGGGACAGGCCGGCGGCGACGTCGTACGCCCGGCTCCGGCACCAGCGTTGTGGAACAGGTCACCGAGCACGCCCCCTGACTGACGGAGCGTCACCTGACTATGGTGATCGGGTGAGCGAGCAGACAGCGCAAGAGGGCACGTCGCAGGGACCGCGCGTGGTCGTCGTCGGCGCGGGCATGGCCGGGGTCCAGACCGCGGTCGCCCTGCGGGAACAGGGCTTCCGGGGCGCAGTGACCGTCATCGGGGCCGAGGCCCACCAGCCGTACGACCGGCCGCCGCTGTCGAAGGCCGTCCTGCTCGGCAAGGCCGAGGGATCCGCCTTCGACGTGGACTTCGAGTCCCTCGGCGTCGAGCTGCGCCTCGGCTGCGAGGTGCGGGGCCTGCGCCCCGGCGATCGCGAACTGGACACCGGCACAGGCCCGGTGCCCTACGACGTCCTGGTCCTCGCCACCGGCGCCGAACCGATCACCCTGCCCGGCACCGGGGGCGTGCCCGGCGTGCACCTGCTGCGCACCCTGGACGACGCCGAGCGGCTGCGGCCCGTCCTCGCCCGGCAGCACGACATCGTGGTCGTCGGCGCCGGCTGGATCGGCGCCGAGTTCGCCACCGCCGCCCGTGAGGCGGGCTGCGCGGTGACCGTCGTCGAGGCCGCCGACCGGCCGCTCGCCGGTGCCCTGCCCGCCGAGGTCGCCGCCCCCATGGCCGCCTGGTACGCCGACGCGGGCGTGGAACTGCGCACCCACGCGCGCGTGGAGCGCGTCGAGCCCGGCGCGGTGCTGCTCGCCGACGGCACACGGCTGCCGGCCGGCGCCGTCGTCGTCGGCATCGGCGCCCGCCCCGCCACGGCCTGGCTGGCCGGCTCCGGCATCGAGCTGGGCGCGCACGGCGAGGTCCTCGCCGACGCCCACCTGCGCACCTCCCTGCCGGACGTGTACGCCGTCGGCGACTGCGCCTCCTTCCCGTCGGCCCGGTACGGCGAACGGCTGCTCGTCCACCACTGGGACAACGCCCTCCAGGGCCCGCGCACGGTCGCCGCCAACATCCTCGCCGCCGACCACCTCGGCGACACCCCGCAGGTCTACGACCCGGTGCCGTACTTCTGGTCCGAGCAGTTCGGCCGGTTCGTGCAGCACGCCGGCCACCACGCCGCCGCCGACCGCATGGTCCGGCGCGGCGACCCGACGGGACCTGCGTGGACGGTGTGCTGGCTGCGCGAGGACCGGCTGGTGGCCCTGCTGGCGGTCGGCCGCCCCCGGGATCTGGCGCAGGGACGACGGCTGATCGAGGCGGGCCGGCGGATGGACGCCCGGGCACTGGCCGACCCGAGCCGCCCCCTGAAGGACGCCGGCGCGGACTAGCCGGGGCCGGCTCCCGGGGACGCCGGCGCGCACCGGCCGGCCCCGGCACATCGTCCCAGGTGGACCTACCTGGCTTCCGACTGTCAGTGGGGGATGGCAGGCTTGTCCTGTGACCGAGATTGACGCAAAGATCGATGCTCTCGTCCCCGCCTGGCTCACCCTGCCCGACATCGCCGAGATGTTCGGTGTCGAGGTGACGCGTGTGCGGCAACTGGTCAAGGACGGCCAGCTCATCGCCGTACGCCGAGGTGAGAACAGGGCGCTGCACGTCCCCGCCGCCTTCATCGACGAGGACAAGGTCGTCAAGGGCCTGACCGGGACCTTGACGCTCCTGCGGGACGACGGCTTCACCGATGAAGAGATCATCGAGTGGCTCTTCACCCCCGACCCGAGCCTGCCCGGCACCCCCGCGCAGGCCCTGAGCGAGAACCGCGGCACGGAGGTGAAGCGCCGCGCCCAGGCGCTCGCCGTCTGAGGCGACCCGCACCAGGGGTGGCGTGCGGGCCCGCGCCCGCACGCCACCCGGACCGTCAGACACACCGACCACGGGGGGACCCACGCATGTCCGACACCGCCCGCGCCGCGCTCGCCGACGCCCGGCTGTACCTGTGCACGGACGCCCGCAGGCGCCAGGGCGACCTGCCGGAGTTCCTGGACGCGGTCCTGGCCGGCGGTGTCGACATCGTGCAGTTGCGCGACAAGGGCATGGAGGCCGCCGAGGAGCTGGAGCACCTCCAGGTCCTCGCCGACGCGTGCGCCCCGGCACGGCAGGCTCCTCGCGGTCAACGACCGCGCGGACGTCGCCCACGCCGCCCGCGCCGACGTGCTGCACCTCGGGCAGGGCGACCTGCCGGTCCCGGCCGCCCGCGCGATCCTCGGCGACGACGTGCTGATCGGCCGCTCCACGCACTCCCGGGCCGAGGCCACCGCCGCCGCCGCCGCCCAGCGGGGCGTGGACTACTTCTGCACCGGCCCCTGCTGGCCCACCCCCACCAAGCCCGGCCGGCACGCCCCCGGCCTCGACCTGGTCCGCCACACGGCCTCCCTCGGCACCGGCCGCCCCTGGTTCGCCATCGGCGGCATCGACCTCGAAAACCTCGACGAGGTGCTGGACGCGGGCGCCCGCCGGGTCGTGGTGGTCCGCGCCCTCACCGAGGCCGACGACCCGGGCGCCGCGGCGGCCGAGTTCGCGAAGCGGCTGCGCGAGATCCGGTAGCGCGGGATCCGCGAGCGGCCGGCCGGTTCCGGTCGGCGCCCGCTGTCCACCTGCTGGACAAAAAGCAGATAATTCAGGCGAATATCCGCTGACCGGTTGGGGGACCGCCCACCCCTGGTTAACCTGCGGGTATGGCCCTCGGAACCGCGTCCACCAGGACTGATCGCGCACGTACCGTGCGTGACATGCTCGCCACCGGCAAGACGGTCTACTCCTTCGAGTTCTCGGCGCCGAAGACCCCCAAGGGCGAGCGGAACCTGTGGAGCGCGCTGCGGCGGGTCGAGGCGGTCGCTCCCGACTTCGTCTCCGTGACCTACGGCGCCGGCGGTTCCACCCGCGCGGGCACGGTCAAGGAGACCCAGCAGATCGTCGCCGACACGACGCTGACCCCGGTCGCCCACCTCACCGCCGTCGACCACTCCATCGCCGAACTGCGCAACATCATCGGCCAGTACGCGGACGCCGGCATCCGCAACATGCTCGCCGTGCGCGGTGACCCGCCCGGCGACCCCATGGGCGAGTGGGTGCCGCACCCCAGAGGCCTGACCTACGCCGCCGAACTCGTCCGGCTCATCAAGGAGTCGGGCGACTTCTGCGTGGGCGTCGCCGCGTTCCCGGAGATGCATCCGCGCTCCGCGGACTGGGACACCGACGTCGCGCACTTCGTGGACAAGTGCCGCGCGGGTGCCGACTACGCCATCACACAGATGTTCTTCCAGCCGGAGTCCTATCTGCGGCTGCGTGACCGGGTGGTGGCGGCGGCCTGCGACACCCCGGTCATCCCCGAGATCCTGCCGGTCACCAGTGTGAAGATGCTGGAACGGTTGCCGAAGCTCAGCAACGCCCGCTTCCCGGATGCCCTGAAAGAGCGGATCCTCACAGCGAGGGACGATCCGGCGGCGGTACGCTCCATCGGTATCGACTTCGCCACGGAGTTCTGCGCACGGCTGCTGGCCGAGGGAGTGCCCGGACTGCACTTCATCACGCTCAACAACTCCACGGCGACCCTGGAAATCTACGAGAACCTGGGCCTGCACCATCCCCCGCAGGCCTAGACCGGCCGCACCGCGATACGACACACTGCGGAGCCACTGGGAGAGGGGCGTACATGGGCTGGACGGTCCTCTACATCGCATTCGGCGGCGTCGCGCTGTGGCTGCTCGGCGAGGTACTGCTGCAGTACAAGGCGCGCCTGCGCTGGCGGCTCCTCGCCTTCGCCGGCTTCGTCGGGGTCGTGCTCGGTGTGCTGATCCCGTCGGTCATCGTTATCGGACTGGGCGCGATCGCCTTCGCGGTCGGCCAGACCTACGTCACGCTGTCGTTCCGCCGCGGCTTCGCCTCGGGCTGGGCGGTCAAGCGCCCCGGCCCCGAGGCCGACGGCGGCAGCAAGCGCCGTCGCGGCAGGGGGGACCGGCACGCCACGGACCCGCAGGGCGCCGGCACGCGGTTCGGTGACACCGCCGACGACCCGGACACCGACCACGGCGTCCACAGCGTCCACGCCGGCCTCGACGCCCACGGCAGCCACGCCCAGGCATCCGGTGACCACGACGACTACGACCGCGACGACGTCTTCACCCCGCCTCCCTCCCGGCCGGCCGAGCCCACCGCCGCCGGCACCGGTGGCGTCTACGCGCCGCAGCCCCTCCCCGACGACACCGGCAACTACGGCGTCTACGGCGGCCCCGCCCCCGCCGGCGCCGCCCAGCCCCAGAGCGCCGACCAGCAGAGCTACGCCTACGACTACTCCGGCCACGGCCAGCAGGGCTACGGCTACGACGGCGCGGGCCAGCAGCCCTACGCCAACTACTCCGACCCGTACATCGGCAGCCGGCCCTACGGCGACGCCTCCTACGGCACCGACTACTCCCAGCACTACGGCCAGCAGGGCTACGCCCAGGACCCGTACCCCGGCGGCGGCTACGGCGAGACCCCGGCCAACGGGGTGTGGGTGCCGCAGCAGCGCACCGACGAGACGTACGGCGGTGAACTCCCGCAGGAGCAGCCCTACCCGCACCAGGCGGGCGCCCAGCAGCCGCAGCACGGCGCCGGGTACGACGAGCAGTACCGCTTCTGAGAAACCGGGCCGCGACCAGCGGGCCCACTCGCCGACGGCCCACTCGCCGACGGCCCACTCGCCGACGGCCCGGTCACAGACGGCCGGTCGCTGACGGGCGGGTCGCTGACGGGCGGGTCACTGGGAGCCGCGGAACCCCGGGCCCTCCACGATGAGCCCGGCCACCAGCGCGCCCGACATGCCGGCGTGCGGGAGGCCGCCGCCCGGGTGGGACCAGCCGCCGACCCGGTAGAGACCGGGCAGGCGCGTGGTGTTCCCCGGACGCAGGAAGCGCCCCTCGCCGGCGGCGAGCGCGGGCGCGGGCACGGCCCCGGAGCGGGCGCCCGTCTCGTCCTCCACGTGTCCGGGCACGCGGACCTCGTGCCACAGCAGGCGCTCCCGCAGACCGGGCACCGCGCGCCCGGCGGCATCGAGGAGCAGCTCGGTGTACCGCCGCACCGTGGCCTCCTCCTCCCAGAGAGCCTCGGGCGACACCACGGCGGACAGCACCACCGACTCGTGTCCGTCATCGGGCCGGAGCGCGGGGTCGTCGGGGCGCAGCACGGTCACCGTCGGCGGCGGAGGCACGTCACCGCCGGGGGAGACCAGGAAGTCCAGCTCCGATTCCGGGGCCGCCGGGTGGACGACCGTGCGGTGCGCGATCCCGGGCTCCGGCGCGCCGCGCAGGGCGAGCAGCAGGGCGAACCGGGCGAACGGGGCGGCGAGCGGCTCGGCCCCCACGTCACCGCCGGTGTCCAGCGGACGCTCCGTCAGGGCGCGCAGCCGGGCCGGGTCCACGTCCGCCACGACATGGTCGGCGTCGGCCACCGTGCCGTCCGCCAGCTCCACCCCCGCGGCCCGGCCGTCCTTCTCGACGATGCGGGTCACCTCGGCGCCGAAGAGGAACTCCACCCGCCGCCGCACACACCGTTCGTACACGGCGCGCGCCAGCTCCCGGACGCCGCCGCGCACGTACCAGGTGCCGAAGGCGTGCTCCATGTACGGCAGCACGGCCGCGCTCGCCGGGACGCTGCGGGGATCCAGGCCGTACGCCAGCACCTGACTGTCCAGGAGGTCCGCCAGGCGCTCGTCGCGCAGCTCCCACCGGCCGATGTCGGCCACCGTGCGTGCCGTCCGCGTGCGCAGCAGCCGCTTGTGCGGCACCGCCGGATACGGCTCCTTCCCGGCCAGCACCTGCCAGTCGGGCCACAACGGCTCCTCCAGCAGCGGCCGGCGCGTGCGGTCCCAGGCCTCGCGGGCCCGCACCAGGAAATCGCCCCAGCGCCGGCCCGCCCCCTCACCCAGCGCCTCGTCCAGAGCGGCGACGACACCCGCGCGCGAGGCGTTCGGCAGGGACACCGCCGTGCCGTCCGCGAAGACGTGCCGGGCCGACGGATCCACCTGGACCAGCTCGACGCAGTCCTCCAGCGGCTCCTTGCCGGTCTTGACGAACAGATCGCGGTACACGGCGGGCAGCGTCAGCAGTCCCGGGCCGGTGTCGAAGCGGAACCCGTCCCGCTCGAACCGGCGCACTCCGCCGCCGTACGTCTCCGTCCGTTCGTACACCGTCACCCGGTGGCCCGCGACGGCCAGCCGGGCGGCAGCCGCCATCGCGCCCATCCCGGCGCCGATCACCGCAATCCGTGCCATGCCCGCGACTTTATCGACCGCCACCGACCATGCGTCCGCCGGGCGGCCGGGACGCGGGTCAGGGGGTCCGAATCGCCGTCCGCCGCTCCTCGCGCCGCCGGGCCCGGCGGCGCAGGAAGCGCCGGATGCGGGAGACGAGGAACACCAGGAGCAGCAGCCCGCCGGCCAGCAGTACGGCCGCGATGACCGCCGCCGCCTCGGGGTGGAACATCGCGAACGCGACGACGCCCCCGACCCCGAGGTCCTCGGCGAGGCTCAGCACGACGTTGCTGAACGGCTCCGGTGAGGTGTTGACCGCCATCCGCGTCCCGGCCTTGACGGTGTGGCTGGCCAGCGCCGTCGACCCGCCGATCAGGCCGGCCGCCACGTCCGGGAGGGAGCCGCTGCGGCCGGCGAGCAGCGCCCCCACCCAGGCGCCGGCGGCCGGCCTGACCACCGTGTGCACGGAGTCCCAGACCGAGTCGACGTACGGGATCTTGTCCGCGACGGCCTCGCACAGGAACAGCACGCCCGCGACGATCAGCACCGGGGGGCTCTGGAGGGTCTGCGGGACGTCGTCGCTCAGTCCCGTCGCGCCGAACAGGCCGAGCAGCAGCACCACCGCGTAGGCGTTGATGCCGCTGGCCCAGCCGCTCGTGAAGACCAGAGGGAGTACGGACACGGGGACGATCGTAACCAGGCCGCGGACCGGTGTCGTGGGCCTGCGCAGGACGACTGAGTACACGTACTCAGAGGTCCGGATGAGTATGCGCGCGGATGGGATGCCGGCCCCGGACGGGGGAGAGTGGTGCCCACGGCAGGGGGCGTGACCCGGCACCGCCGGCACGGGGCGGCGGAACGGTGCACGCCCGTCGGCCGCTCCTTCCGCCGATCCGTCGGCGGGAGCGAGACAGGGGGGTCCCGGGGAAGACCACCAGGGGTCCGCACGGGAAACCGTACGGGAAGCCGTACGGGGGAGTCCGGAAAGGAAGTACGGGGGAGCAGCGGGGGACACACGGGGGAGTACGGGGAAGGGGGAGGCGCCGGTCCACAGACGGACCGGCGCCTTTCTCGTGCGCCCGGACATGCCCAGGTGAGCCGGGTGTGCCAGGTGCTCAGACCCTGCCGCTGACCCGGCCCTGGAGGAGCCGGGACAGGGCCGCGTGGACGTCGTCCAGGGACCGCTCCGGCTGGAAGGACTTCCAGTCCAGCGCGGCCACCAGCACCATGCCGACGAGTGCCGCCGCCGTAAGCTGCACGTCGATCTCCTCGCTGAACTCCCCGGCCGCCACGCCCTCGCGCAGCACCCCCTCCACCACCGCGACGGCCTCCTGCCGCACCACCATCAGCGTGGACTGCCAGGCCCGGTTGGTGCGCCACAGCTCGGCGACGTATAGCTGGGTGAAGGCCGGGTAGCGGTCGATGAAGACCAGACCCGCGCGGATCATCGCATCCAGCGCGTCCACCTTCCCGCCGCCCTCGGCCGCGGTCCGCTCGGCCGCCTCCTTCAGGGAGGCGGTGAGCAGGCCCACGCCGTGCTTCAGCAGCTCCTCGAAGAGGACGGACTTGCTCGCGAAGTTGTAATAGACCGTGCCCTTCGCGACCCCGGCCCGCTCGGCGATCTCGTCCACCGTGGTCGCGGAGAACCCCTGCTCGGCGATGAGCGTGACGGCCGCCTCGTAGAGCTTCTGGCGGGTGGCCTCGCGGCGCGTGCTGCCGCCGGACCTGGCGCTGCTGCTTTCCATGGCCCCGATTCTCACAGGTTCGCGGGCGTGCGAGTGCTTTCCGGTGATCACAGGCTCAGCTCCGGGTGCAGCCGGTCCAGCGTCCACACCTGGCGGCGCCGGGCCGCGAGGGCGGTCAGCGCGAGGGCGCCCGCGGTGAACGCGGCGAGCACGGCGCACGCCTGCCACACCGGGCCCAGCCCGCCCCCCGTGATCAGCCGGCGCAGCGCCTCCACGATGTAGCTCATCGGCAGGAAGGGATGGATGGCGTTGAAGAAGCCCGGGCTGGTCTGCACCGGATAGGTGCCGCCCGCCGAGGTGAGCTGAAGCATCAGCAGCGCGAGGACCAGGATCCGGCCCGCCGCGCCGAACTGGGCGTTCAGCCACTGCACGATCGCCGCGAAACAGGCCGTGACCAGGCACAGGAAGCCGATCGTGCCGGCGGCCCGGAGCATCTGGAGCCCGATCGCCCAGTGCAGTACGGCCATCAGCGCGACCACCTGGAGGACCCCCACGGCGACCACGGGCAGCCAGCCCGCGAGCGCGATCCGCCACGCGGACGAGCCGGCCGCGAGGGCACGCCGGTTGAGCGGCGCGATCAGCATGTAGGCCACCATCGCGCCCACCCACAGGGACAGCGGAATGAAGTACGGGGCGAACCCGGTGCCGTAGTTCGGGGCCTGGTGCAGGTCGTGGGAGGCAAGCTGCACCGGGTCGGCCATCACGCCGGTACGCCGGTCGCGGTCCCGCTTGTCGTAGTCCGGGATCTTCTTCGCACCCGAGTGCAGCCCGCCGGCCAGCTTGCCGGAGCCGTCGGACAGCTTGTACAGGCCGCCGTTGAGGGTCTCGGCGCCGGACTTCGCCGTGCCTATGCCCTGGTCGAGCCGGTCCGCGCCGGTGTGCGCGGTGCCGAGCGCGGTGTGCAGCTTCTCGGCCCCGGCGGCGACCTGCTGCGCGCCGGTGTTCAGCTTGTTGATCTTCTTGACGGCGTCCTCGACGTCCTCGGAGAGGTGCGGAGCGCGCGCGGCGAGGGCGTCGGCCTGCTTCTGGAGCGTGCCGAGGTTGTCCCGCATCGTCTTCAGGTCGCCGTCCTGGTCGGCGATGAGCGTGTTGAGGTCGTCGGCGACGGTGGCCACCTCGGCGGCGGCCAGCTTGACCCGCTTCAGGTCGGGGCAGGCCGGGTCCGGGACGGTCGCGCTCTCGCAGCGCACCTTGTAGATGCCGTCGATGAGGGCCGAGGACGCGTGGGCGGTCCTGGCGGCGCCCGGCGCGAGCTTCACCAGCACGTCGAGGTTGTCCTTGACCGTCCTGGCCGAGTCGGAGACCAGCCGGGCCGTGTCGCCGATCGTCTTCTCGTTGCTCCTCAGGAACGGTCCCGCCTCGGCATAGACCCCGTTGACCTTGTCGACGAGTCGCCGGGTGCCGTCGGCGACCTGCCGCGACCCGTCCTGAAGGTCGCCGGAGCCCGTGTCGAGCTTCTTCAGGCCCTTGGCCAGTTTGCCGCTGCCGTCCTTGGCGGTCCGCAGCCCGTCGGCGAGGTCCTTGGAGCCCTTCTCCGCCTTTCCGATGCCGGTGTTCAGCTTGTCGGCGCCCTCGGCGGCCGTGACGGTCTTGTCGTGGATGTCGGAGAAGGAGACGAAGATCTTGTCGAGGAAGCCCCGGGAGGCCTTCTCGGACGCCGCCGAGCGGACCTCGTTGAAGACCGTGCGTGAGATCTGGCCGACGATGTAGTTGTTCGCGTCGTTGGTACGCACCTGGAGGGCGCCGGTCTCCGGGGAGTCGCCGGAACTGGAGGCGATGCGCCGGCTGAAGTCGGCAGGCATGGTCAGCGACAGGTAGTAGGTGCCGTCCTCGACGCCCGTGTGGGCCTCCTCGGCGCTCACCTCGTGCCACTCGAAGGTCCGGCTGTCGCGCAGTCCGCCGACGATGTCGTCACCGGCGGTGATCTTCTTCCCGCCCGCCGTGGCGCCCTTGTCGTCGTTCACCAGGGCCACCGGGATGCGGTCCAGACGGCCGTACGGGTCCCAGAAGGACCACAGGTAGAGCGCGCCGTAGAGCAGGGGCAGCACGAGCAGTGCGACCAGGGCGGCGCGCGGCAGCCTCCCGCGCCCGAAGCGCCTCAGTTCAAGCGCGGCGAGCCTCGGTGAGCGCATCGCTCTCCTCCTTCGCGTCCTCGGGGCCGTCCTGCGGGTCGCCGCCGTCGTCGTCACCGGCGCCGCTCTCGTCGTCGCCGGCGCCGGAGCCGGTCCCGTCGTCCGTGCCGATACCGGTCGTCTCCTCGCCGGCGCCGTCGCCGCGCAGGGTGGAGACGGACACGCAGTCCCCGGGAGCGGTGCGGCACACCGCCAGGACCGTCGTGCCCGCGCGCGTGAGGGACCGCAGCAGGTCCCACACCTCGGCGCGCTCGGCGTCCGAGAGCTTCATGTCCACGTCGTCCACACCGAGCAGCCGGGGCCGGCCGATCAGGGCCAGGGCGACGGACAGGCGCAGCTCATCCGGCCGTTCCAGGTCGCGGACGGCCGTGCGGGAGCCCTTGGGCAGGTTGTCGAGGTCGAGTCCGGCGGCGGCCAGGGCCGCGTCCACGCGCAGCCGGGCCTCGTGCGCGCGGCGGGCCCGGGGGTGCAGCAGCTCGCGCAGGGAGTCGCCGAACCGGCGCTGGAGCAGCGACCGTTCACGCAGGTGTTCCCCGACGGTCAGGGCCGGTTCCGGATCCGTCACGCCGGCCACGTTGGCCAGCGCGCTGACGCAGCGCAGGGCCGCCATGTGCCGGGGAAGTTCGAAACCGCCGACAGCGGCCATTCCCTCAGTGGGTTTCATCCGTCCGGTGAGTGCGAGGAGCAGACACGTGCGGCCGGAGCCGGACGGTCCCTCGATCGCGACCAGCGAGCCGGGCTCCGCGTCGACGGTGACGCCGCGGAAGGCCCACCCCCGTGGCCCCTTGAGCCCGAGACCCCCGGCCCTGACGTCCGCGCCGGCCGTGCTGTCCGTGCCGTCCACTCGCCCCCCTGCACCATGAATTGAACTGACTGGTCAGTGCAAAAATAAGCCCGAACTGACGGTCGAGGCAAAAGACCAGGTCAGGACGGATTGTCAGTGGCACACCTCACGATGGGTACATACGGCATACGTGCCGTCACCCAGACGACAGGAGGTTCGTCATGGCCCACCCGTCCGCAGCCGCCGCCCGCCGGCGCCGCGCCGCCGGCCCTGCCCCCTCACTGACCGGCCCGGCGAGCGACGTACACCCCGTGCTCCGCCGGGCCACGGCCCCGCCCGCCGCTCTCGACCTGCTCGCCCAGGCCCGTGCCGGACTGGAGGAGGCCACCGCCCTGGACACGCCGAACGAGCGCTACGCGACGGCCCACCTCGCCGCGCTGCGCACCGCCGCGGCCGTGCTCGCCGCCCGGGGCCGCCCCGAGACCTCCTCGCGCCGCCGGGCCCGCATCCGCCCCGCCTGGGAGGTGCTCCCCGAGGTCGCTCCCGAACTGACCGAGTGGAGCGCGCTGTTCGCCTCCGGTGCCGCGCGCAGAGCCCGCGCCGAGGCGGGCATCCAGGGCGCCGCCGGACAGCGGGACGCCGACGACCTCGTACGAGACGTCGCGATGTTCCTCCGCATCGTGGAGCGGATGCTCGTCCTCCAGCCGGTCCTGCCCGCCCCGCGCCGCGACTCCGACCCCGACGACCCGGAAGGAGCGGGCGATCTCCCGCCCACCGGCTGAGCCCGCCGGCTGTCGCCCGGACCGGCCGACGGGGGCGGGGGTTGCCGCAGTGACCAGGGGAGGTGTCGAGGCAATAGGGTGGAGGTCGCCTGAAGCGTTCGCCCTGCCGAGGAGTCAACTGCCGTGTCGGACCCGATGCGCCCGCCCGTCTCCCCCCACCACCCGCACACGACGTCGCTGCGCTCCGACCCTCCTCGTCCCCGCGCCTCCGCCCGTACCGCCGTGGTCTGGGACGTCCTCCAGGAGGCCCTCGACCGCCGGGTCAGGGCCACCGGCCGGGACACGCTGGACGTCCTCGACACCGGAGGCGGCAGCGGCAAGTTCGCCGTGCCCCTCGCCCGCCTCGGCCACCGCGTCACCGTGGTCGACCCCAGCCCCAACGCGCTCTTCGCACTGGAGCGCCGCGCCGCCGAGGCCGAGGTCGCCGCCCGGGTCACGGGCGTCCAGGGCGACGCGCACGGCCTGTTCGACGTGGTCGAGCGCGGCGGCTACGACGCCGTTCTGTGCCACGGCGTCCTGGAGTACGTGGACGACCCGGCCGAGGGCGTCCGCAACGCGGTCGCCGCGCTGCGCGCCGAGGGTGTCCTCAGTCTGCTCGCCGCCGGCCTCGGCGGAGCCGTGCTCGCCCGTGCCCTCGCCGGCCACTTCACCGAGGCCCGCCAGGCCCTGCAGGACCCCGACGGCCGCTGGGGCACCAACGACCCGATGCCCCGCCGCTTCACCGCCGAGCAGCTCACCGGGCTCGTGGAGGGCGCCGGTCTGCGCGTCGGCGCGGTGCACGGCGTGCGCGTCTTCGCCGACCTCGTACCCGGCGTCCTCGTGGACACCGAGCCCGGCGCGCTCGACGCGCTGCTGAGGCTGGAGGCCGCGGCGGCCGAGCTGCCCGCGTTCCACTCCGTCGCCACCCAGTTGCACGTGCTCGGTGAGACGGCGGGTGCCGCACAGGCCTGACCGGCACCGCCGTGACCGGCCGCTGATCAGGCCCTCGGCGGCGGATGCAGTACGCCACAAGCCCCCCGAACGAGGGGTTTGCGCCGTATGATCGAGGTACACCGCCCGGCATGACGGGTCGGCCGCTGGGGAATGGAAGCCTCAGTGGGCCGGGACAGCCATGACGGACTCCGGTTGGCCAATTGGCGTAGAGGGGCGGGTTTCACGGGGGCGATTCCCTGCCTATCCTGAAGGGACCCCCCGGGTCGCCCCGGCGACTGCACGATGAGGAGGACTCCGTGCCGCTCTCGGAGCACGAGCAGCGCATGCTCGAGCAGATGGAGCGAGCGCTGTACGCCGAAGATCCGAAGTTCGCGTCAGCGCTTGAGGGAAACGGACTGCGGACGTACACCCGGCGGCGGGTCTACCAGGCGGTCGCGGGCTTCCTCGTCGGTATCGCGCTTCTCATGGCCGGAATGGTCGCCCAGTTGATCTGGATCAGCGTGGTGGGTTTCCTCGTCATGCTCGGCTGTGCCGTGCTCGCCGTCACCGGCTGGCGCAAGGCCCCGAAACCGGGCGAGCAGCCCCCGGGCGCCCGCCCGGTGCGGCCGAAGCGCTCCGTGATGGACCGGATCGAGCAGCGCTGGCAGCGCCGCCGGGACGAACAGGGCCACTGACCCGCCGCGACGGCAGCGGCACCGACCACGACGGACAGACGTGCAGGGGCGGTCACCACCGGGTGACCGCCCCTCCACGCGTGCGCTCAGCCCCGCTGTCCCGACGGACGGCGCAACCCCGGGCGGAGGGCCGCGCGGGTGCGCAGCGCGGACCAGCGGGCCGACACCTTCCACAGGACGCGGACGGCAGAGCGGGGCAGGAGCAGCGCCCGCAGCCGCGTCCCGGTGCTCACCGCGGCCCGCAGCGCCTCCGTCGTCCGGCGCACATCCTCCGCCGCACCCGGGGCCGGGCGCGGCCGGGGCGCGTACAGCACCTGCTCCACCGCGTCCGCCACCCGGTGCACGGCGGCCCCGGCCGCCGGATCGAGGTGCCCCAGCCGGACGATCCGGGCGGCGGCACCGCGCGGGGTCAGCGACTCGTCGGGCGTGATGCCGTGGTCCCAGGCGCTGTCCGTCAGCTCCTGCCAGGCCGCCAGGGTGTGCGCCACCGCGCCCTCCGGCGTCCGGGAGTGCCCGCCCAGCCGAAGCGCGCGCATCCGCTTGCGCCACAGCAGCGGCGACAACGCCACCGCCGTCACCAGCAGCCCGCCCAGCCCGGCCGGCAGCCACCCCCACGGGGCGGGACCGTCACCCCCGTGCTGCGGGGCCGCCGCCGCGGACGCGCTGCCGCAGGGCACCGGCCGGCGCAGCTCGCCGGCGCAGCCCGCGCTCGGCGAGGCCGCCGCCGAGGGCGCCGAGGAGGCCTTGCCGGACGGCAGCGACTCCTGCGGCAGCGAGGTGCCGGGCGTGTCCGGCTGGGTGTACGACGGCGTGGTGCCGCGGGTCGGGGTCGGCTCGAACCGGGTCCAGCCCACCCCCTCGAAGTACAGCTCCGGCCAGGCGTGCGCGTCCTTCTGGCTCACCGCGACCGTGCCGTCGGCCTGCGGGGTGCCGGGCGCGAAGCCCACCGCGACCCGGGCCGGGATGCCGAGGGTGCGGGCCATCGCCGCCATCGTGAAGGAGAAGTGGATACAGAAACCCTGCTTCTTCTTCAGGAAGTTCGCTATGGCCCCGGGACCTCGGCCGACCTCCACCTGGGTGTCGTACTGGAAGCCCCCGGTGACGGCGAAGTAGTCCTGGAGCTTGACGGCTTCCTCGTAGTGGCTGCCGGCGCCCGCGGTGATCCTCCGGGCGGTGCGGGCCACCACCTTCGGCAGCGCGGACGGCACCCTGGTGTACTCGCGCCGCAGGTCCGCCGGCGGCTGCGGCGCGGAGGCCAACTGCCGGGCGGTCGGCCGCACGGCCAGGCTGGTCACCTGGTAGGTCTCGCCGCGCGTGGTCTGCCCGTGGTCGCCGACCAGGGCCATGCCGAGCGGCTCGTACCGCCACCGCCCGGCGATCCTCACCCCGCTCGGCGGATAGGGCATCGGCAGCCAGTCCTGGTCGTACGTGTCCGCCGCCGTGACGGTCGTGCGCACCGTGCCGCGTCTGACGTCGGAGCCGAGTCCGACGGGGGTCGGGAAGGTGCCCGGCACGCCGACGACGTGCCGCTGCGCCGGCTTCCACGTGGTGCCGTCGAAGTCGTCCAGGGAGACGATCCGCAGATACAGGTCGGAGACGTCGTCGGCGTCGGTGCGCAGGGAGAGCAGCCGGCGGTCGTCCTCGGTGTTCAGATCGTCGCGCAGCGACACCAGCAGGCTGACCGCGGAACCGCCGGCTCCCGGGCCGTCGCCCGCCCCCACGCCCGTGCCGGTGCGGTCCAGCAGCCCGCCGTGCATCGAGGGCAGGGCGAGCGGCACCGTCAGGGCCACACCGAGCGCGACCGCGCCGATCCGGCGCCCGGTGCGCGCCGGGGCGAGGGCCCCGCCGTCGACAGCGCCCGGGGTGCGGGGCGCGCCGCCGAAGACCCGGCCCCACTGCGCGAGCCGGTCCCGGCCCTCCGCGAGCAGCAGCATCAGGTAACCGGCCGCCGCCGCGAGGAACCACAGCCAGTCGGCGCCGCCGTCGGACAGGCCCGCGGCCACCGAGTACAGCGCGAGCAGCGGCAGCCCGGCGGGGGCGGCGCTGCGGAAGGTCACCGCCAGCGTGTCCACCAGCAGCCCGACCAGCAGCACACCGCCGATCAGCATCAGCCGGATGCCGTCGTGCAGCGGCGCCGGTATCGCGTACCGGCTGACGTCGTCCGAGCCCTGCCGGAACAGGTCGGTGAGGTACCGGAAGGTGTCCGGGCCCGGCACCAGCCCCGCGAACGCGTGCTGCCGGGCGAACACCAGGGTGAGCAGCAGCAGCGTGGCCAGCGCCTGCGCCGCCACCGTCAGCGGCCGGCCCAGTGGCACCCGCCGGGCCGCCGCGCCCACCGCGGTCTGCACCGCGAGCAGCGGCACCAGCTCGAGCAGCCAGGTCGGCTGGTCGACGAGCGGGAGCAGCGCGCACGAGGTCAGCAGCGTGGCCGCCGCCGCGCTCAGGGCCAGCCGTGCCCGTCCGCTCATCCCCGTGCCTCCCCGTTCACGGCGGCCAGGCCCGAGCGTTCCCGGTCGGCCTGCCGCCACAGTCCGTCCAGTGAGGCACCGCGCGGCACGCTCAGTGCCGTCCAGCCCGCCTCGCGCAGCATCCGCAGCCGCTGCTCGTGCGCCCCGCCCGGGCGGGGCACGTCGGTCGTCTCGCGCATCCAGGTGTCGGGGTCCAGCACGAAGGCGACGGCGCCGCTGCGCCGGCTCATCCGGGCGACCGTCGTGGCCTGTTCCTCGTCCAGGTCGCCGAGGAAGGCGACCAGCAGCCCGTCGTCGCCGCCGCGCAGCGCGTCGTACGCCCGGGACAGGCCGTCGCCGTCGGAGTGGTCGAGCACGGCGAGGGTGTCCATCATCAGCCCGGCCGCGTCCGCCGTCTCCTGGCCCGTGCCCGCGAAGCCGTCGGCGCCCTCGCCGGGCGCCGCGCTGCCGCCGTCGGTCAGCAGCCGTACCGAGAAGCCGCGTTCGAGCATGTGCGCCAGCACCGAGGCGGCACCGGAGACCGCCCACTCGAAGGCCGAGTCCGGGCCCGTGCCCTCGTAGGCGCCGCCCCGGGTGTCCAGGAGCACGGTGCACCGGGCGCGCCGGGGCTGCTCCTCGCGGCGCACCATCAGCTCGCCGTAGCGCGCGGTGGACCGCCAGTGCACCCGGCGAAGGTCGTCGCCGTAGCGGTACCCGCGCGGGATCACGTCGTCGTCGCCCGCCAGGGCCAGCGAGCGCTGCCGCCCCTCGCCGTACCCCTGGGCCTCGCCGCTGAAGCGGACCGGGGCCAGCGGGTCCACGCGCGGGACGACCGTCAGGGTGTCGTACGCGGAGAAGGAGCGGGTCAGCTCGCACATGCCGAAGGGGTCGGTGAGCCGTAGCTGGAGCGGACCCAGCCGATAGCGGCCCCGCAGGTCGGAGCGGACCCGGTAGGACACCTCGCGCCGCCCGCCCGGCTCGACCCGGTCCAGCACGAACCGGGGCCGGGGGCCGAGGACGTAGGGCACCCGGTCCTGGAGCATGAGGAGACCGGTGGGCAGCCGGGAGACGTTGTCCATGCGCAGGTGCACCCGCGCCTCGCTGCCGGCCGGCACCCGCCCGGGGGAGAGCCGGCGGGCGGCGGCCACCCGGTGGCGTGTGCGGTACAGCACGGTCGCGCAGACCAGCGGCAGCGCGGCCAGCAGCAGCCCGACCCGCAGCAGATCGCTCTGACCCAGCACGTACGCGCAGACCGCGGCGGCGGTCCCGGCCGCCAGGAAGGAACGGCCACGGGTGGTGAGCCCCGCCAGGGCCGTACGGACCCCGCCCGCCTCCCCGCGGCCGGTGTCCACCGGTCCGGCCCCCCCGGCGTCCATCACAGACTCCGCGGAGGCTGCCGGGGATAGGCCGGGATGGTCCGGCCCAGGCCGCCGAAGCCGCTCTGCTGCCCGGGCACCGCGGGCACCGAGGTGTGCTGGAGGATCTCCAGCACGACCTGCTCGGCCGTGCGCCGGTTGAGCTGGGCCTGGGCGGTGGGCAGCAGGCGGTGGGCCAGGACGGCGACGGCGAGTGCCTGGACGTCGTCCGGCAGCGCGTACTCCCGGCCGGCGAGGGCCGCGGAGGCCTTCGCGGCCCGCAGCAGGTGCAGCGTCGCGCGCGGGGAGGCGCCGAGTCTGAGGTCGGGGTGCGTGCGCGTGGCCGCGACCAGCTCGACCGCGTACCGCCGGACCGCCTCGGAGACGTGCACCTCGCGCACGGCCTCGGTCAGCTTCACGATCTCGTGCGCGTGCGCCACCGGCCGCAGGTCCTCCAGCGGGCTGACCCCGCCGTGCACGGCGAGCATCCGCAACTCGGCCTCCACGCTCGGGTAGCCGACGGAGACACGGGCCATGAAGCGGTCGCGCTGGGCCTCGGGCAGCGGGTAGGTGCCCTCCATCTCGACCGGGTTCTGGGTGGCCACCACCATGAAGGGGCTGGGCAGTTCGTACGTCTGCCCGTCGATGGTGACCTGCCGCTCCTCCATGGACTCCAGCAGCGCCGACTGGGTCTTCGGCGAGGCGCGGTTGATCTCGTCGCCGATCACGATCTGCGCGAAGATGGCGCCCGGCTTGAACTCGAAATCCCGGCGCTGCTGGTCCCAGATGGACACGCCGGTGATGTCCGAGGGCAGCAGGTCCGGCGTGAACTGGATGCGCCGCACCGAGCAGTCGATGGACCGCGCCAGCGCCTTGGCGAGCATCGTCTTGCCCACGCCGGGAACGTCCTCGAGCAGCAGGTGACCCTCGGCCAGCAGGACGGTCAGCGCGAGCCGTACGACCTCGGGCTTGCCCTCGATCACACTCTCCACCGAGGCGCGCACCCGCTCCACGGTGGCGGTCAGATCGTCCCCCGCCCCCGCGTACGGCCGGGCGGGGGCGCCCCCATGGCTCGCTGGATCGTCATAGGTCGACACCCGGCCCTCCTCGGCCCGTACTTTCCGGGCCGACGCTCACGACGCGAAACCGGCCCACCCCGAAACACGGACACCACGCGGGAAAGGTTCCGCGTGACGTCACATCCCGCATTCTTGCTGCCGTTACCGATTCGTGTCACTCGCCTGTGGACAACTGCCCGCACGATGTCGGCCTTACGGCCTTTTCGACCACATTTTCGGTACGTGCGCGGCGGGATGCGTTCCGGGGCGGCCGGCCGGTGTCCGGGCCGTGCGGGTCAGGCCGGGTCGATCTCGCGCAGGCGTCCGGTGCGCACGTCGAAGACGAAGCCGCGGACGTCGTCGGTGTGCAGCAGGAAGGGCGAGGTGCGCACGCGCTGCATGGACTGGCGCACGTCCTGGTCCACATCCTGGAAGGACTCCACCGCCCAGGCGGGCCGCTGGCCGATCTCCATCTCCAGCTCGGTGCGGAAGTCCTCGGTGAGGGACTCCAGTCCGCAACCGGTGTGGTGGATCAGCACCACGCTGCGGGTGCCCAGCTTGCGCTGGCTGATGGTCAGGGAGCGGATGACGTCGTCGGTGACCACACCGCCCGCGTTGCGGATCGTGTGGCAGTCTCCGAGCTGGAGGCCGAGCGCCTTGTGCAGGTCGAGACGGGCGTCCATACAGGCGACGACGGCGACGCGGAGTACGGGACGGGCGTCCATGCCGGGGTCCGTGAAGGCCTCGGCATAGTGCTGGTTGGCCGCCACCAGGCGGTCGGTCACTTCGGCGCCCTCGGCTATGGCGCCGCCGGATCCAGTGGGCACTGCTGCGGAAGTCGTCATGAGGACGACGTTACTGGTCACGTGCCGTTCCGGCCTGCTGTGAGAGGGGACAAAGAACGCCATCGCGGCTTGTTGTGAGCCAACCCACAGGGGGACGGACCCGTACCGGACGGATGAATCGGCTCGAACAGCCGCCCCGGTCCCGCTGCGGCGCACGACGCGCAGGCCGGTTGATTGACCGCGAGACACGGTGGACTAAAGTGGCGCGAAGCGGGAGGCGTGGCTCTCCCTGCTGGTGAAACACCTGAAGACCCCGGCACACGTCCGGACCGTCTCCCCCACGTGCGCGGGCGCGTACGTACGGCTCGGCCTCCTCCCGCTCCCGGCCGGCCGACGCTTCCGGCGCCGGCGGGCCACCCCTCCACGAGCCGGCGGGGACCCGGCGGTGCGTACCGGCCGCGCCGGATCCTGAGAGGCCCCCTTGAGCCAGAGTCGACACGTCCCGGTGATGCTCCAGCGGTGCCTGGACCTGCTGGCGCCCGCTGCGGAGCGCCCGGGAGCGGTGGTCGTCGACTGCACCCTCGGGCTCGGCGGCCACAGCGAGGCGCTGCTGGCCCGCTTCCCCGGGGCACGACTGATCGGCCTCGACCGCGACAAGGAGGCGCTGCGCCTGTCCGGCGAGCGGCTCGCGCCGTACGGGGAGCGCGCCACCCTCGTGCACGCCGTCTACGACGAACTGCCCGAGGTACTGGACCGGCTCCGCGTCACGCGCGTCCAGGGCGTGCTGTTCGACCTCGGGGTCTCCTCCATGCAGCTCGACGAGGCCGACCGCGGCTTCGCCTACGCCCAGGACGCGCCCCTGGACATGCGCATGGACCAGACGGCCGGCATCAGCGCCGCCGAGGTCCTCAACACCTACCCGGCGGGCGAACTCGTGCGCATCCTGCGCGCGTACGGCGAGGAGAAGCAGGCCAAGCGGATCGTCTCCGCGATCGTCCGCGAGCGGGGGAAGGAGCCGTTCACGAACAGCGCCCGGCTCGTGACGCTCATCCGCGACGCCCTGCCGCAGGCCGCCAAGCGCACCGGCGGCAACCCGGCCAAGCGGACCTTCCAGGCGCTGCGCATCGAGGTGAACGGCGAACTCTCCGTCCTGGAGCGGGCGGTCCCGGCCGCCGTGAAGGCCCTGGACGTCGGCGGCCGGATCGCCGTGCTGTCGTACCACTCCCTCGAGGACCGGCTCGTCAAGCACGTGTTCGCGGCCGGCGCGGCGTCCACCGCGCCGCCCGGACTGCCGGTCGTGCCCGAGCGCTACCAGCCGCGGCTCAAGCTGCTCACCCGTGGTGCCGAACTTCCCACCGAGGAAGAGATCACCGAGAACCGCCGGGCCGCCCCGGCCAGACTGCGGGGGGCCGAGCGCATCAGGGAGGACGTCGAGTGAGCCAGACGGGTCGGTGGGTTCCCCCCACGCACCGGGAACCGGTTCCCGCCACGCACCCGGGGACCGGTCACCCCCGGGCACGGGGGGAGCGGTGAGCAGGAAACCCCAGCCGAAGGGGAGGGCGGCCCGGCTCGCCCGGCTCTTCCCGGCCGGCCGCGCCCGGGCGGCCCGCACCCCGTTCGTGCTCCTCGTCGTCCTGCTCCTGGGTGGCGGCCTCATCGGGCTGCTGGTGCTGAACTCCGCGCTGAGCGAGGGTTCCTTCCGACTGGCCGACCTCCAGAAGCAGACCAAGAACCTCACCGACGAGGAGCAGTCCCTCCAGCGGGACATCGACGCCTACTCGTCCCCCGACGCCCTCCAGCGCCGCGCCCGGGAACTCGGCATGGTCCCCGGCGGCGACCCGGCCTTCCTCGGCCCCGGCGGCACCGTGCGCGGCGTCCCCAGCCCCGCCCCCGAGTCCGCGGTCTTCTCCGACCCCCTCGCCCCCGGGACGGTGCCCCCGGCCGCCGGCCTCCCCGCGACCCCGCCCGAGCCCTCCACCGCGGCGCCCGCCGCCCCGGCGGCCCAGCCCGGGGCGGGCGGCGGTCCCCAGGCCCCCGTCCCGGCGACCGTGCCGCCCCTCGCCCCCCAGCCCGCCCCCACCCCGACCCCCGGCAGGTGACGGAAGTGTCCGACAGGCAACCGCCGCGCCGCCGTGTGCCCGGACCCGCCAAGCCGCCCCGGCCGCGGGGCGCCGACCGGCGGCAGCCCGGGCCCGGCGCCCGCCCGGCCCGCCGCCCGGGCGGGGCCCGGCCCATGCCCCCGCCCCCCCCTCCGCCTCGGCAGCCCCCGGCCCCGGCTGCGTCTGGTCAGCCTCGGCCTGACCCTGGTGCTGCTCGCCTTCGTCGTGCGGCTGCTCCAGGTCCAGGCCGTCGACGCGAGCGCCTACGCGGCCCGCGCCGAGCAGAACCGCTACGTGGTGCACACCCTGGCCGCCGCGCGCGGCGGGATCACCGACCGCAACGGCGTGGCCCTCGCCATCAGCGAGGACGCCTACGACATCACGGCCGACCCGACGATGTTCACCGCCGAGCGGCTGAAGACCGGCGACGGCCCGGAGCAGGCCGCCGCGCTGCTCGCGCCGATCCTCGGCCAGGACCGGGCGGCGCTCGTCAGGAAGCTGCGGCCGGTGAACCGGAACTCCCGCTACACCCGGCTCGCCGCGCGGCAGACCCCGCAGGTCTGGAAGCAGATCAAGGACCTGAAGGCGGCGCTGGCCAAGAAGGCGGAGACGGACCGTCACACCGCCAACGTGCTGGCCGGTGTCTTCGCTGACCCCAGCAGCCAGCGCGTGTACCCCAACGGCGACCTCGCCGCCGGGATACTGGGCTGGGTCAACGCCGACGGCCGGGGCGGCGGCGGTGTCGAGCAGGAACTGGACAAGCAGCTCACCGGCAAGGACGGCGAGGTCCGCTACGCCCAGTCGGGCGGGCGCCAGGTGCCGACCGTGGGCTCGACGCAGACACCGGCCGTGCCGGGATCCGACGTCGAGCTGACCATCGACCGGGACATCCAGTGGGCCGCGCAGAACGCCATCACCGAGCAGGTGCGCAAGTCCCGGGCGGACCGCGGGTACGTCATCGTCCAGGACACCCGCACCGGCCAGATCCTGGCCATGGCCAACTCGCCCGGCTTCGACCCGAACGACCTGTCGAAGGCCGACGGCGACGCCATGGGCAACGCGGCCCTCCAGGACGCCTACGAGCCCGGCTCCACGGCCAAGGTGATGTCCATGGCGGCCGTGCTGGAGCAGAAGGTGGCGACCCCGCTCACCCACGTCGTCGTACCCAACCGGCTGCACCGCGGCGACCGCCTCTTCCAGGACGACATCGACCACGCCACCTGGTACCTCACGCTCAACGGCGTGCTCGCCAAGTCCAGCAACATCGGCACCATCCTGGCCACCGGCGAACTCGGCAGGTCCCAGCCGGAGGCCAACCGGGTCCTCCACTCCTACCTGCACCGGTTCGGCATCGGCGACTACACCGGGCTGGACTTCCCCGGCGAGACCCGCGGCATCCTCGCACCGCCGCAGAAGTGGTCCACCTCGCAGCAGTACACGATTCCTTTCGGCCAGGGCTTCTCCATCAACGCGATGCAGGCCGCCTCCGTGTACTCGACCATCGCCAACGGCGGAGTCCGCGTCGAGCCGAGCCTGGTGCGCGGCACGAAGGGCGCCGACGGGCGGTTCACACCCGCCCGCAAGCCCGCGAAGACCCGGGTGGTCAGCGAGAAGACCGCCAAGGCGGTCGCCCAGATGCTGGAGTCGGTCGTGGACGACGAGCAGGGCACCGGCATCAAGGCCCGCATCCCCGGGTACCGGGTCGCGGGCAAGACCGGCACGGCCAACCGCGTGGATCCGGCCACCGGTCGCTACCGCGGCTACACCTCGTCGTTCGCCGGGTTCGCCCCCGCGGACAACCCGCGCGTCACCGTGTACTGCGCCATCCAGAACGCCACCGCCGGCAGCTACTTCGGTGGTCAGATCTGCGGGCCCATCTACAAGCAGGTGATGGAGTTCGCCCTCAAGACCCTCCAGATCCCGCCGACCGGAGCGCAGCCCGCCAACCTGCCCGTCGACTACAAGCCCTGATCAGCACCCCGGAAACCACCAGGAACCAGCTCGTGACAACGATCACCCCCGACGACGGGAACCACGGGGCCGAGAACCCCTCACTTCGCTCCGGAGCGGGTGCGCCCGGTACGCTCACCGCCGTGCCACACGCCGATCAGTCCCAAACCACCCAGAAGGGCGCTTCCGTGACATATCCGGGACCGCCGCGACCGGTCGAGGTCTCCGCCACACCCCTCGCGGAACTCGCCGATCAGCTGGGTGCCGCCGCTCCGGCCGGCCCCGCCGAGGTCACGGGCATCACCCACGACTCCCGTGCCGTCCGCCCCGGCGACCTGTACGCCGCCCTGCCGGGTGCCCGGCTGCACGGCGCCGACTTCGTCACCCAGGCCGCCGGCCTGGGCGCGGTCGCCGTGCTCACCGACCCGACGGGCGCCGAACGCGCCGCCGCCACCGGACTGCCCGTCCTGGTCGTGGACGACCCGCGCGCGCGGATGGGCGGACTGGCGGCCACCATCTACGGCCGGCCCGGCCGCGGCCTGCTCCAGATCGGCATCACCGGCACCTCCGGCAAGACCACCACGGCCTACCTGGTCGAGGGCGGCCTGAAGACCGCGCGCACCACGGGCCTCGTCGGCACCGTCGAGATGCGCATCGGCGAGGAGCGCATCAAGTCCGAGCGCACCACCCCCGAGGCCACCGACCTCCAGGCCCTGTTCGCCGTCATGCGCGAACGCGGTGTCGAGGCGGTCGCCATGGAGGTCTCCAGCCACGCCCTGGTCCTCGGCCGGGTCGACGGCTGCGTCTTCGACATCGCCGTCTTCACCAACCTCAGCCCGGAGCACATGGAGTTCCACTCCGGCATGGAGGACTACTTCCAGGCCAAGGCCCAGCTGTTCACGCCGCTGCGCAGCAGGCTCGGGGTCGTCAACGCCGACGACGAGTACGGCCGCCGGCTCGCCGCCGAGGCGGGCGTCCCGGTCGTCACCTTCTCCGCCGAGGGCCACCCCGACGCCGACTGGCGCGCCCAGGACGTCCAGGTGGGCCCGATGGACTCGACGTTCACCGTCCTCGGCCCGAACGCCGAGCGGGTGCAGGCCAGGTCGCCGCTGCCGGGCCCGTTCAACGTGGCGAACACCCTCGCCGCGATCGTCGCCCTCGCCGCGGCCGGCCTCGACCCGCAGGCCGCCGCCGACGGCATCGCGGCCGTACCGGGCGTCCCCGGCCGTCTGGAGCGCGTCGACGCCGGGCAGCCCTACCTCGCGGTCGTCGACTACGCCCACAAGACCGACGCGGTCGAGTCGGTGCTCAAGGCGCTGCGCAAGGTCACCAAGGGCCGGCTGCACGTCGTCCTCGGCTGCGGCGGCGACCGCGACCGCACCAAGCGCGCCCCGATGGGCGCCGCCGTGGCCCGGCTCGCCGACACGGCCGTACTGACCTCGGACAACCCCCGCTCCGAGGACCCCCTCGCGATCCTCGCGACCATGCTCCAGGGCGCGGCCTCCGTGCCCGCGCACGAGCGCGGCGAGGTGCTCCTTCTCGAGGACCGGGCCGCCGCCGTCGCCGCCGCCGTGGGCCGCGCCCGGGCCGGCGACACCGTACTGGTCGCGGGCAAGGGTCACGAGCAGGGCCAGGACATCGCCGGCGTGATCCGTCCCTTCGACGACCGCCAGGTGCTTCGCGAAGCTATCCAGAAGACCCAGGGATGAACTTGTGATCGCCCTCTCCCTCGCCGAGATCGCAGCAGTCGTCGGCGGGCAGACGCACGACATACCGGATCCGTCCGCGCAGGTCACGGGACCGGTCGTCCGGGACTCCCGCGAGGTGGTGCCCGGCAGCCTGTTCGCCGCGTTCGTCGGCGAGCGCGTGGACGGCCACGACTACGCGGCCCGGGTCGTCCAGGACGGCGCGGTCGCCGTGCTGGCGTCCCGGCCGGTCGGCGTCCCCGCGATCGTCGACGACGTCCAGACGGCCCTGGGCGCCCTCGCCCGGCACGTCGTACGCCGGCTCGGCGCGACCCTCGTCGCCCTGACCGGCTCGGCCGGCAAGACCAGCACCAAGGACCTCATCGCGCAGGTCCTGCGGCGCAAGGCGCCGACGGTGTTCACGCCCGGCTCGCTCAACAACGAGATCGGGCTGCCGCTGACCGCCCTGACCGCCACCGAGGAGACCCGGTTCCTCGTGCTGGAGATGGGCGCCCGCGGCATCGGGCACATCCGTTACCTCGCCGGTCTGACGCCCCCGAAGATCGGCCTGGTGCTCAACGTCGGCTCCGCCCACATCGGCGAGTTCGGCGGGCGCGAGCAGATCGCCCGGGCCAAGGGCGAACTCGTGGAGGCGCTTCCCGGGGACGGCGCGGCGATCCTCAACGCCGACGACCCGCTGGTGCGGGCCATGGCCTCCCGTACCAAGGCGAAGGTGGTCCTTTTCGGAGAGTCGGCCGAAGCGGACGTACGCGCCGAGAACGTACGACTCACGGACAGCGGACAGCCCGCCTTCAGGCTTCACACACCCTCCGGTGCAAGCGATGTGACGATGCGCCTGTACGGTGAGCATCACGTGTCGAACGCGCTCGCCGCGGCCGCCGTCGCCCATGAGCTGGGCATGTCCGCAGCGGAGATCGCCACCGCGCTCTCCGAGGCGGGCTCCCTCTCCCGCTGGCGCATGGAGGTCACCGAGCGCCCGGACGGCGTGACCATCGTCAACGACGCCTACAACGCCAACCCCGAGTCCATGCGGGCCGCCCTCAGGGCGCTCGCGGCCATGGGCAAGGGGCGCCGCACGTGGGCGGTGCTCGGCAAGATGGCCGAGCTGGGGGACGAGACGCTCGCCGAGCACGACGCCGTCGGACGGCTCGCCGTCCGGCTCAACGTCAGCAAGCTCGTCGCCGTCGGGGGGATTGAGGCCTCCTGGCTGCAACTGGGCGCATATAACGAGGGTTCGTGGGGTGAGGAGTCGGTGCACGTGTCCGACGCACAGGCGGCGATCGACCTGTTGCGCAGCGAGTTGCGCCCGGGGGACGTCGTACTCGTGAAGGCGTCCCGGTCGGTGGGGCTGGAGAGCGTGGCCCAGGCGCTCACCGAGGCCGGTGCCGAGGGCGGGGTCGATGCCCGATGATGAAGCAGATCCTGTTCTCGGGAGTCATCGGCCTCTTCCTGACCCTGGTCGGCACCCCGCTGCTGATCAAGCTCCTCGCCCGCAAGGGCTACGGCCAGTACATCCGTGACGACGGCCCGCGCGAGCACGCCAGCAAGCGCGGCACGCCGACCATGGGCGGTATCGCCTTCATCCTGGCGACGATCGCCGCGTACTTCCTGAGCAAGCTCATCACCGGCTACCCCCCCACCTACTCCGGACTGCTGGTCCTCGGCCTGATGGCCGGCATGGGTCTGGTCGGCTTCCTCGACGACTACATCAAGATCGTCAAGCGGCGGTCGCTGGGCCTGCGGGCCAAGGCCAAGATGGCCGGCCAGCTCATCGTCGGCATCGCCTTCGCCGTGCTGTCGCTCCAGTTCTCCGACGCGCGCGGCAACACCCCGGCCTCCACCAAGCTGTCGTTCATCACCGACTTCGGCTGGTCGCTCGGCCCGGTGCTGTTCGTCGTCTGGGCGCTGTTCATGATCCTCGCGATGTCGAACGGCGTGAACCTGACCGACGGTCTGGACGGCCTCGCCACCGGCGCCTCCGTCCTCGTCTTCGGCGCCTACACCTTCATCGGCGTCTGGCAGTTCCAGGAGTCCTGCGCCAACGCGGGCACCCTGACCAACCCGGGCGCCTGCTACGAGGTACGCGACCCGCTGGACCTCGCCGTGGTCGCCTCCGCGCTGATGGGCGCCTGCCTGGGCTTCCTGTGGTGGAACACCTCGCCGGCGAAGATCTTCATGGGCGACACCGGTTCGCTCGCGCTCGGCGGTGTCCTCACCGGCCTGGCCATCCTCTCCCGCACGGAGCTGCTGGTGGCCATCATGGGCGGCCTGTTCGTCCTCATCACCATGTCGGTCGTCATCCAGGTCGGCTCGTTCCGGCTCACCGGCAAGCGCGTCTTCCGGATGGCGCCACTCCAGCACCACTTCGAACTCAAGGGCTGGTCCGAGGTACTCGTGGTGGTCCGCTTCTGGATCATCCAGGGCATCTGTGTGATCGTCGGACTGGGCCTCTTCTACGCGGGATGGGCAGCGGACAAGTGACCTCCTCGGCGCCTTCAGAGACCTTCGCGTTCCAGGGCAGGCACGTCACCGTCGCCGGGCTCGGCGTCTCCGGGATCCCGGCGGCGAAGGCGCTGCACGCGCGCGGGGCGCTCGTCACGGTCGTCAACGACGGCGACGACGCCCGCGCGCGGGAACAGGCCGCGGAGCTGGAGGCGCTCGGCATCACCGTGCGCCTCGGCGACGGGGCCACCCTGCCCGAGGGCACCGAGCTGATCGTCACCGCGCCCGGCTGGAAGCCGGACAAGCCGCTGTTCCTGGCGGCCGGTGAGGCGGGCGTGCCCGTCTGGGGCGACGTGGAGCTGGCCTGGCGGCTGCGCGGCCCCGACGCGGCCCCCTGGCTGGCCGTCACGGGCACCAACGGCAAGACCACGACCGTCCAGATGCTCGCCTCCATCCTGACGGCGGCGGGCCTGCGCACGGCCGCCGTCGGCAACATCGGCGTCTCCCTGCTGGACGCGGTCCTCGGCGAGGAGCGCCACGACGTCCTCGCCGTGGAACTCTCCAGCTACCAGCTCCACTGGGCGCCCTCCCTGCGCGCCCACTCGGCGGCCGTCCTCAACCTCGCACCGGACCACCTGGACTGGCACGGTTCCATGGAGGCGTACGCGCGCGACAAGGGCCGTATCTACGAGGGGAACCGGGTCGCCTGCGTCTACAACGCCGCCGACCGGGCCACCGAGGACCTCGTGCGCGAGGCCGACGTCGAAGAGGGCTGCCGGGCCGTCGGGTTCACCCTGGGCACGCCCGGACCCTCCCAACTCGGCGTGGTGGACGGCATCCTGGTCGACCGGGCCTTCGTGGAGAACCGGCAGAAGAACGCGCAGGAGCTGGCCCAGGTCTCCGACGTGAACCCGCCGGCCCCGCACAACATCGCCAACGCCCTTGCGGCGGCGGCCCTCGCGCGCGCCTTCGGCGTGCCCGCGACGGCCGTCCGCGACGGCCTGCGGGCCTTCCGGCCCGACGCCCACCGCATCGCGCACGTGGCCGACATCGACGGGGTGGCGTACGTCGACGACTCCAAGGCGACCAACACCCACGCGGCGGAAGCCTCGTTGGCGGCATATGAACCGATCGTATGGATTGCGGGCGGTCTGGCGAAGGGCGCGACCTTCGGGGAACTGGTCGCCAGGTCGGCGAAGCGACTGCGCGGAGCCGTTCTGATCGGCGCCGACCGGGCACTGATCCGTGAGGCCCTCGCGCGACACGCCCCGGAAGTACCCGTCGTCGACCTCGACCGGACCGACACTGGGGCGATGCTCCAGGCGGTGACGGAGGCGAAACGGCTGGCTCGGCCCGGCGACACGGTGCTGCTGGCCCCGGCCTGCGCCTCGATGGACATGTTCACCAACTACAACCAGCGCGGTGACGCGTTCGCGGCGGCGGTCCGCGAACTCGGAGCCTGACCCCGGCCGCCCGCCGGGCGGATCTTGGGAGGGACGCGTGGGACGGTCGACGTTCAGTGGAGGCGCCGATGCCCAGTAGCCGAACCGGCCGGCCGCCCGTGCAACGGGCGCCCCGGCGCCCGCGTCCCGCCGTTCCCCGGCCCCCGCGCGAGAACCCCGTCCAGCGGTTCTGCACGCGCGCGCGCAGGGCCTGGGACCGGCCGCTGACCGCCTACTACCTGATCGCCGGCGGCAGCGTCCTGATCACCGTGCTCGGTCTGGTGATGGTCTACTCGGCCTCCCAGATCACCGCGTTGCAACTGTCGCTGCCGGGGTCGTACTTCTTCCGCAAGCAGTTCCTCGCCGCGCTCATCGGCGGCGCACTGCTGTTCGCCGCCTCCCGCATGCCGGTGAAACTGCACCGTGCCCTGGCCTACCCGATCCTCGCCGGCGCCGTCTTCCTGATGGCCCTGGTGCAGGTGCCCGGGATAGGGATGGCGGTCAACGGCAACCAGAACTGGATCTCGCTCGGCGGCTCCTTCCAGATCCAGCCCAGCGAGTTCGGCAAGCTGGCCCTGGTGCTGTGGGGCGCGGACCTGATCGCCCGCAAGCAGGAGAGGAGGCTGCTGACCCAGTGGAAGCACATGCTGGTGCCGCTGGTTCCGGTCACGTTCCTGCTGCTCGGGCTGATCATGCTCGGCGGCGACATGGGCACCGCGATCATCCTCACGGCGATCCTGTTCGGCCTGCTGTGGCTCGCGGGCGCGCCGACCCGGCTGTTCGCGGGCGTGCTGTCGGCCGCCGCCCTGATCGGTGTGGTCCTCATCAAGACCAGCCCCAACCGGATGGCCCGCCTCGCCTGCATCGGCGCCACCGAGCCGAAGACCGGGGTCGCCGACTGCTGGCAGGCCGTGCACGGCATCTACGCCCTCGCCTCGGGCGGGTTCTTCGGCTCCGGACTCGGCGCGAGTGTGGAAAAATGGGGTCAACTCCCGGAGGCCCACACCGACTTCATCTTCGCCGTCACCGGCGAGGAGCTGGGCCTCGCGGGGACGCTGTCGGTGCTCGCCCTGTTCGCGGCTCTAGGCTATGCGGGTATCCGCGTGGCCGGACGCACGGAGGACCCCTTCGTGAGGTATGCCGCGGGAGGCGTGACCACCTGGATCACCGCCCAAGCGGTGATCAACATCGGTGCGGTGCTCGGTCTGCTGCCGATCGCCGGTGTCCCCCTCCCGCTGTTCTCCTACGGAGGTTCCGCCCTGCTGCCGACCATGTTCGCCATCGGGCTGCTGATCGCCTTCGCACGCGACGAGCCCGCTGCGCGGGCGGCGCTCGCGACGCGGCAACCTCGCTTTGGTAGAAAGCGGGCGGGAGGCTCCGGTGCCGGACGTGTGTCCGGCCGGGGGCCACGGAGATGGAACACGATGCGACGGCGTGCCTCGGCGGCGCGTACGTCCGGAGAGCGGTGAATTTCGGTGCATGTCGTACTCGCCGGTGGGGGGACCGCCGGCCACATCGAGCCCGCGCTCGCCCTCGCGGACGCCCTGCGCAGGCAGGACCCCACCGTGGGGATCACGGCCCTGGGCACGGAGCGCGGCCTGGAGACCCGGCTCGTCCCGGAGCGCGGCTACGAGCTGGCGCTGATCCCGGCGGTGCCGCTGCCCCGCAAGCCCACACCCGAGCTGATCACCGTCCCGGGCCGGCTGCGCGGCACGATCAAGGCGGCCGAGCAGATCCTGGAGCGCACCAAGGCGGACGCCGTGGTCGGTTTCGGCGGCTACGTCGCCCTGCCTGGCTACCTGGCCGCCAAGCGGCTCGGTGTGCCCATCGTGATCCACGAGGCCAACGCCCGGCCGGGCCTGGCCAACAAGATCGGCTCGCGGTACGCGGCCCGGGTCGCCGTCTCGACCCCGGACAGCAAGCTGCGTGACGCCCGCTACATCGGCATCCCGCTGCGCCGCTCCATCGCCACCCTGGACCGCGCCGCCGTACGCCCGGAGGCCCGCGCCCGCTTCGGGCTCGACCCGAACCTGCCCACGCTGCTGGTCTCCGGCGGTTCCCAGGGCGCCCGGCGCCTCAACGAGGTGGTCCAGCAGGTCGCTCCCTGGCTCCAGCAGGCCGGGATCCAGATCCTGCACGCGGTCGGACCGAAGAACGAACTGCCGCAGGTGCAGCAGATGCCGGGAATGCCCCCCTATATCCCGGTAAGTTATCTGGACCGGATGGACCTCGCGTACGCGGCGGCCGACATGATGCTCTGCCGCGCGGGCGCGATGACCGTCGCCGAACTCTCCGCCGTCGGGCTGCCGGCCGCGTACGTCCCGCTGCCCATCGGCAACGGTGAACAGCGGCTGAACGCCCAGCCGGTGGTCAAGGCCGGCGGCGGACTCCTCGTCGACGACGCGGAACTGACGCCCGAGTGGGTGCAGCGACACGTCCTGCCCGTGCTCGCCGACCCCCACCGGCTGTACGAGATGTCCCGCTCGGCAAGCGAGTTCGGCCGCCGGGACGCCGACGACCTGCTCGTCGGCATGGTGTACGAGGCGATCGCCTCGCGCCGTCAGCAGTAAGGCATGGGCGGGTGGGCCGACGGGGCGCGCACCGGCTGGGGGCGCCCCGGAGGTGAACCGGGCCCGGAAAAGGAGTGAGCGTGGCCGGACCGACGACCGCCGAGCGCGGTGAACGCCGGCAGGAGTCGTCCGGCCCGCCGCCCGCTTCCCGGACCAGGAGGCGGCGCCTTCTGGTGCTCGCCGCCCTCGCGGCCCTCCTCGTACTTCTCGGGGCCGGCGTCGCCTGGGCGCTGTACGGCTCCGCATGGCTGCGGGTGGACCACGTCTCGGTGTCCGGGACGCGGGTGCTGACCCCCGCCCAGGTGCGCGAGGCGGCGGCCGTGCCCGTCGGGGAGCCGATGGTCTCCGCCGACACGGACGCCGTCGAAGCCCGGCTCCGCCGGAAATTGCCCCGAATTGACACCGTAGACGTGGTTCGTTCCTGGCCTCATGGAATCGGCCTGAAAGTGATCGAGCGCACTCCGGTTCTACTTGTCCGAAAGGGCGGGAACTTCGTCGAGGTCGATGACGAAGGTGTCCGGTTCGCCACGGTTTCACGGGCGCCGAAAGGCGTTCCGGCGCTGGAGATGTCCGCCTCCCGCAAGGGACCCGGCGCCGCGAGCTTCCGGCGCTTCGGCATGGACCGGCTGGTGCGTGAGGCCGTCCGGGTCGCCGGTGACCTGCCGGAGCCCGTGCTCAGGGCCACCCGGGCCGTCCAAGTCCGCTCCTACGACGCGATCTCGCTGGAGTGGGGCGACGGGCGCACGGTGGCATGGGGCAGCGGCGAGAACGGCAGCGCCAAGGCACGGGCCCTCACGGCTCTCATGAAAGCAGTTCCCGGCGCACGGCACTTTGATGTCACCGTTCCCACCGCCCCTGCGTCATCGGGGAGTTGACGCACATCAGCGCAGGCCAGCACCCTGGTTGGGCACTGCTATGGCTGATCACATAGGGTGAAAAGAAAAACGGGAGGTTCGGCGTGTTCGTTGAACGGGCGCCACTTGTCGACTTAGTGTCCTGTTCAGAAGACTCCAGGGAACAGACACACTGGTAACCCTAAACTTCAAGGTTAGGGTTCGGGTCGGCGCTACGGACCGTCCCATTCGGCATCCGTCGTCCCGGTGCGGGGCAACCGCACGGCGGCGACAACGTAATTCGAGGCGAGAGGCCTTCGACGTGGCAGCACCGCAGAACTACCTCGCAGTCATCAAGGTCATCGGTGTCGGCGGCGGTGGTGTCAATGCCATCAACCGGATGATCGAGGTCGGTCTCAAGGGCGTCGAGTTCATCGCCATCAACACCGACGCACAGGCGCTGTTGATGAGCGACGCCGACGTCAAGCTCGACGTCGGCCGCGAACTCACCCGCGGACTCGGCGCCGGAGCCAACCCGGCCGTCGGCCGCAAGGCCGCCGAGGACCACCGCGAGGAGATCGAGGAGGTCCTCAAGGGGGCCGACATGGTCTTCGTGACGGCCGGCGAGGGCGGCGGCACCGGCACCGGCGGCGCGCCCGTCGTGGCCAACATCGCGCGCAATCTGGGCGCCCTTACCATCGGCGTGGTCACGCGCCCGTTCACCTTCGAGGGACGGCGCCGCGCGAACCAGGCCGAGGACGGCATCGCGGAACTCCGCGAAGAGGTCGACACCCTCATCGTCATCCCCAACGACCGGCTGCTGTCCATCTCGGACCGCCAGGTCTCGGTCCTGGACGCCTTCAAGTCCGCGGACCAGGTCCTGCTCTCCGGTGTGCAGGGCATCACCGACCTCATCACCACGCCCGGCCTGATCAACCTGGACTTCGCCGACGTCAAGTCGGTCATGTCCGAGGCCGGTTCGGCTCTCATGGGCATCGGCTCGGCCCGCGGCGACGACCGCGCGGTGGCCGCGGCCGAGATGGCGATCTCCTCCCCGCTGCTGGAGGCCTCCATCGACGGCGCCCGCGGCGTGCTGCTCTCCATCTCCGGCGGCTCCGACCTCGGCCTGTTCGAGATCAACGAGGCCGCCCAGCTAGTCAGCGAGGCCGCGCACCCCGAGGCCAACATCATCTTCGGCGCCGTCATCGACGACGCCCTGGGCGACGAGGTCCGGGTCACCGTGATCGCGGCCGGCTTCGACGGCGGCCAGCCGCCGGCCCGCCGGGACAACGTCCTCGGCTCGGCCTCCGGCTCGGCGCCCACCCGCCGCGAGGAGCCCGCGCCGGTGCGGCCGAGCGAGCCCAGCCGTCCGTCCTTCGGCTCGCTGGGCAGCGTGAAGCCGAAGGAGGAGCCGGAGCCGGCGCCCGAGCCGGTGGCCGACATCCCGGTCCCGCCGCCGGTCACGCCGGCGCCGCGACCCGCCTACGTGGACAGCACGGCCGAGGAGCTGGACGTCCCGGACTTCCTCAAGTGATAGGACGGCGCGAGAGCGTGAGCGGCGCGCACTTCGCCTTCACCGACCGGTGGGGCGGGGTGAGCGCCGCTCCGTACGAGGCGCTGAACCTCGGCGGCGCGGTCGGCGACGCCCCGGAGTCCGTGGGGACCAACCGGGAGCTGGCGGCCGAGTCGCTCGGTCTGGACGCCGCTTCGGTGGTCTGGATGCAGCAGGTGCACGGCGCCGACGTCGTCGTGGTGGACGCGCCGTGGGGCGGGCGTCCGGTGCCGGAGGCCGACGCGGTCGTCACCGCCCGGCGCGGACTCGCCCTCGCCGTCCTCACCGCCGACTGCGTGCCGGTACTGCTGGCCGACCCCGTCGCCGGGGTCGCCGCCGCGGCCCACGCGGGCCGGCCCGGCCTGGTCCGGGGGATCGTCCCCGCCGCCGTACGGGCCATGGTCGAACTCGGCGCCGTACCGGACCGGATCGTCGCCCGTACCGGACCGGCCGTCTGCGGCCGGTGCTACGAGGTGCCGGAGGCGATGCGCGCCGAGGTGGCCGCCGTCGAACCGGCGGCGCACGCCGAGACGAGCTGGGGCACGCCCGCGGTCGACGTGAGCGCCGGCGTGCACGCGCAGCTCGCTGGGCTCGGGGTGTGCGACCGGGCGCAGTCGCCGGTGTGCACGCTGGAGTCGCAGGACCACTTCTCGTACCGCCGCGACCGCACCACGGGGCGACTCGCCGGCTATGTGTGGCTGGACTGATCGGGCATGACGGACCGTAAGACGGAACTCGCCGCGAATCTGGCGAAGGTGGAGGAGCGCATCGCCACCGCGTGTGCGGCGGCCGGGCGCGAGCGGGACGAGGTGACCCTGATCGTGGTCACCAAGACCTACCCGGCGAGCGATGTGCGGATCCTGTCCGGCCTCGGCGTGCGCCAAGTCGCCGAGAACCGCGACCAGGACGCGGCCCCGAAGGCCGCCGCGTGCGCGGATCTGCCCCTGACGTGGCACTTCGTCGGTCAGTTGCAGACCAACAAAGTTCGTTCCGTGGTCGGTTACGCCGACATCGTGCAGTCTGTCGACCGTTCCCGGCTCGTCGCCGCGCTGTCGAGGGAGGCGGTACGGGCGGAGCGCGAGGTGGGCTGCCTCCTCCAGGTCGCGCTCGACGCGGGGGCGGACGGCCGGGGCGAGCGCGGTGGCGTCGGCCCGGACGGAATCGAAGAGTTGGCCGACCTCGTGGCCGCCGCGCCCGGACTGCGGCTCGACGGCCTGATGACCGTCGCTCCGCTCACCGGGGAATACGCGGGACGCGAACAGGCCGCGTTCGCACGGCTCATGGATTTGTCGACCGACCTGCGCCGGGCCCATCCGGCTGCAACCATGGTGTCGGCAGGGATGAGTGCGGACCTCGAACAGGCCGTGGCCGCCGGGGCGACACATGTACGCGTCGGCAGTGCGGTACTCGGAGTCCGCCCCAGGCTCGGGTAACGTCGCCAGGAAGTCGGACCACAGCAGAAAATATGGTCAGTGCCCGTCAAGGCGGGCACAACGACCACGTGGATCGCGGGCATTTGGCAGTCGTCAGTCGATCCACCACAGAGCGGAGGACTCAGAGCATGGCCGGCGCGATGCGCAAGATGGCGGTCTACCTCGGCCTCGTGGAGGACGATGGGTACGACGGCCGCGGATTCGACCCCGACGACGACTTCGAGCCCGAGCTGGACCCGGAGCCCGAGCGGGACCACCGACGGCACGAACCGTCACATCAGCCGCATGGTGCGCATCAGTCCCAAAGGGACGAAGAGGTGCGAATCGCGCAACCGCCCGCGCCGCGCGAGCCGGTGGCCCGTTCGACTTCGCTCGCCGCGGAATCCGGACGCCCGGCGCGGATCGCGCCCGTGGCATCCATCACACAAGAACGTCAGTCCCTGGAGAAGAACGCACCGGTGATCATGCCCAAGGTCGTGTCGGAACGAGAGCCTTACCGGATCACCACGCTTCACCCGCGGACCTACAACGAGGCCCGTACCATCGGGGAACACTTCCGTGAGGGCACCCCGGTGATCATGAATCTGACTGAGATGGACGACACAGACGCGAAGCGACTTGTCGACTTTGCGGCAGGTTTGGTGTTTGGTCTTCACGGCAGCATCGAGCGGGTGACGCAGAAGGTGTTCCTGTTGTCTCCTGCTAACGTCGATGTCACGGCGGAGGACAAGGCCCGCATCGCAGAGGGCGGGTTCTTCAACCAGAGCTGAGACGCAGGACCGGACCGCAGTACGGAAAGCACGGAGCAGGGGAGAGGGAACCGCAGGCCATGAGCGTGTTCGCGCAGGTGATCTACATCGCGCTGATGGTGTTCCTCGTCGTGCTCATCTTCCGACTGGTCATGGATTACGTGTTCCAGTTCGCCCGCTCGTGGCAACCCGGCAAGGCGATGGTGGTCGTACTGGAGGCCACCTACACTGTCACCGATCCACCGCTGAAGCTTCTGCGGCGGTTCATCCCGCCGCTGCGTCTCGGGGGCGTGGCGCTCGACCTGTCCTTCTTCGTACTGATGATCATCGTTTACGTCCTCATCTCCATTGCGCAGCACTTCGTGAGATGAGGATGGACGATACGGTCTTGCCGACTGCCGATGACTACGTTGAGGTGAAGAGATGCCGTTGACCCCCGAGGACGTGCGGAACAAGCAGTTCACGACCGTCCGCCTCCGAGAAGGCTATGACGAGGACGAGGTCGATGCCTTCCTCGACGAGGTCGAAGCCGAACTGACCCGTCTGCTCCGCGAGAACGAGGACCTGCGCGCCAAACTGGCCGCGGCCACGCGCGCGGCCGCGCAGAACCAGCAGAACATGCGCAAGCCTCCGGAGCAGGACCAGCAGCAGCAGGGGATGCCCCAGCAGGGGATGTCCCAGCAGGGGATGCCGCAGCAGGGCATGCCTCAGCAGGGGATGCCCCAGCAGGGCATGCGAGGTCCCGGCGCACCGGTGCCCGCCGGCATATCGGGCCCGCCGCAGCAGCAGATGGGCGGCCCCATGGGTGGTCCGCCCCAGTTGCCGAGCGGTGCCCCGCAGCTGCCCGCCGGCCCCGGCGGTCAGGGTGGCCCGCAGGGTCCCGGCCCGATGGGTCAGGGTCCGATGGGTCAGGGTTCCATGGGTCAGGGCTCCATGGGCCAGGGTTCCATGGGTCAGGGCTCCATGGGCCAGGGTTCCATGGGTCAGGGCTCCATGGGCCAGGGTTCGATGGGTCAGGGCTCCATGGGACAGGGCCACATGGGTGGTCAGCCGCCCATGCAGCAGCAGATGGGCGGTCCGATGGGCGGCCCCATGGGCGGCCACGGTCAGGGCCCCGGTGGCGACAGCGCCGCCCGTGTCCTCTCGCTGGCCCAGCAGACCGCTGACCAGGCGATCGCCGAGGCCCGTTCCGAGGCCAACAAGATCGTCGGTGAGGCCCGCAGCCGCGCCGAGGGTCTGGAGCGGGACGCCCGTGCCAAGGCCGACGCCCTGGAGCGGGACGCGCAGGAGAAGCACCGCGTCGCCATGGGCTCCCTGGAGTCCGCGCGCGCCACGCTGGAGCGCAAGGTCGAGGACCTGCGCGGCTTCGAGCGCGAGTACCGCACGCGGCTGAAGTCGTACCTCGAGTCGCAGTTGCGTCAGCTGGAGACCCAGGCCGACGACTCCCTGGCCCCGCCGCGCACTCCGGCCGCCGCGTCCCTGCCGCCGTCCCCGGCGCCCTCCATGGCCCCGGCCGGCGCGAGCGCCCCGTCCTACGGCGGGAACCAGGGGATGGGCGGCAACCCCGGCCCCTCCGGCCCGTCCTACGGCGGTCAGCAGCAGATGACCCCGGCCATGACCCAGCCCATGGCCCCGGTCCGCCCGCAGGGTCCGTCCCCGATGGGCCAGGCGCCCTCGCCGATGCGCGGGTTCCTGATCGACGAGGACGACAACTGAGCACCGGGCATTAGTACGACAACGGCGTCGGCAGCGCCCAAGGGGCGGGCCCCCGGACTTCGGTCCGGGGGCCCGCCCCTTTTGCGTGGGTCGCCCGCGTCGGCCGTCGGGGTGCGGGACACCGCGCGGCGGTGACGGGACCGGCCGGCATCCGGGCGGAAGGCCCGGTCCGGTATCCCGACGGGAGCCCACGGCCCGGCGTCCGGGCGGTAGCCCACGGCCCGGTACCCGGGCGGGAACCTCTGGTCCGGCGATTCACGCGGAAGGGCCCGGTCTCCTTGCCGGAGACCGGGCCCTTCCGTACGCCTGGGCGCCTACGCCCGGCGCAGCCGGAACGTCAGGGACAGGCCCTCGTCGGTGAAGGCGTCGCCGTAGGTGCCGTCCGCCTCGCCCTGGGCGAAGTCGGTCGCGAGGACCTCCTCGGCGATCAGGGCGCTGTGCTCGGACAGTGCGGCGATGACGGCGGGGTCGGTCGAGGTCCACCGCAGGGCGATCCTGTCGGCCACGTCCAGGCCGCTGTTCTTGCGGGCCTCCTGGATCATCCGGATCGCGTCGCGGGCCAGGCCTGCCTGCCGCAGCTCCTCGGTGATCTCCAGGTCGAGGGCGACCGTGGCACCGGAGTCGGAGGCCACCGACCAGCCTTCGCGCGGGGTCTCCGTGATGATGACCTCGTCGGGAGCGAGGGTGACCGTCTCCCCGTCGACCTCCACGGACGCGGTGCCCGCACGCAGCGCGAGGGACAGCGCGGCGGCGTCGGCACCGGCGATCACCCGGGCCACGTCCTGCACCCGCTTGCCGAACCGCTTGCCCAGCGCCCGGAAGTTGGCCTTGGCGGTCGTGTCGACCAGGCTGCCGCCGACCTCGCTGAGCGAGGCCAGCCCCTCGACGTTCAGCTCCTCCGTGATCTGCGCGTGCAGCTCCGGGTGGAGGGACTCGAAGCCGGTGGCCGCGATCAGCGCACGGGACAGCGGCTGACGCGTCTTGACGCCCGACTCCGCGCGCGTGGCGCGGCCCAGCTCCACCAGCCGGCGGACCAGGACCATCTGCCGCGACAGCTCAGGGTCGATCGCGGACAGGTCCGCCTCGGGCCACGGCGCCAGGTGCACGGACTCGGGCGCGCCCGGCGTGACCGGCGCGACCAGGTCCTGCCACACCCGCTCGGTGATGAACGGCGTGATCGGCGCCATCAGCTTCGTGACCGTCTCCAGCACCTCGTGCAGGGTGCGCAGCGCGGCCTTGTCGCCCTGCCAGAAGCGGCGGCGCGAACGGCGGACGTACCAGTTGGACAGGTCGTCCACGAACGCGGACAGCAGCTTGCCGGCGCGCTGGGTGTCGTACGCCTCCAGCGCCTGGGTCACCTGGTCGGTGAGGGCGTGGAGTTCGGACAGCAGCCAGCGGTCCAGCACCGGGCGCTCGGCCGGGGCCGGGTCCGCCGCGGAGGGCGCCCAGCCGGACGTGCGGGCGTACAGGGCCTGGAAGGCGACCGTGTTCCAGTACGTCAGCAGGGTCTTGCGGACGACTTCCTGGATGGTGTTGTGGCCGACCCGGCGGGCCGCCCACGGGGAACCGCCGGCCGCCATGAACCAGCGCACCGCGTCCGCGCCGTGCTGGTCCATGAGCGGGATCGGCTGGAGGATGTTGCCCAGGTGCTTGGACATCTTGCGGCCGTCCTCGGCGAGGATGTGGCCCAGGCAGACGACGTTCTCGTACGACGACCGGTCGAAGACGAGGGTGCCGACGGCCATCAGCGTGTAGAACCAGCCGCGGGTCTGGTCGATCGCCTCGGAGATGAACTGCGCCGGATACCGGCTCTCGAACAGTTCCTTGTTCTTGTACGGGTAGCCCCACTGCGCGAACGGCATGGAACCCGAGTCGTACCAGGCGTCGATGACCTCCGGTACGCGCGTGGCCGTCTTCCCGCAGCCGTCGTGACGGCAGGCGAAGGTGACGTCGTCGATGTACGGCCGGTGCGGGTCCAGGCCCGACTGGTCCGTGCCGGTCAGCTCGGTCAGCTCCGCGCGGGAGCCCACGCAGGTGAGGTGGTCCTCCTCGCAGCGCCAGATCGGCAGCGGCGTGCCCCAGTAGCGGTTGCGGGACAGCGCCCAGTCGATGTTGTTGTTCAGCCAGTCGCCGAAGCGGCCGTGCTTGACCGTGTCCGGGAACCAGTTGGTCTTCTCGTTCTCCTGGATGAGGCGGTCCTTGATCGCCGTCGTGCGGATGTACCAGGAGGGCTGCGCGTAGTACAGGAGCGCGGTGTGGCAGCGCCAGCAGTGCGGGTAGCTGTGCTCGTACGGCAGGTGCCTGAAGAGGAGGCCGCGCTGCGCCAGGTCCTCGGTGAGCTTCTCGTCCGCCTTCTTGAAGAAGATGCCGCCGACCAGCGGGACGTCCTCCTCGAAGGTGCCGTCCGGGCGGACCGGGTTCACGACCGGCAGGCCGTAGGCGCGGCAGACCTTGAGGTCGTCCTCACCGAACGCGGGGGACTGGTGGACCAGGCCCGTACCGTCCTCGGTCGTCACGTACTCGGCGTTGACCACGTAGTGCGCCGGCTGGGGGCTGTGCCCGTCGGTTCCCTCGCTGACGCTCGGGAACTCCACCAGCTCGAAGGGGCGCTGGTACGTCCAGCGCTCCATCTCGGCGCCGGTGAAGCTCCGGCCGGTGGCCTCCCAGCCCTCGCCGAGCGCCTTGGCGAGCAGCGGCTCGGCGACGACGAGCTTCTCCTCGCCGTCGGTGGCGACGACGTAGGTGACCTCCGGATGCGCGGCGACCGCCGTGTTGGACACCAGGGTCCAGGGGGTCGTCGTCCACACCAGCAGGGCGGCCTCGCCGGCGAGCGGGCCGGAGGTGAGCGGGAAGCGGACGTACACGGAGGGGTCGACGACCGTCTCGTAGCCCTGCGCCAGCTCGTGGTCGGACAGGCCGGTGCCGCAACGCGGGCACCAGGGGGCGACCCGGTGGTCCTGGACCAGCAGCCCCTTGTTGAAGATCTCCTTCAGCGACCACCACACCGACTCGACGTACTCGGGGTCCATGGTCCGGTAGGCGTCGTCCAGGTCGACCCAGTAGCCCATGCGGGTCGTCAGCTCGGCGAAGGCGTCGGTGTGCCGGGTCACCGACTCGCGGCACCTGGCGTTGAACTCGGCGATGCCGTACGCCTCGATGTCCTGCTTGCCGGAGAAGCCCAGCTCCTTCTCGACGGCCAGCTCCACCGGCAGGCCGTGACAGTCCCAGCCGGCCTTGCGGCCCACGTGGTAGCCGCGCATGGTGCGGAAGCGGGGGAAGACGTCCTTGAAGACGCGGGCCTCGATGTGGTGGGCGCCCGGCATGCCGTTGGCGGTGGGCGGGCCCTCGTAGAACACCCATTCGGGGCGACCCTCGGACTGCTCCAGGCTCTTGGCGAAGATCTTCTGCTCGCGCCAGAAGTCGAGCACGGCGTGCTCAAGAGTGGGCAGGTCGACCTGTGCGGGCACCTGGCGGTACGTCGGCGCTGTCATCTGCGAGCATCCTCCAACGGACTTGCTGCCTTCCGTCGGAGGGACGAGAGCCATCGATCCTGTCTACGCCGTGTGCGGCGCGCTCCCGCGGTACCACCCTCCTTGGCCCTCCGCCGCGCCCTACGCGCCGGTGGGCCCCCTCATTGGGGTCGCGATACCGGGTCTACTGGCCGCCGCCCTGAGGCTGCGGCTTTCTTCCGGCGGCTCCGGGGTGATCTTCACGTCGCGCTCGCCCCCGGGCTCACACCGTCCCCGGGTCGCTCTGGGCTGCGTACGCCGCTACTCGTCCCCATCCACGCTTTTCGCTCCGCCCAGTGTACGGCGCCCCGCGGACAGCGGCGGACCGGTTTTCCGCGCGGTGCGGACGCCCGGCCCGGGCCGGGCCGCGTGACCCGAATGGCGAGGGGGCGGGCGCAGGTGTCCGCGCGGGCCGGACCGGACGGATTACCGGGCGGGGAGCTGGGCACAACGGATGCAGGCCCGTGGCTCGGGGGGTGCGGGCGGGCGAATCGGGCGGTGTGCCCCGTTGCCGCGGGACTCAAGTCGATTTATCGTCCCAGCACGATTCGCGAGCAAGATCACAGTATGTGAAGGGGCCGCGGCCATGGTGGCGAAGAAGACCGCCGTACAGCAGCCGGCGACCGGCAGGACGGGCCCGGAAGCTGCCACCAGGAGGACGGCTGCGGGGAAGCCGGCAGCCGGTCACGCGGCTGTGCGGGAGGAACGGGAAGCGGGGGAGGACGGGGAGGAGGCGCAGGAGCGGGCGGCGGGGAGAGCCGCCGTGAAGAGGACGGGCACGAAGAAGGCGGCCGTGCGGAAGACGCCCGTGAAGCAGGCCGTCGGAAAGGGAACGGTCGCGAAGGAGACGGCCGGGAAGAAGGCGGCTGTGACGGACGCGGCCGGGAAGGCCGCGACGCCGAGGAAGCCCACGGCGAGGAGGCCCACGGCGAGGACGGCCACGGAGAGTACGGCCACGGACAAGGCGGCTGCGGACAAGGTCACGGACAGGGTGGCCGGGGACAAAGTGGCCACGGACAAGGCGGCCCCCAGGGAGCCGGCGGTGAGGAAGACCGGTGGCGGGCGGGCGGTCCACGAGGACGTCTCCACGGAGACGGCCCACAAGAGCACGGCCAAGAAGGCGGGTGCGGCGCGGGCCGCGAAGCAGACGGGAGCCACGACAGTGGTTGCGAAGAAGACCCCTGGCACGGTCACGGCGGAACAGAGCCCCCTTCCCAAGGCGCGGGCCGCCGCCGTGGAGCCCGGCGAACTGGCGGTGCGCTCCGGCGAGGACCCCTGGACCCCGGAAGAGGTCGCGGAGGCCCGCGCGGAGCTGGACTCCGAGGCGGGGCGGCTGCGGACGGAGATCAGCTCGTCGGAGGCGTCCGTCGCCGGTCTGATGCGGGACTCCGGGGACGGTGCCGGCGACGACGAGGCCGACACCGGCACCAAGAACATCACGCGCGAGCACGAGATGGCGCTGGCCGCCAACGCGCGGGAGATGCTGGACCAGACCGAACGGGCCCTGGAACGGCTGGACGCGGGCACCTACGGCCTGTGCGAGAACTGCGGCAACCCCATCGGCAAGGCACGCATGCAGGCCTTCCCCCGAGCCACGCTGTGCGTGGAGTGCAAGCAGAAGCAGGAACGCCGCTCCTGAACGCCGGCGGCCGTGGGGGTGTGCCGTAGTCTCGTCCACAGTCAGGCACCTAGGTTGAGGGACTCACGTGGCAGAGGCGGAGCGCATCATCGGTACGCCGGACACCCCGGACGACGGCGGCGAGCGGACTGCGGCGGCCGGAACGTCCGCCGGCCCGCGCGCGTCCGGTCCGGCCGGTGCGAGCGAGGGGCCGGCCCCGGTGGGCCGGCGGACCGGCCGCGGGCGCCGGATCGCCGTGCTGTTCGCGGTGGCCACGTTCGCGTACGCCGTCGACCTGATCAGCAAGATGCTCGTCGTCGCCCGCCTGGAGGGCCACGCGCCGATCCGGGTCGTCGGCGACTGGCTGGAGCTGCACGCCATCCGCAACCCGGGGGCCGCCTTCGGGTTCGGCGCGGCCTTCACGATCATCTTCACCCTCATCGCCGCCGCCGTGATCCTGGTCATCATCCGTCTCGCCCGCAAGCTCTACAGCTTCCCCTGGGCCATCGCGCTCGGCCTGCTGCTGGGCGGCGCGCTCGGCAACCTCACCGACCGGATCTTCCGGGCGCCGGGGATCTTCGAGGGCGAGGTCGTGGACTTCATCGCGCCCCAGGGCTTCGCGGTGTTCAACCTCGCCGACTCGGCGATCGTGTGCGGCGGCATCCTGATCGTGCTGCTGTCCTTCCGCGGCCTGGACCCGGACGGCACGGTCCACCAGGACTGAGGCCGCTCACGCCGGTCCGCGGGGCCCGCGGCCGGGAGGTTTTCCACAGGCCCGTTCGGTGGCAGGGCACCCGTCCGGCATACTCGACGGGTGAGCACGATTCCCGAGATCCGCACCCTGCCCGTGCCGGACGGCCTGGAGGGCGAGCGCGTCGACGCCGCCATCTCCCGCATGTTCGGCTTCTCCCGCACGAAGGCGGCGGAACTGGCCGCGACCGGCAAGGTCCAGGTCGACGGGGCGGTGGTCGGCAAGTCCGAGCGGGTGCACGGCGGCGCCTGGCTCGAGGTCGAGATGCCGCAGGCGGCGGCGCCGGTACAACTGGTAGCCGAGCCGGTCGAGGGCATGGAGATCGTGTACGACGACGATGACGTCGTCGTGATCGTCAAGCCGGTCGGCGTGGCCGCGCACCCGTCGCCGGGCTGGTCCGGGCCGACCGTCATCGGCGGTCTCGCCGCCGCCGGATACCGGATCTCCACCTCCGGCGCCGCCGAGCGCCAGGGCATCGTGCACCGCCTCGACGTCGGCACGTCCGGCCTGATGGTGGTCGCGAAGTCGGAGCGCGCCTACACGTCGCTCAAGCGCCAGTTCAAGGAGCGCACGGTCGACAAGCGCTACCACACCCTGGTCCAGGGCCACCCGGACCCGACGAGCGGCACGATCGACGCCCCGATCGGCCGCCACCCGAACCACGACTACAAGTGGGCGGTCACGGCGGACGGCAAGCCGTCGGTGACCCACTACGACCTCGTCGAGGCGTTCCGCGCCGCCTCCCTGCTCGACGTGAAGCTGGAGACCGGCCGCACCCACCAGATCCGCGTCCACATGGCCGCGCACCGCCACCCGTGCGTCGGCGACCTCACGTACGGCGCCGATCCCACCCTCGCCAAGCGGCTGCGCCTGACCCGTCAGTGGCTGCACGCGGTCCGGCTCGGCTTCGAGCACCCCGGCGACGGACAGTGGGTGGAGTTCGCCAGCGACTACCCCGAGGACCTGCGGCAGGCCCTGGACCAGGTCCGGGAGGAGACGTGGGCGTGAGCCCGCGCTTCACCGTCCGGGTCGTGACGGACCTCGCCGGCCGCGAGGCCTGCTTCGCGGTCCGCAAAGAGGTCTTCGTGGCCGAGCAGGGCGTCGCCGAGGACATCGAGTACGACGCCCGCGACGCCGTGGCCGTGCACGTCCTGGCGGTCCGCGAGGACGGAGTGCCGCTGGGCACCGGGCGGCTGCTGCACGGCGAGGCGGCGGCGAAGACCGGCGGACACCCGGCGGTGGGCTCCCTGGGGCGGCTCGCCGTCACCCGGGAGGCACGCGGGCTCGGCGTCGGCGCGGCCCTGGTGCGCGCCATCGAGGACACCGCCCGCGCACAGGGCCTCACCGCCCTGGACCTGCACGCGCAGACCCACGCCCTGGGCTTCTACGAGCGGCTGGGATACGTGGCGTACGGCCCGGAGTTCCCGGACGCCGGCATACCGCACCGGGCGATGCGCCGCGCCCTGTAGCCCCCGCCCACCACTCCCCGTAGCCCCCGCCCGCCACTCCCCGTAGCCCCCGCCCACCGCTCCCGGTAGCCCCGCCGCCCGGCGGGACGGGTGCGCGGTCCGGGAGACGTCGGTACGGCCGGGGCGGCGGCGTCGTGGCAGGCTAGAGGTCTGCCGTGTGATCGTCGAGCCCGGAGCGCAGTCCGTGGATCAGTTGGCCCTGTTGTTCGCCCTGCTGCTCGGGGCCCTGGTGAGCGTCCCGGTCGGGGACCGGTTCGGGGTGCCGGCGCCCGTGCTGATGACCCTGTTCGGCGGGGCCCTGGCGGTGGCCGACTTCGTGCCCGACGTGAACATCCCGCCCGACCTGATCCTGCCCGCGCTGCTGCCCCCGCTGCTCTACGCCGCCGTGCGCCGGACCTCCTGGCGGCAGTTCGCGGCCAACGTCCGTCCGATCTTCCTGCTGGCCGTCGCCCTGGTGTTCGTGACCACGGTGTGCGTGGCGCTGATCGCCCGCGCGATCGTGCCCGGGCTGCCGATCGCCGCCGCCGTCGCGCTGGGCGCCCTGATCGCGCCGCCCGACCCGGTCGCCGCGACCAGTGTCGCCGGACAGCTCGGGCTGCCGCGCCGCCTGGTGTCCATCCTGGAGGGCGAGGGCCTCTTCAACGACGTCACGGCCATCGTGCTCTACCACGTGGCGATCGCCGCCGCCCTGAGCGGCTCCTTCTCGCCCTGGCGGGCCGGGCTCGACCTGGTGCTGTCCGCCGTCGTCGCGGTGGCCGTGGGGCTGGTGCTGGGCTGGGGCGCGAACAGGCTGATGGACCTGCTGGGCGACCCGACCCTCCAGATCGGCATGACCCTGCTGGTGCCGTACGCCTCCTACGTGCTGGCGGAGAAGCTGCACGGCTCCGGGGTGCTCGCCGTGCTCACCACGGCTCTGTTCCTCGCCGAGTACGCCACCGACGCCGACGACGTGATGACCCGGCTGGCCGGGCACGCCTTCTGGGACATCATCGACACCCTCGTCACGGGGGTCGCCTTCGGGCTGATCGGCCTGGAGCTGCACAACGCCATCCACACGGGCCGCGGGCGCTGGGGCGAGCTGCTGGGCTGGTCGGCGGCCGTGGTGGGCGTGGTGGTCGTCGTACGGCTGCTGTGGCTGCTGCCGGCCACCTGGCTGACCAAGCGGCTGCACGCCCGCCGGAACTACGAGGAGGAGATCCCGGTTAGCTGGCGGGAGACCGTCGTCATGTGGTGGTCCGGGATGCGCGGGGTGGCCTCCGTGGCGCTGGTCCTCGCGATCCCGCTGAAGACCGACGACGGTTCGCCCTTCCCGCAGCGGGACGTGCTCGTGTTCATCGCCTTCGGGGTGATCATCGCCACGCTGGTGGTGCAGGGGCTGACGCTGCCGTGGCTGGTGAGGCGGCTGGGCGTGCGGGCCGACTCCGAGGGGGAGAAGGAGTTCGAGAAGGAACTCGCGGTGCGGGCCGCGAAGGCGGCGAAGCGCAGGCTGCGGGAGATCGAGCAGGTGGAGGACCTGCCCGACGACCTCTCCGAGCAGATGCTGCGGCGCGCCTTCGACATCGGCATCCGGATCAGTCCGGACATGGGGGAGGAGGAGCGCCGGAAGGCGCAGCACCAGCGGGTCAGGCGGCTCAAGCGGGTGCGGCGCATCCAGGACGAGATGCTCAGCGCGGCGCGGCACGAGGTACTGGCGGCGCGCAGCGAGCCCGGCGCGAATCCGGAGATCGTGGACCGGGTGCTGCGCCACCTCGACGTGCGCAGCATGCGGTGACCCGTTCCGGTGGCCGCGGCGATCCGTGACAGCCGCAGCCGCAGCCGCAGCCGCAGCCGCAGCCGCAGCCGCAGGCTCGGGGACCTGTGTCGCGGAGGCTGCGGCTGCAGCGGTCGGGCCCCCGGCCCCCGGGCCGGTCAGCCCCGGCCGGTGCGGGGGAACTCGTAGGCCTTGCGCAGCGAGGCGCCGTCGGGGGACGGGACGCGGTAGGGCGGGAGCACGGCCTCGGAGGTGTTGACCCGGGGCAGCGCGTAGGGGTGCTTCTCGGACAGCCAGGTGATCATCTGTTCGCGGACCGCGACCCGCACCGTCCAGATGTCGTCCGCGTCCTTCGCCGTCACCAGGGCGCGCACCTGGACGGTGTTCGGCGTGGTGTCGGTCACCTGGAGGCTGTAGGCGCGGCCGTCCCAGGCCGGACACCCGCGCAGGATGTCCCGCAGCTTCTCGCGCATCGCCTCGACCGGCGCGCTGTGGTCCAGGTACCAGTAGACGGTCCCGGTCATCTGGGGGGTGCCCCGGGACCAGTTCTCGAAGGGCTTGGAGGTGAAGTACGACACCGGCATGGTGATCCGGCGCTCGTCCCAGGTCCGTACGGTCAGGAAGGTCAGGGTGATCTCGTCGACCGTGCCCCACTCGCCGTCCACGACGACCGTGTCGCCTATGCGGACCATGTCGCCGAAGGCGATCTGGAGCCCGGCGAACAGGTTCGACAGGGTCGACTGGGCGGCGACACCGGCGACGATGCCGAGGATGCCGGCGGAGGCCAGCAGCGAGGCGCCGGCCGCGCGCATCGCGGGGAACGTCAGCAGCATGGAGGCGATCGCCATCACGATGACGATCGCGGACACCACCCGCATGATCAGCTCTACCTGCGTGCGGACCCGGCGCACCCGGGCCGCGTCCCGGTGGACACGCGCGTAGCGGCTGTAGGAGGTCTCGACGACGGCGGCGGCGATCCGGATCAACAGCCAGGCGGTGGACCCGATCAGCACCAGCGTCAGCGCGCGGCCGATGCCGGTGTGGTGCTGCTCGGAGAGCTGCGCCTGGTCGTAGGAGCCTCTGAGCAGGGCGGCGCACAGCACCACCTGGTAGGGAATGCGGCCCCGCCGCAGCAGTTCCCACAGCGGCGAGTCCGGGTTGCGTTCGTCGGCCTTGCGCAGCAGTCGGTCGGTGGCCCAGCCGAGGGCAAGGGTGAGCAGCACCGAGCTGCCCACCACGATCAGGGGGCGGAGTACGTTCTCCATGCCTCCGAACGTAACCGGGCTCGGCGGGTGATGAACATGTGTGTTCCGAGCGTGTGTGGGTATGGCCGCCGATACGGCCGCCAAGGCGGCGGCTGGCACCATGGCCTCATGAACATCATGCTCTTTCACTCGGCCTACGGGCTCAGGCCCGCGGTGCGCGAGGCCGCGGACCGGCTGCGCGCGGCGGGACACGAGGTGTGGACGCCGGACCTCTTCGACGGACACACGTTCGACACCGTCGAGGACGGCATGGAGTTCCAGGAGCGCACCGGCAAGGAGGAGCTGCTGAAGCGGGCCGTGCTGGCGGCGGCGCCGTACTCGGACCGGGGGCTGGTGTACGCCGGGTTCTCACTGGGCGCGTCCGTCGCCCAGACCCTCGCCCTCGGCGACGACAAGGCGCGCGGGCTGCTGCTTCTGCACGGCACCTCCGACATCGCGCCGAACGCGCAGGTGGACGAGTTGCCGGTGCAACTGCACGTGGCGGAGCCGGACCCGTTCGAGACGGACGACTGGCTGAGCGCCTGGTATCTCCAGATGGGCCGGGCGGGCGCCGACGTGGAGGTCTACCGGTACGCCGGGGCCGGGCACCTCTACACCGACCCCGGCCTGCCGGACCACGACGCGCAGGCCGCCGAGGCCACCTGGCGGGTGGCACTCGGCTTCCTGGAGACGCTCGGCTGAGCGATGCGTCACACCGGGTCGTAGGTCCGCTCGATCTTCTGCGTGCCGCTGCGGGTGCGGTAGGAGCGCGCCCAGCTCGACGTGGCGTGCGCGTCGGTGCGGTCGGACAGGACGTAGTAGTCCATCTGCGCGGCGTCGGCGGTGATGTCCAGGACGCCGTAGCCGTGGCGGTCGGTGTCCACCCAGTGGACGTGCCGGTTGGCGGCCTTGATGGCCGGTGAGGCGAGCGCGGAGACCGTGCCCTCGGCCACCTTCACGATGTCGTCCAGGTTGTCGGAGGTCACCGAGGTCACCACGAACTCGGTGGCCGCCGACGCCGACAGGGGGTAGGTGCCCGCGTCCACCGGCACGTCGTTGGCCCAGGCCATGTGGATGTCACCGGTCAGGAAGACGGTGTTGCCGATGGCGTTGGAGCGCAGGTGGGCCAGGAGTTCGCGGCGGTCGTCGGTGTAGCCGTCCCACTGGTCGGTGTTGGTGGCGATGCCCTCCTGCGGCAGCCCGAGCAGCTTGGCGAGCGGCTTGAGCAGGTCGGCGGTGAGGGAGCCGAAGGAGAACGGCGAGATCATCACCGAGTTGCCGACCAGCCGCCACCTGGTGTCGGAGGCCTTCAGCCCGGCCTTCAGCCAGTCGAGCTGGGCGCGCCCGGTGAGCGTGCGGTCCGGGTCGTCCACCGAGCCGCTGGCCGTGGACGCCTGCTGGGAGCGGAAGGAGCGCAGGTCCAGCAGGGACAGGTCGGCGAGCTTGCCGAAGCGCAGCCGCCGGTAGGTGGTGCCGGCGACGGCCGGGCGGACCGGCATCCACTCGAAGTAGGCCTGTTTGGCGGCGGCCTGACGGGCCGTCCAGGTGCCCTCGGCGCCCTCGGTGTGGTTGACCGCGCCCCCCGACCAGGCGTTGTCGGCGAACTCGTGGTCGTCCCAGATCGCGATGACGGGCGCCTTCAGGTGCAGGGCCTGGAGATCGGGGTCTGTCTTGTAACGGGCGTGGCGGATGCGGTAGTCGGCGAGGGTGAGGATCTCGTTGGCCGGGGCGTGCGGGCGGACGACCGCGCCGCGGGCCGCGTACTCGCCGGTCTTGTACTCGTAGATGTAGTCGCCGAGGTGCAGCCAGGCGTCCAGGTCGTTGCGGGCGGCGAGGTGGCGGTAGGCGGCGAAGTAGCCCGCCTCCCAGTTGGCGCAGGAGACCACGCCGAAGCGCAGCCCGGACACGTCGGCGTCCGCCGCCGGCGCGGTGCGGGTGCGCGCCACCGGGGAGTCGGTGCCGCCGGCCGAGAAGCGGAACCAGTAGTCGGTGGCCGGTGCCAGGCCGCGGATGTCGGCCTTCACGGTGTGGTCGGAGCCGGCGGTCGCGGTGGTGGAGCCTCGGGCGACGACGTCCGTCAGTGCCCGGTCCCGGGCGACGACCCAGCTCACCTGGGTGTCCGGGCCGGTGCCGGAGCCCGGTATCGCCTCCGGGACCGGGGTGACCCGGGTCCACAGCAGTACGCCGTCGGGCAGCGGGTCACCGGAGGCGACGCCGTGCAGGAAGGCGGGGGCGTCCGTGGCGGCGCGGGCCGGGAGGGCGGCGGCGAGCGGGCCGGCCAGGACAGCGGTCGCCGCCGCGGCCTTGACGACCGTACGGCGGCGAGGGAAAGGCGTGCCGAGGCTCTGGGCGGCCTCGGATGATCTGTATCGACTGGTCACGAACGATCAGGCTACTGATCAGTACGCGCGAGAGCGGGCGAACTCGCGAAAGTTCGCCCGCTCTTTGACCGTGCGTCGGTTCAGCCCTTCAGGGCCGCGTCCAGCGCGGTGTTGAAGTCGGCGGCGCTCATGGGGGCGTTCTTGCCGTCGGGGCCCGTCACGTTCTTGCCGTTCATCTTCAGGGTCGGGGTGCCCGAGACGCCGTCCTTGTCGAAGACCTTGGACTCCTCCAGTGCCCACCGGTCGTAGGTGCCGTCCTTCACGTCCTTGCGGAACGCCGCGTTGCCCTTCAGTGCGGGGACGGTGTCGGCGATCTTGATCAGGTAGGCGTCGTCCTTGAACTTGTCCGTGGTCTCCTCGGGGTGCCACTTCTTGGCGTACATCGCGGACTTGTACTCGAGGAAGGCCTCGGGGCTGACGTTCAGCGCGGCGCCCAGGGCGCTGAGCGCGTTCTTGGAGCCCTCGCCGGGAAGGCTCCTGTCGATGAAGGTGGCGCCGACGTACTTGAGCTTGAACTTGCCGGCGTCGAGGTCCTTCTTCACGGTCGGGCCGACCGCCTGTTCGAACGACGCGCAGATCGGGCAGCGCGGGTCCTCGTACATCACGAGGGTCTTCTCGGCGCTCGCCTTGCCGAGGACGACGGTCGTGCCGTCGGCGCCCGTGGCGTGGGCCGGCTTGACGAGCTTGTCGTCCTTCGCGGCCTCCCAGTACTGGGGCTTGTTGTTCTGGACGACGGCGTAGCCGATGCCGCCGGCCGCGGCCAGCACGGCCACGATCGAGGCGGCCACGATGATCTGCCGCCTGGCCTTGTCGCGCTTGGCCTGCCGCTCGCGCTCCTGGCGCAGCCGCTCCCGGGCCGCCGTCTTCGCCGTCTGGCTGTTCCGCTTGCTCATGCTGGTGATCTCCCTGGGGGACGCGCATCCGTCGTACGCGGGACGCGGGTGGGGGACTGGTCGGGTCCGGACGCCGCCGGCCGTGCGGGAGCCGGGACGGCTCAGGCGAGGGCCGCGGCGGGGGAGCACGGCGGTCCGCGCCGTCCCAGGGAGTGCACGAGGAGCCGGTCGCGGGCCGCGGTGCGGGGCGGCGCCGGGCGGGGCGCCCGGCGGGCCGGCAGCGCCCGTACGGTGACCGCGGCCACCGCCAGCAGCAGTGGCCGGAACGTCGTGCCGGCCACCGCGCACAGAAGCTGGGCCAGGGCCCGCTCGCCCCGGCGCAGCCAGGCGGCGGCCCGCAGGCCCACGCCGACGTGCGCGGCGAGCAGCAGCCAGGCGGCGGCCGGGCCGGCATGGGCGAGCAGGGCGCCGCTACGGTCGCCGCCGGTCACCTGGGCCAGCGGGGTGCCCACCCGGCCCTCGCACAGCACGTCCAGACCGACCGCGCGCAGCGGGCCGGCGACCGGGCCGCCCGCCCGGCCGTAACAGGCGTGCTGGCCGGTGGTGAACACCGTGTCGGCGGCCAGCTCCAGCGGGACCAGCAGGGCCGCGATCCGGCCGAAGCCGCGCTCGCGGCCCGCGAGCGCGTAGGCGGTGCCGAACACTCCGGCCGCGACCGCGGCCACGGTGGCCGACGGCAGCGGAGCACGGGACAGCAGCACGTGCGACGCGGTGCCGAGCGTCACGACGAAGGCCGTGAACAGCGCCGCGCGCACGGCTCTGAGCTGGGTCCCGGATATGTCCATAGCGAGAGCAGAGTCTGTCACGTACGCGGGTAAGAGACCCCTAAAGGATGCCTGTGAATCCGCGGCGTCACAGCCCCCGGATCCGGCCGTTGCGGAACAGGTCCACGAAGATCTGGTGATCGGCACGCGCGCGTGCGCCGTAGCGGTGCGCGAAGTCCACCAGCAGGGGGCGCGAAGCCCTCCTCGTCGGCCGCGAGCGCCGCGTCGATGGCCCGCTCGGTGGAGAACGGCACCAGGGACTCGCCGGACTGGTCGTCCGCCGCCGCGTGCATGGTGGCGGTGGCCCGGCCCAGGTCGGCGACGACGGCCGCGATCTCCTCGGGGTCGTCGATGTCGCCCCAGTCCAGGTCCACCGCGTACGGCGAGACCTCCGCGACCAACTGGCCCGAGCCGTCCAGCTCGGTCCACCCCAGCCACGGGTCGGCGTGCGCCTGGAGGGCGCGCTGGGAGATCACCGTGCGGTGGCCCTCGTGCTGGAAGTACCCCGCGACGGCCGGATCCGTGATGTGCCGGGAGACCGCCGGGGTCTGCGCCTGCTTGATGTAGATCACCACATCGTTCTCCAGGGCGTCGCTGTGGCCCTCCAGGAGGATGTTGTACGACGGCAGGCCCGCCGAGCCGATGCCGATGCCGCGCCGGCCCACGACGTCCTTCACCCGGTAGGAGTCCGGGCGGGCCAGGGAGGAGTCCGGCAGCGTCTCCAGATAGCCGTCGAAGGCCGCCAGGACCTTGTAGCGGGTGGCCGCGTCCAGCTCGACGGAGCCGCCGCCCGGGGCGAAGCGGCGTTCGAAGTCCCGGATCTCGGTCATCGAGTCCAGCAGGCCGAACCGGGTCAGCGAGCGGGCCACACGCAGCGCGTCGAGGAGCGGGCCCTGCGCGGTGTCCAGCGTGAACGGCGGCACCTCGTCCCGCTTGGCGCCCGTGGCCAGGGCGTGGACGCGCTCGCGGTAGGCGTCGGCGTAGACCGTCACCAGCTCGGTGATCTGCTCGTCGCCGAGGGCCTTCGCGTAACCGATGAGCGCGATGGAGGCCGAGAAGCGCTTCAGGTCCCAGGTGAAGGGGCCGACGTAGGCCTCGTCGAAGTCGTTGACGTTGAAGACCAGGCGGCCGTTGGAGTCCATGTACGTGCCGAAGTTCTCCGCGTGCAGGTCGCCGTGGATCCACACGCGCGAGGTGCGGTCGTCCAGGTACGGACCGCCGCGCTTCTCGGCGTCGAGGTCGTGGTAGAAGAGGGCCGCCGTGCCGCGGTAGAAGGCGAAGGCCGAGGCCGCCATCTTGCGGAACTTCACCCGGAACGCGGCCGGGTCGGCGGCCAGGAGCCGGCCGAAGGCGGTGTCGAAGACGGCGAGGATCTCCTCGCCGCGCTGCTCGTCGTTGAGCTGGGGGACCGACATCGCGGGGTGCCTCCTGGTGCGGGACGGGTGGTGCGTGTGGGTGCGGGAACGCGTACGACGGCGCTTCCGCGTCTTCAACGGGCGACGCCACGCGGGAGTGCCCGGTTCCCGCACGAAGGTACGCGGACGGGGCCCGCGCGTGTCAGTGCGGGGGCATAGACTTCGACGCTGTCCCCCAGACTGTCCACAGCCCGTGGGACCCCCGTCGACGCACGTTTGTCCTGGAGGCTCGAACCGTGTCAAAGCCGCCCTTCACGCACCTGCACGTCCACACCCAGTACTCGCTGCTGGACGGTGCCGCGCGGCTCAAGGACATGTTCGACGCCTGCAACGACATGGGCATGACCCATATCGCCATGTCGGACCACGGCAACCTGCACGGGGCGTACGACTTCTTCCACAGCGCGAAGAAGGCCGGAATCACCCCGATCATCGGGATCGAGGCATACGTCGCCCCCGAGTCCCGGCGCAACAAGCGCAAGATCCAGTGGGGCCAGCCGCACCAGAAGCGGGACGACGTCTCCGGCTCCGGCGGTTACACCCACAAGACGATGTGGGCGGTGAACCGGACCGGCCTGCACAACCTCTTCCGCCTGTCCTCCGACGCGTACGCCGAGGGCTGGCTGACGAAGTGGCCCCGGATGGACAAGGAGACCATCGCGCGGTGGTCCGAGGGCATCGTCGCCTCCACCGGCTGCCCCTCCGGCGAGGTGCAGACGCGGCTGCGCCTCGGCCACTTCGACGAGGCCCTCAAGGCCGCCGCCGACTACCAGGACATCTTCGGCAAGGACCGGTACTTCCTGGAGCTGATGGACCACGGCATCGAGATCGAGCGCCGGGTCCGCGACGGCCTGCTGGAGATCGGCAAGAAGCTCGGCATCCCGCCGCTGGTGACGAACGACTCGCACTACACGTACGCGCACGAGGCGGGCGCCCACGACGCCCTGCTGTGCATCCAGACCGGCAAGAACCTCTCCGACCCCGACCGCTTCAAGTTCGACGGCACCGGCTACTACCTGAAGTCCACGGACGAGATGTACGCCATCGACTCCTCGGACGCCTGGCAGGAGGGCTGCGCCAACACGCTCCTCGTCGCCGAGATGGTCGACACCACCGGCATGTTCGAGAAGCGCGACCTGATGCCGAAGTTCGACATCCCCGACGGCTACACCGAGGTCACCTGGTTCAAGGAGGAGGTCCGCCGCGGCATGGAGCGCCGCTTCCCCGGCGGCATCCCCGAGGACCGCCAGAAGCAGGTCGAGTACGAGATGGACGTCATCATCCAGATGGGGTTCCCGGGCTACTTCCTCGTCGTCGCCGACTTCATCATGTGGGCCAAGAACAACGGCATCGCGGTCGGCCCCGGCCGAGGCTCCGCGGCCGGCTCGATCGTCGCGTACGCCATGGGCATCACCGACCTCGACCCGATCCCGCACGGCCTGATCTTCGAGCGGTTCCTCAACCCCGAGCGCGTCTCCATGCCCGACGTCGACATCGACTTCGACGAGCGCAGGCGCGTCGAGGTGATCAGGTACGTGACGGAGAAGTACGGCGCCGACAAGGTCGCCATGATCGGCACGTACGGCAAGATCAAGGCCAAGAACGCGATCAAGGACTCCGCGCGCGTGCTGGGCTACCCGTACGCGATGGGCGACCGGATCACCAAGGCCATGCCCGCCGACGTCCTGGGCAAGGGCATCGATCTCAACGGCATCACCGACCCCGGCCACCCCCGGTACTCGGAGGCGGGCGAGGTCCGCGCGATGTACGAGAACGAGCCGGACGTGAAGAAGGTCATCGACACCGCCAAGGGCGTCGAGGGCCTGGTCCGGCAGATGGGCGTGCACGCCGCCGGCGTGATCATGTCCAGCGAGACCATCACCGAGCACGTGCCCGTCTGGGTCCGGCACACCGACGGCGTGACCATCACCCAGTGGGACTACCCGAGCAGCGAGTCGCTCGGCCTGCTGAAGATGGACTTCCTCGGCCTGCGCAACCTGACGATCATGGACGACGCCGTCAAGATGGTGAAGTCCAACAAGGGTGTCGACATCGATCTGCTGAGCCTCCCGCTCGACGATCCGACGACCTTCGAACTGCTCCAGCGCGGCGACACCCTCGGCGTCTTCCAGTTCGACGGCGGCCCCATGCGCTCGCTGCTGCGCCTGATGAAGCCCGACAACTTCGAGGACATCTCCGCCGTCTCGGCGCTCTACCGTCCCGGCCCGATGGGCATGGACTCGCACACCAACTACGCGCTGCGCAAGAACAAGCTCCAGGAGATCACCCCGATCCACAAGGAGCTGGAGGAGCCCCTCGAAGAGGTCCTGGCCGTCACCTACGGCCTGATCGTCTACCAGGAGCAGGTCCAGAAGGCCGCCCAGATCATCGCCGGCTACTCGCTCGGCGAGGCCGACATCCTGCGCCGCGTGATGGGCAAGAAGAAGCCCGACGAACTGGCGAAGAACTTCACCATCTTCCAGGCCGGCGCGAAGAGGAACGGCTACAGCGACGAGGCCATCCAGGCCCTGTGGGACGTGCTGGTCCCCTTCGCCGGCTACGCGTTCAACAAGGCGCACTCCGCCGCGTACGGCCTTGTCTCGTACTGGACCGCCTACCTCAAGGCGAACTACCCCGCCGAGTACATGGCCGCCCTGCTGACCTCCGTCAAGGACGACAAGGACAAGTCGGCGGTCTACCTCAACGAGTGCCGCCGCATGGGCATCAAGGTGCTCCCGCCGAACGTCAACGAGTCCGAGTCCAACTTCGCGGCCCAGGGCGACGACGTGATCCTCTTCGGCCTCTCCGCCGTCCGCAACGTCGGCACCAACGTCGTCGAGTCGATCATCAAGTGCCGCAAGGCGAAGGGGAAGTACGCCTCCTTCCCGGACTACCTGGACAAGGTGGAGGCGGTGGTCTGCAACAAGCGGACCACGGAGTCGCTGATCAAGGCCGGCGCCTTCGACTCCATGGGCCACACCCGCAAGGGCCTCACGGCGCAGTACGAACCGATGATCGACAACGTGGTCGCGGTCAAGCGCAAGGAGGCCGAGGGGCAGTTCGACCTCTTCGGCGGCATGGGCGAGGAGAGCAGCAGCGAACCCGGCTTCGGGCTGGACGTGGAGTTCTCCACCGACGAGTGGGACAAGACCTATCTGCTCGCCCAGGAGCGGGAGATGCTCGGTCTGTACGTCTCCGACCACCCGCTGTTCGGCCTGGAGCACGTGCTCGCCGACAAGGCCGACGCGGGGATCGCCCAGCTCACCGGCGGTGAGCACGCGGACGGCGCGGTCGTGACGATCGGCGGGATCATCTCCGGCCTCCAGCGCAAGATGACCAAGCAGGGCAACGCCTGGGCCATCGCCACGGTGGAGGACCTCGCCGGCTCCATCGAGTGCATGTTCTTCCCGGCCTCCTACCAGTTGGTGTCGACCCAACTCGTCGAGGACGCCGTGGTGTTCGTCAAGGGGCGGCTCGACAAGCGCGAGGACGTGCCCCGCCTCGTCGCCATGGAGCTGATGGTCCCGGACCTGTCCAACGCCGGCACCAACGCGCCCGTGATCCTCACCATCCCCTCGGTGAAGGTGACCCCGCCGATGGTCAGCCGGCTCGGCGAGATCCTCAGCCACCACAAGGGCGACAGCGAGGTCCGTATCAAGCTCCAGGGTCCGCGCAAGACCACCGTCCTGCGGCTGGACCGCCACCGGGTCAAGCCCGACCCGGCGCTCTTCGGCGACCTGAAGGTGCTCCTCGGCCCGTCCTGCCTGGCCGGCTGAGGTCCCTGAGCGTCGAGGGGCGCACCCGTCGTCACGGGTGCGCCCCTTGACGGTGTCAGGGCTTCAACTGCCCTGTGCTCCGGCCCTTCAGTTGTGGCCGAAGCGCTTCTGCTGCTTACGCGCGACATCCGCCGGGCTGCCCGGTATGCCCGCCATCGAGGACTCCTGCTCCTCCGCCGGCGGACGGTGCGTGCGCTCATGGGCCTGCTCGGCCTGCGGGGCGCGGTTCTGCGGGCCGCCCTGCTTGCGGTTCTTGTTCTTGGCCATGGGGATCTGCCTCCTGCGGGGGCTCTGGGGGCCAGGGACGGGACCAGATTCACATACGCTGACATCAGGCGCATGTCGGATAATTACCGTGTGTGACAGGGCAGGTGGGCACGCGGGATCCGCAAACGCCACGCCGAAGATCGAGTTCCGGCCGTTAACCCCCGCGCGGTCGGGCAGACTCGAGGGAAGTCCGGAGCAAAACCTCCCGGGAAGAGGGTGAGTCGCGTGGACCGCTGCATCGTCCTGGTGGACGCCGGGTATCTGCTGGGAGCCGCCGCCAGCCTCCTCGCCGGTGAGCCCTCGCGGTCCAGGATCACCGTCGACCACGCCGCCCTGATCCAGGCGCTGCGTGAACGCGCGGAGTTCGACACCGAACGTCCGCTGCTGCGGATCTACTGGTTCGACGGCGCCCCCGACCGCGTCCCCCAGCCGGAGCACCGCCGGCTGCGCGTGATGCCCCGGGTCACCGTCCGGCTCGGCGCCCTCACCCGCAGCGACGGACGCTGGGCCCAGAAGGGCGTCGACGCGGCCATGCACGCCGAGCTGACCGAGCTGGCCCGCAACCGCGCCTGTTCCGACGTCGTCCTCGTCACCGGCGACGGCGATCTGCTGCCGGGGATGATGGCGGCCAAGGAGCACGGCGTCGCCGTCCACCTGTGGGCCGTCCAGGCCGCCGACGGCGACTACAACCAGTCGGAGGATCTGGTCGCCGAGGCCGACGAGCGGCGCGTGCTGGACCGCGCCTGGATCACCCAGGCCGTCCGCGCCAAGGAGCTGACCGGGGTCTGCGCGCCGCCGCCCGTGCCCCGCCCCGAGATCGCCGCGATCCTGTCCGCGCCGCTGCCCGAGTCGGCGCCGTCCGCGGCCACCGAACGCTCCGCCGAGCGGACCGACCACCCGCCGGCCACCGCCGGGACGGAGAACGGCGCCCAGGAGCGGACGCCCGCCGCCAGGACCGTACCGACCCCCAAGGACCTCGCCGCACTGCGCGCGCCCGGCGCCCCGTCCGCGCAGCACCCGCCGACCGCGACCCTGCGCTGGTCCTCCGACAAGGGCTGGGTCGACCGGCCCGGCGCGGTCACCGAGCCGCCCGAGGCCGCCTCCATGCCGACGCTGGCCCAGCTCACCACGGCCGAGCAGCGCTGGGCCGACCGGGAGGAGGACATCACCACCGTCGGCGGCGACCCGTACGAGGTGGGCCAGGTCTTCGCCCGCCGCTGGATGTCCCGGCTCGGCGGCGACCAGAACCACCGTCAGCGGCTGTCGCAGATGTACCCGCGGATCCCGCACCGGATCGACGGGGAGCTGCTGCGCTACGCGGCCCGCTTCGGGCTGCTGGCCCACAAGGATGACCAGATCGACGAGCACGACCGGTACGCCATCCGGGCCGGTTTCTGGCGGGAGGTCGACGTTCCGGCGGCGACGGAGAGCGCGCCGGCGGCCGACTGACGCGACCCACCCCGCCGGCTGACGCGACCCACCCCGCCGAGTACCGCGCGGCCGTCCCGTCGGCGGCGGCGCGGCCGTGTCCCGATGGCGGGGAGAAGCGGCCCCAAAGGCGAGTAAAGGCCCCGGACCCCGTACCCTCGTCCCTTGTGAGTACGCGCGCGGGACAGGCACTTCGGTACGACGAGGTCGTACGCGTGCGCGGACTCGCCAAGACCTATCCGCCCGTCAAGGGGCGGCGGGGCGCACCCGGCACCCCCGAGGTGCGCGCCACCGACGGCGTCGAGCTGGACGTGCGGGGCGGGGAGATCTTCGGGCTGCTCGGACCGAACGGTGCGGGCAAGTCCACCCTCGTACGGCAACTGACCGGGCTGCTGCGGCCGGACACCGGAAGCGTGGAGATCCTCGGGCACGACATCGTGCGCCACCCCGAGCGGGCGGCGCGGCTCCTCGCCTACCTGGGCCAGGAGTCCTCCGCCCTGGACGAGCTGACCGTCTCCCTCGCCGCCGAGACCACCGCACGCCTGCGCGGCCTGGACGCACGGCGGGCACGGGCCGAGCGGGACGCCGTACTGGAGGAACTGGGGCTCGCCCCGATCGCCGGGCGGGCGCTGAAGAAGCTGTCCGGCGGGCAGCGGCGGCTCGCCTGCCTCGCCGCCGCCCTCGTCGGGGAACGGCCGCTGCTCGTGCTGGACGAGCCGACCACCGGCATGGACCCGGTGGCCCGGCGCGCGGTGTGGGCGGCCGTGGACCGGCGCCGGGCCGAGCGCGGTACGACCGTGCTGCTGGTCACCCACAACGTCATCGAGGCCGAGACCGTGCTCGACCGGGTCGCCGTGCTCGACCGGGGACGGGTCATCGCCTGCGACAGCCCCGCCGGACTCAAGGCGCAGGTCGCCGGCGAGGTACGGGTCGAGCTGGTGTGGCGGGACCGTCCGCCCCTGGAGGTGCCCGAGGTCGCCGTCCTCGGCGAGCGGGCCGTGGAGTCCGGCCGGCGCTGGACGCTCCGGCTCGCGCCCGAGGAGGCCCGCGCCGTCGTCGCCACCGTGACCGGCGGCGCCGCCTTCGCCGCCCTGGACGACTTCACGCTCGCCACGCCCAGCCTGGAGGACGTCTACCTGGCGCTGGGCGGCGCGGCCCGGCAGGGACTGGTGAGGGCATGAGCGCACCGGGCCGCGCCGTGCGTACGGGTCCACGCGACCGCCGTAGGGAAGGGGAGCAGCTCGCCGTGAGTGCCGTACCCGCCGAGGTGGTGCCGGGCGGCACCCGGGCCGTGCCCGAGACGGCGCCCGGCCCCGCCGAGCTGGGGCCGTCCGCTCGGCTGTGGCCGTCGCTGGCGGCCGTCTACCGGGCACAGCTTTCCCGGGCCAGGGTGGCGCGGATCCCCCTGCTGTTCGTGGCCACCTTCCAGTCCGTCGGCATCACCGTGATGATGCGGGGGGTCGTCGACAGCGGCAGCGAGGCCCAGTCCGTGGTGGCCGGGTCGTCGGTGCTGGTCGTCGCGTTCGTCGCGCTGAACCTGCTGTCGCAGTACTTCGGGCAGCTTCGGGCCAGCGGAGGACTCGACCACTACGCCACGCTGCCGGTGCCGCCGGCCGCCGTGGTGCTGGGCGTGGCGGCGGCGTACGCCTCCTTCACCGTGCCGGGCACGCTGGTGACCGCCGTCTTCGGGTGCGTGCTGTTCGGGCTGCCGCTGTCCAACCTGTGGATCCTGCTGGCCGTCATCCCGCTCGCCGGGGCCGCGCTGTCCGGGCTCGGCGCCGCCTGCGGGCTGCTCGCGCCCCGGCCGGAGCTGGCCACGCTGCTGGGTCAGTTGGGCATGTCGGCGGCGCTGCTGCTGGGCGTGCTGCCGGCCGACCGGATGCCGCAGATCGTACGGCTGGCCCGTGATCTGCTGCCCTCGACCTACGGCGTCGAGGCGTACGCCCGCACGTTCGGGGCCCACCCGGACTGGGCGGTCGTCCTCGTTGACCTGGGGGTGTGCGCGGGTGTCGGAGTGGTCTCGCTGGCCGTGGCGGCCCGGGCGTACCGCAGGGCCGCCGTCCGGTGACGCGCCGCGCGGCGCGACCTGGCACGATGTCAGGGTGACCGCACCGTTGACTCCGCCTCCGCCCCCGCACGACGACTCCCCGCACCAGGTACGGCAGGCCCCGCCGTCCGGGGCGCCGGGCGCGGGTCCGTACGAACAGGACGGCCCCGGGATGAAGACGGAAGTACGGGAGGCCGCCGTGATCACGGTGGCGGTGGCGCTCGGCGGGGTGCTGCTGGGGCTGCTGTGGTGGTGGCTGGCGCCGCACGTGCCGCTGGTCGGTGACGTGATCGACAAGAACTGGGTCGTCTACCTCAAGGACACCGAGGGCGAGCAGGCGATCGGCGTGGACGGTACGTTCGCGCTGCTGGGCCTCGCCTTCGGGCTGGTCAGCGCGGTGGTCCTCTTTCTGCTGCGGCGGCGCGGAGGTGTGCCGGTCGTGGTGGCACTGGGCGTGGGCGGGCTGCTCGGCTCGTTGCTGGCCTGGCGGCTGGGCGTGTGGCTGGGTCCCGGGTCCGACGTGCTGGCGCACGCGCGGGCCGTGGGCAAGGGCGTGACGTTCTCGGCGCCGCTGAAGCTCGGGGCGAAGGGCGCGCTGCTGGCCTGGCCGCTGGGCGGGGCGCTGGTGCATCTCGGGCTCACGGCGCTCTTCGGGCCGAGGGACCCCGAGCCGGCGCTCTTCGGCCCGCAGGACCCCGAGCCGCCGTATCCGCACCCGTGACCGAGCGGCCGTATCCGCATTTCTGACCGCGACGCCCGGCCCGGCACCCGCCCGGCCCTCCGCGGCCCCGGCCGGCCGACGACTGTCGCCACAGTCCCTGCCGCCGGCGGGCACCGGGGCCGTTCTCCTCAGACCCTGCCGATCGGGGCCAGGACCGCGTCCGTCAGGTCGGCCAGGTCCCGCGGGGCCAGTTCCACCTCCAGGCCGCGGCGGCCCGCCGAGACGCAGATCGTGGAGTGGGACCCGGCCGAGTCGTCGAGCACCGTGGGGAGCTTCTTGCGCTGGCCGAGCGGGGAGATCCCGCCGCGGACGTAGCCGGTGGTGCGTTCGGCGAGGGTGGGGTCGGCCATCGCGGCGCGTTTGCCGCCGACCGCCGCCGCGAGGGCCTTCAGGTCCAGGGAGCCCGCCACCGGGACCACGCCGACCACCAGTGAGCCGTCGACGTCGGCGACCAGGGTCTTGAAGACCCGGTCGGGGGAGACGCCCATCGCCTGGGCCGCCTCCTCGCCGTAGGAGGGGTGGGACGGGTCGTGCGCGTAGGCGTGCACCGTGAAGTCCACCCCTGCCGCCGCCAGGGCCACCGTCGCGGGCGTGCCCCCGGACTGCTGCTTCTGCTTCTTCGCCATCGAGAGTGCCGGTCCCCCCTCAGTTCAGACTGGTCGGCGTCCGCGTCAGCTCGAACGCCGGCAACGACGGCAGGTTACGGATGATGGCCGTCTCCGCGCGAAGGAGTTTCAGCTCGTCCCGGAGCCGGGACGCGGTGTCCGGCGCCTGGAGCAGGCGCTGCTTGGTCGGCGTGTCGTGCACCATCGCCGCCGCCACCAGGTACGACACCACGCTCGGATCGTCCGGCAGCTCCGCCCCCGAGGACAGGGAGCGCTCGCGGGCGCCCGCCAGACGCTTCTGGTACTGACGGAAGGACCGCAGGACACCCTCCGCCAGCGCGCCGGCCTCGTCACCGGGCTCCTCCGGCAGCTCCTCCAGCTCCGCGGTCAGGAACGGGCCCGAGGCGTCCACGGACAGCAGGCGGACGCGGGTCGTGCCCGTCGCCAGCACCTCGAACGTGCCGTCGGACCGCTCCCGGACGGTCGCCGCGTCCGCCACGCAGCCCACGCTGTGGAACGCCCGCACGAGGTCGGGGCCGAAGCCGGCGGACGGGCCGCGTTCGGGTTCGGCCGTGGGATCCGGCATGCCGGGGGCGCTCGGCGCGACCTCGTGGCCGTCGCGGACGGCCACGACGGCGAACCGGCGCGGTTCGTCCTCGGGGGTCTTCAGCAGCTCGCGCATCATGGCGCGATACCGCTCCTCGAAGACGTTGAGCGGCAGCACGAGCCCGGGGAACAGCACCGAGTTCAGCGGAAAGAGCGGGAGACGGACGGTGGTCACGGCGCCCCAGCCTAGTGGTCGTCGGCGCGGACGTGTCCGCCGTGCTCGCCGAGGGGGTCCCCGGGTGCTGTGATCAGCCCGGCCGGGAGGGGGCGCGGCCCCGCCGTCAGCAGGTGCTCGCGCAGGCGCAGGAAGTGGCCGAGCGGGTCGTCGGAGAACCGTTCCCAGGGGAAGGACGTGGCGTACGGGCCGATCAGCCGAAGCTGGGTGCGGGCGTCCTCCCGGCGGTCCAGGCGCAGCAGGACGTACAGCAGCTTGTTGCGGACCTCGGCGGGCCACGGATCGGCCTCGGGGAAGTGCCCGGAGAGCCCGATCGCCCGGTCGGCCGCCGCGTCCAGCCGGGCGCGCGGCACCTCGGGGCCGCAGCCGTCGGTCAGGTAGCCGAAGGCCGCGCGGGCGGGCAGGGCCTGGACGAGCGAGCCGGCGGGGGCGTCCTGCGCCGCCCGGTCGGCGAAGTCGAGGCACGCGTGGTGCGAGCCGTGCCAGGAGGCGGCGAGGTAGCGCAGGGCGGCCACATGACAGCCGTAGTGGTGCGGGGCGCGGCGGACCGCGGCCTCCCACAGCTCCTCGAAGTAGCGGTGCCCGGCCCGTGAGCCGCGCGCGTGGTCCAGCGCGATCCGCCAGGGCACCGGGTCGCGGTCGTCCGCGCGGGCGGCGGCGGTGATGTGCGGGCTCACCTCGCGCAGCAGCTCGGCGCGGGCCGGCGACGGCCAGGCGCGGTCCACCGCGAGCTGGGCGCCGACCAGCAGCGCGCCGGGGTCCTCGGGGGCGGCGGCGCGCCACTCCTCGTACCACTCGGGGCGCGAGCGGGCGAAGGCGGCGAGGCGGCGCGCGTACCGGTCCCGGTTCTCCCACTCGGCACCGGCGCGGGTGGCGGCCAGCAGGCCGGCCGCGACGGCGTACTCGCCGCGGGCGGCGGCGACCAGCGCGGGCGAGAGGCGGTCGTCGGGTGCGTCGAGCACCGTCTCGTCCCCGGCCGGCGGCAGTCCGGTCGGGCGCGCGGAGCGTTTGGCCATCCGGGTGGGGCGGATGAACGAGGGCAGCAGAGCCATGGTGCCGACCATTGAAAGTCCGCAGGTCCCGGCGGCGCCAGAGGGTCCGGGCAAGTCGGCGAAAGTTGTACGTCACAGGGTCAAGGACCTGTAAAGGATGAATGTTCAAATTGTGTACGTCCATACCCTGAGGTGAAGGACGGGTGCCGAGGCGTAGGGTGCCCGGCGTGGCGTGTCGCGGCCTCAGCTACGCCGCAGCAGCCGGGTCGCGCCCGCCGCCACCGTCGTCGCCAGGATCCAGCCGAGCAGGACCATCACCGCCGCCAGCCACTGCCAGCCGCCGCGAAGCTGCCACTGGCCGGCCTGCCCCAGGTCGATCACCGGTAGCAGCAGGTCCAGTGTGAACAGCGCCGGGCTCCAGGCCGGGTGGCCACCGGGGTTGGTCGGCGGATGGTAGGCGTGCGCGAACGCCAGGGTGCCCGCCGCCCACAGCACCGTCATCCACACCGCCGCCCGGCCGGGCCGGTAGCCGTAGGCGACCGTCCAGTCCTGGACGTGGCCCCACAGCTTGCCCGCCAGCGGCAGCGTCTCGCGCCGCCGGCGCTGCTTGGCGAGCAGCACCTCGCGCGCGTCCTCGTCCTCCCCGGCCGCGCGCAGCACCGCGGCCAGCCGCTCGTACGGCTCCGGGGCGTACTCGGCGGTGGCCGCCGACACCCAGTCCAGGCGCCGGGTCAGCGGGAACGGGCCCTGCGGCACCAGGTTCTCGTAGGTGAACCCGCCCATGTGCAGGTTCCCCTCGTCCGGCCAGCTACTCGCGCGGTCCACCAGGTTCACGATCCGCGCGCCGGACAGCACCACCTTGCCGCGCTCGGGCCGGTCCCCGAGGAAGCGCAGTTCGGGCGTCTGCACCCGGCGCAGCGACAGTTCCTGGTCGTCGGTGAAGGTGAACCGGGCCCGCTCCAGGTCGACGGCGTCCCCGAACCGCCCGTCGTCCAGCCGCACCCCGCCCCGGCACTCGAACCGCTGGATGCGCGTCCCGCGCGCGGGTGTCGTGCCGCTCAGCAGCGGGCTGCCGACGCCGGCCGGGGTCAGGTACAGAGTGCGTCCGACGGTGAGCTGGGGGGCGTTCAGGGCCAGGCGGGCGTACGGATTGGCCAGTTTCGCACCGCGCAGACTGAGCGACACGCCGACCTTGGCGCCGCGCAGGCTCAGCTCGCCGTGCGACTCCAGCAGCTCGGCCTGGAGATCCTGGCCGACGGTCATGCCGTCCGCCGCGATCGACCGCCCGCTGCGGTCGCGGTACACGATCGCCTGGTTGAGCAGCAGGTCGGTGCCGATGTGGGCGTCGGTCAGCCGGACCCCGTTCTGGAAGCGGCAGCGCGGCAGGTGCAGATCGCCCTCGGTGTGCACGCGGGCCGCCTCCAGCCGCGGCACCGAGCAGTCCACCAGGCGCACGGTCGTGAACCGGGCCTCCGGCAGCCGGACCTCCTCGTCGAACCGGCAGCCGCTCAGTTCCAGGTACGGCGTGACCTGGCCGCCCGCCAGGTCCAGCGTGCCGGTGATCCGCACGCCGGCGAGCTTCAGCGCGGACACCCGGCCCGCGAGCGCCGGCGGGCCGTCCAGCAGCAGCCAGCACACGATGCGGGCCCGCACGGTGCGTTCGGGACCCCACGGATGACCGCCGTGCGGGTCGTCCACTATGGCGTCTCCGCTGCTCAGGTCGTAGCCGCTGCCGTTGCGGAAGGCCTGCCACATGCCGGCCTCGGCCGCCGTCAGGTCGTCCGGCAGGTCCCCGGCGCGGATGCCGGTCCCCTCGGTCACCGTTGTCCTCTCCCGGTCCGGTCCCGGTCCAGTAGTTTCGTACAGCCGTTCATGCCCGGTGAGTGACCCTCGGAACACAGCAGGTGAAGGGGATCTTCCGGGTTCCGGCCAGCCTATGTACCAGTCATTGGCCCGCGTTCTGTATCAGCCATTGATACGTGCGGACGACTCCCGACGCCGGTCTGAGAGAATTGGGACTGTGATCTCCCGAATCGATCTGCGCGGCGACGCCCTTCCCGAGGGCCCCGCCCTGCGCGACCTGCTGCCCCGAGCCGACTTCGACGTCTCGGCCGCCCTGGAGAAGGTGCGTCCGATCTGCGAGGCCGTGCATCATCGTGGTGACGCGGCGCTGATCGACTTCGCCGAGAAGTTCGACGGAGTACGGCTGGAATCCGTCCGTGTCCCGGCCCGGGCGCTCGCCGACGCGCTCGACGGCCTCGACCCCGCGGTGCGCGCCGCCCTGGAGGAGTCCGTCCGCCGCGCCCGCCTGGTCCACCGCGCACAGCGCCGGAGCACGCACACCACCCAGGTGGTGCCCGGCGGCTCGGTGACCGAGAAGTGGGTGCCGGTCCAGCGCGTCGGGCTGTACGCGCCGGGCGGCCGGTCCGTCTACCCCTCCTCCGTGATCATGAACGCCGTGCCGGCCCAGGAGGCCGGCGTCGGGTCCATCGCGCTCGCCTCCCCGCCGCAGGCGGAGTTCGGCGGCCTTCCGCACCCGACGATCCTCGCCGCCTGCGCCCTGCTCGGCGTGGACGAGGTGTACGCCGCCGGCGGCGCCACCGCCGTCGCGATGTTCGCGTACGGCACCGAGTCCTGCCCGCCCGCCAACATGGTCACCGGCCCCGGCAACATCTGGGTCGCCGCCGCCAAGCGCTACTTCACCGGCAGGATCGGCATCGACGCCGAGGCCGGCCCGACGGAGATCGCGATCCTCGCGGACTCCACCGCCGACCCGGTGCACGTCGCCTCGGACCTGATCAGCCAGGCCGAGCACGACCCGCTCGCGGCGGCCGTCCTCGTCACCGACTCCGCCGAGCTGGCGGACGCGGTGGAGAAGGAACTGGAGCCGCAGGTCGCGGCCACCAAGCACATCGAGGACCGGATCGTGCCCGCGCTGAAGGGCCGGCAGTCCGCGATCGTCCTCGTCGACGGCATCGAGGAAGGCCTGCGGGTGGTCGACGCGTACGGCGCCGAACACCTGGAGATCCAGACCGCCCGGGCCGCCGAGGTCGCCGACCGCGTGCGGAACGCGGGCGCGGTCTTCATCGGCCCCTGGGCCCCCGTCTCGCTCGGCGACTACGCCGCCGGGTCCAACCACGTCCTGCCCACCGGCGGCTGCGCCTGCCACTCCTCGGGCCTGTCCGTCCAGTCCTTCCTGCGCGGCATCCACATCGTGGACTACACCAGGGAAGCGCTCGCCGAGGTCGCCCACCACGTGGTGACGCTGGCGGAGGCGGAGGACCTGCCGGCGCACGGCGCGGCGGTCAAGGCGCGGTTCGGATGGAAGGTTCCGGCGAACAAGTGAGCTTCGGCATCGACGACCTCCCCGTACGGGACGAGCTGCGCGGCAAGTCCCCCTACGGCGCGCCCCAGCTAGACGTGCCCGTACGGCTGAACACCAACGAGAACCCCTACCCGCTGCCCGGACCGCTGGTCGAGCGGATCGCGGAGCGGGTCCGGGAAGCGGCCCGCGACCTGAACCGCTACCCCGACCGGGACGCGGTCGAGCTGCGCACCGAGCTGGCGAAATACCTGACGAGGACCGGCGGGTATCCGATCGGCACCGAGAACGTCTGGGCGGCCAACGGCTCCAACGAGGTCATCCAGCAGCTCCTCCAGGCCTTCGGCGGACCGGGCCGTACCGCCATCGGCTTCGAACCGTCGTACTCGATGCACGCCCTCATCGCGCGCGGCACCGGCACCGGCTGGATCCCCGGCCCGCGCAACGAGGACTTCACCATCGACCCCGCCGCCGGGGAGCGGGCGATCGCCACGCACCGGCCGGACGTCGTCTTCATCACCACCCCCAACAACCCCACCGGCAACACGGTGCCGGCGGCGACGGTCATCGCGCTGTACGAGGCGGCGCAGCGGGCGAAGCCGTCGATGGTCGTCGTGGACGAGGCCTACGTCGAGTTCAGCCACGGCGACTCGCTGCTGCCGCTGCTGGCGGACCGCCCCCACCTGGTCGTCTCCCGCACCATGTCGAAGGCGTTCGGCGCCGCCGGGCTCCGCCTCGGCTATCTCGCCGCGCACCCCGCGGTCGTGGACGCCGTCCAGCTCGTACGCCTGCCCTACCACCTGTCGGCGATCACCCAGGCGACCGCCCTGGCCGCCCTGGAGCACACCGACACCCTGCTGGGCTACGTCGAGCAGCTCAAGGCGGAACGGGACCGGCTGGTCACCGAACTGCGCGCGATGGGCTACGAGGTCACCGAGTCCGACGCGAACTTCGTGCAGTTCGGCCGCTTCAGGAACGCCCAAGACGCCTGGCGGCGGATCCTCGACCGGGGCGTCCTGGTCCGGGACAACGGCGTACCGGGACGGCTGCGGGTGTCCGCCGGCACCCCGCAGGAGAACGACGCGTTCCTCGACGCGGTACGGGACTTGAAGAAGGAGCTTGAGGCATGAGCCGCATAGGACGCGTGGAGCGCACCACCAAGGAGACCGCGGTCCTGGTCGAGATCGACCTCGACGGCACGGGACGGACCGACATCGCCACCGGCGTCGGCTTCTACGACCACATGCTCGACCAGCTCGGCCGGCACGGTCTGTTCGACCTGACCGTGAAGACCGACGGCGACCTGCACATCGACTCCCACCACACCATCGAGGACACCGCCCTCGCGCTGGGCGCCGCCTTCAGGCAGGCGCTCGGCGACAAGGTGGGCATCTACCGCTTCGGCAACTGCACGGTCCCGCTGGACGAGTCCCTCGCCCAGGTCACCGTCGACCTGTCCGGCCGCCCGTACCTCGTGCACACCGAGCCCGAGAACATGGCGCCGATGATCGGCGCGTACGACACGACGATGACCCGGCACATCCTGGAATCGTTCGTCGCCCAGGCGCAGATCGCGCTGCACGTGCACGTGCCCTACGGACGCAACGCGCACCACATCGTGGAGTGCCAGTTCAAGGCGCTCGCCCGGGCGCTCCGCTACGCCAGCGAGCGCGACCCGCGCGCGGCCGGCATCCTCCCCTCGACGAAGGGCGCCCTGTAACCCATGACCGGTCTGTCGACCCTCCTGATCGTCGTCGGCCTCTTCCTGGCCGGCGGGATCATCTCCTTCGTCAAGCAGAAGATGCCCGCGAGCCTCATCGTGCTGCTCTCCATCGGGGCGGCCCTGTGCCTCGTCGCGGGCGTCGTGCGGCTGGAGGTGTGGAATTGAGCACCAAGAAGGTCGTCGTCTTCGACTACGGCTTCGGCAACGTCCGGTCCGCCGAGCGCGCCCTCGCGCGCGTGGGCGCCGAAGTCGAGATCACGCGTGACTTCGACCGCGCGATGAACGCCGACGGGCTGCTGGTGCCGGGCGTCGGTGCGTTCGCGGCCTGCATGGACGGCCTGCGCGCCGCCCGCGGCGACTGGATCGTGGACCGCCGGCTGTCCGGCGGGCGCCCGGTCATGGGCATCTGCGTCGGCATGCAGATCCTCTTCGCGCGCGGCATCGAGAACGGCGTCCGGGCCGAGGGCCTGGACGAGTGGCCCGGCACCGTCGAGCCGCTCCAGGCCGACGTGGTGCCCCACATGGGCTGGAACACCGTCGACGCGCCCGCCGGCTCCGAGCTGTTCGCCGGCCTGGACGCCGACGCCCGCTTCTACTTCGTGCACTCCTACGCCGTCCACGAGTGGACCCTGGAGAGCCACAACCCGGTGATCGAGGCGCCCCGGGTCACCTGGTCGACGCACGGCAAGCCGTTCGTGGCCGCCGTGGAGAACGGCGCCCTGCGGGCGACCCAGTTCCACCCCGAGAAGTCCGGCGACGCCGGTGCCCAGCTCCTCACCAACTGGATCGGAACCCTGTAGACCATGGCCAAGCTCGAACTGCTCCCGGCCGTCGACGTCCGCGACGGCCAGGCCGTACGCCTCGTCCACGGCGAGTCCGGGACCGAGACGTCCTACGGCTCCCCGCTGGAGGCCGCCCTCGCCTGGCAGCGCTCCGGCGCCGAGTGGCTGCACCTGGTCGACCTGGACGCCGCGTTCGGCACCGGCGACAACCGCGCCCTGGTCGCCGAGGTCACCGGCGCGATGGACATCAAGGTGGAGCTGTCCGGCGGCATCCGCGACGACGACACCCTCGCCGCCGCCCTCGCCACCGGCTGCACCCGGGTAAACCTCGGTACGGCCGCCCTGGAGACCCCCGAGTGGGTCGCCCGGGTCATCGCCGAGCACGGCGACCGGATCGCCGTCGGCCTGGACGTGCGCGGAACGACCCTGCGGGGCCGCGGCTGGACCCGCGACGGCGGTGACCTGTACGAGACGCTGGAGCGCCTCGACAAGGAGGGCTGCGCCCGTTACGTCGTCACCGACATCGCCAAGGACGGCACCCTCCAGGGCCCCAACCTGGAGCTGCTGAAGAACGTGTGCGCCGCCACCGACCGCCCGGTCGTCGCGTCCGGCGGCGTGTCGTCCCTGGACGACCTGCGCGCCATCGCGGGGCTGGTACCGCTCGGCGTCGAGGGCGCCATCGTCGGCAAGGCGCTGTACGCGAAGGCGTTCACCCTGGAAGAGGCCCTGGAGGCGGTGGCCCGGTGAGTGACGTACGGCGTGTGACGACGGGCGTGCCCTGGGAGGAGCAGTTCGGCTACGCCCGCGCGGTGGCCCTGCCGAACGGCCTGGTGCTGGTCTCGGGCTGCACCTCCATCGTGGATGGCCAGATCGCCGGGGGCGGTCCGTACGAGCAGGCGGTCAACGCCTTCGACGTGGCGCTGGCGGCGCTGGAGAAGGTGGGGCTCGGCCGGGACGACGTGGTGCGCACCCGCATGTACCTCACGCACGCCCGGGACGTGGACGAGGTCGGCCGTGCCCACAAGGAGCTGTTCGACAGCGTCCGGCCCGCCGCGTCCATGATCATCGTCTCGGGTCTCGTCGACCCCAGTCTGGTCGTCGAGGTCGAGGTGGAGGCGTTCCGCTCCGGCGGAGAACCCGGGGTGTCCGCATGACCCTGGCCGTACGAGTCATCCCCTGCCTGGACGTGGACGACGGCCGGGTCGTCAAGGGCGTCAACTTCCAGAACCTGCGCGACGCGGGCGACCCCGTCGAGATGGCCAAGGTGTACGACACCGAGGGCGCCGACGAGCTGACCTTCCTGGACATCACCGCCTCCTCCGGCAACCGGGAGACGACCTACGACGTGGTGCGCCGCACCGCCGAGCAGGTGTTCATCCCGCTGACGGTCGGCGGCGGTGTCCGCACGGCGGAGGACGTGGACAAGCTGCTGCGGGCGGGCGCCGACAAGGTGGGCGTCAACACCGCGGCGATCGCGCGCCCGGAGCTGATCCGCGAGATCGCCGAGCGCTTCGGGCGCCAGGTGCTGGTCCTCTCGGTGGACGCGCGGCGCACCGCCGGGGGCACCTTCGAGGTGACCACCCACGGCGGCCGGCGCGGCACCGGCATCGACGCCGTGGAGTGGGCGCACCGGGCGGCCGAGCTGGGCGCGGGGGAGATCCTGCTGAACTCCATGGACGCGGACGGCACCAAGGACGGCTACGACCTGGAGATGATCGCGGCGGTCCGCAAGCACGTGACCGTCCCGGTGATCGCCTCCGGCGGCGCCGGCGCCCTGGCCGACTTCCCGCCGGCCGTCGAGGCGGGCGCGGACGCCGTGCTGGCCGCGTCGGTGTTCCACTTCGGTGACCTGCGGATCGGCGAGGTGAAGCAGACCCTCCGGGAGGCCGGGCACCCGGTGCGGTGACACCCGCGAGGAATGCGAAAGAGAAGTTGCGCAAGATTGATTGTGCAACTTCTCTTTCGTATCTAGGGTGCTGGATGCGGCTGACCCCGGCGGAACTCACCGCGCTGAAGCGGGAACTGGAGGCGCTGCTGCGCAGGCACGACGAGCGGGCCCGCGCCGCCGAGGCCGCGGGCGACACCGAGGGCCGCGAACACGTCGCGCTGTTCGCGTACGGCTTCCCCTTCCGCGGCTGACCTGCGGCTGGCCCGCGGTTGGCCCGCGCCTGATCCACGTCTGACCCGCGCCTGGCCCGCGTCGGTTCGTGCCGGATCCGCGCCCGATCCGCGCCCGATCCGCATCGCTTCGTGTCCGGTTCGCGTCGGATGCGTGGCTGAGAGGACCCCTCCGTGACCGCCACCGTCATACCTCCCGCCCCCGCCCCCGCCACGCCCGACCGCCCCGCCCACCGCGACCCGAACGTCCTGCGCTGGCTCGGCGCCTACACCTGCTCGATGCTCGGTGACAGCGTCTACTAACTCGCCCTGTCCTGGGCGGCCGTCCAGGCCGGGAGCCCGGCGCGGGCCGGCCTGGTGATGTCGGCCAGCGCGTTGCCCAGGGCGGTGCTGATGCTCGGCGGGGGAGTGGTCGCAGACCGGCTGGGCCCCAGGAAGGTCGTCATCGGCAGCGACGCCGTGCGCTGCGCCGCCGTCCTCGCGGTCGCCGCCCTGCTGTTCCTCACCAGCCCCGGACTGTGGCTGCTCGCCCTGCTCGCGCTGGTCTTCGGCACCGTCGACGCCGTCTTCATGCCCGCCGTGGGCGCCCTCCCGGCCCGGATCACCGGCACCCGCCAGTTGGCCCGGGTGCAGGGCATGCGCGGCCTCGCCATCCGGTTCGCGAACGTCGCCGGGGCCCCGCTCGGCGGCCTCGGCGTCGCGGTCGGCGGAGCCTGCGCGGCCTTCACCCTGGCAGGCGTGCTGATCGCCGTCTCCGTGCCGCTGCTGATCTCCGTCCGAGTCCGGGACCTGCTCGCCGACCGGCGTGGCTGGGGCGCCTCCGGGATGGGATGGGTGCTCGCCGGATTCGGCGCCGGCGCGGGTGCCGCCTCACTGCTGCTGGCCGTGCGCGGCCGGGTGCCCCGCGCGGGGCTGGTCACCGGGTGCGCGTGCGTCGCGGGCTCCGTCGCCATCGGCGCCCTCGCCTTCGTGCCCGCGCTCACCGCCGCCGTCGGGGTGGCCCTGCTCGTCGGCCTGCTCGCAGGGCTCAGCGGCGCCCTGTGCGGGGCCCTGCTCCAGACCCAGTCCGACCCCGCCTGCCTCGGCCGGGTCACCGCAGTGGCCGGCCTGGTCAGCCTCGGTCTCGCCCCGCTGAGCATGCCGTTCGCGGCCGCCGCGATCGGCGTCTGGGGCCTCGGGCCGGTCTTCGCGGTCAGCGCCGTCGTCTGCGGCCTCGGCGGGGCCGTCGCCCTGCTCGTGCCGGACCTGCGCCGCGCGGAGATCCCCGGCTGACGGCGCCTCACTCCTTCGGCTGCACGAGCTGCACCAGATTGCCGACGGTGTCGTCGAACACCGCCGCCAGCACCGGCCCCTGGTTCCGCGGGGGATGCGTGAACCGGACCCCGAGCCCGCGCAGCCGCTCGTACTCGGCCCGGATGTCGTCCACGGAGAAGACGATGCACGGCAGCCCCGTCTCGTACAGCGCCCTGCGGTACGGCTCCGCGACCGGTCCCTCGCCGGGCTCCAGCAGTAGCTGGAGGTCCGGCTGGGCCCCCTGGGGCGCCCCCACGGTGACGAACAGCGTGCCGTCACCGAGGTCCATGTGGAGCCGGGTCTCGAAACCGAGGATGCCCGTGTAGAAGGCGTGCGCCCGTGCCACGTCGTCCACGTAGACGCCGGTCATCGCCACCTTGATCACGGGGCGGCCCCTCTCAGATGCCCAACTGCCGGGACTCGTGCAGCGTGGCGATCGCGTCGGCGTCACCCTCCAGGTCCACCCGGGCGACGCTCTGCCGGCCGAACGCGAACATCAGCAGCTCCGACGGCTCACCGGTCACCGTCACCACCGGAGTGCCCCGGTGCGCCACCACCGTCTGCCCGTCCGGGCGGCGCAGCACCAGCCCCGTCGGTACGCCCCGCCCCATCAGCCGAGCGGCCCGTTCGAGACGGGACCACAGCGCGTCCTGGAAGACCGTGTCCAGCTCGCGCGGACTCCACCCCGGCTGGGCGCGGCGGACGTCCTCGGTGTGGACGTAGAACTCGATGATGTTGGCGGCCTCGTCGAGCTGTTTGAGCTGGAAGGGTGAGAAGCGCGGCGGGCCGGTACGGATCAGCCGGATCAGTTCCTCGTACGGCTTCGCGGCGTACTCCGCCATCACCTTCTCGAGGCGCGGCGCGAGCTGCTTGACCAGCGTGCCCCCCGCCGCGTCGGGGCGGCGCTCGCGCACGACCACGTGCGCGGCCAGGTCCCGGGTGCGCCAGCCCTCGCAGAGTGTCTCCGCGGCCGGACCGACGGTTTCCAAGAGGTCGGCGAGAAGGAGCCGTTCACGCTTGGCGAAGGTCGACATGCAGCCAGCCTACGGCCCCGCCGGCCGTCCTCCCACCCGTCACCCCCTCATCGTCCCCACCGCGCTCCCCGGACGGCCCCGGCCGGCGCCGTGACCACTCCCCGGACGCCCCGGCCGCCCGGCCGGCTCGGCGCGGCACAATGGCACCCATGACCAGTACGGCCGGTACGCCCCGCCCCAGCAGCCTCGACCCGGAGATCGCCGCGCGGCTCAAGCGCAGCACCGACGGGCTCGTCCCCGCCATCGCCCAGCAGTACGACACCGGCGAGGTGCTCATGCTCGGCTGGATGGACGACGAGGCGCTGCACCGGACGCTGACCACCGGCCGCTGCACCTACTGGTCCCGCAGCCGCCGGGAGTACTGGGTCAAGGGCGACACCTCGGGCCACTTCCAGCTCGTGCGGTCGGTCGCGCTGGACTGCGACGCCGACACGCTGCTGGTCAAGGTGGACCAGGTGGGCGCCGCCTGCCACACCGGCGCGCGCACCTGCTTCGACGCGGACGTCCTCCTCGAAGCCGCCGATTCCGGCCCGACCGCCTCCGCTCAGTAAGGTCAGCGGCCATGGACCTCGAGACCTTCCGCAAGCTGGCCGCCGACCGGCGCGTCATCCCGGTCACGCGCAAGCTCCTCGCCGACGGTGACACCCCGGTCGCGCTCTACCGCAAGCTCGCCGCCGAGCGCCCCGGCACCTTCCTGCTGGAGTCGGCGGAGAACGGCCGCTCCTGGTCCCGGTACTCCTTCGTCGGGGGTCCGCAGCGCCGCCACGCTCACCACACGGGACGGCCGCGCCCACTGGCTCGGCACCCCGCCGGTCGGCGTCCCCGTGGACGGCGACCCCCTCGTGGCCCTGCGCGCCACCCTGGAGACCCTGCACACCCCGCACCAGGAGGGCCTGCCGCCCTTCACCGGCGGCATGGTCGGCTACCTGGGCTACGACATCGTCCGCCGCCTGGAGAAGATCGGCCCCGGCGAGCGCGACGACCTGCGGCTGCCCGAGCTGACCATGCTGCTGACCAGCGACCTCGCCGTGATGGACCACCCACTGGGAGGGCTCGGTCCTGCTGATCGCCAACGCGATCAACCACAACGACCTCGACACCGGCGTGGACGAGGCGTACGCGGACGCCGTGGCCCGTCTCGACGCCATGGAGGCCGACCTCACCCGCGCCGTCGCCCAGCCGCCGGCCGTCCTGCCGCCCTCCGAGCTGCCCGACCACACCGCCCTGTGGGGCGGCCCCGACTTCCGGCGGGCCGTCGAGGACATCAAGGAGCGCATCCGCGCGGGCGAGGCCTTCCAGGTCGTACCCTCCCAGCGCTTCGAGACGCCGTGCACGGCGAGCGCCCTGGACGTCTACCGGGTGCTGCGGGCCACCAACCCCTCGCCGTACATGTACCTCTTCCGCCTCGACGGGTTCGACGTGGTCGGCTCGTCCCCGGAGGCCCTGGTGAAGGTGGAGGACGGGCGCGCGATGGTCCACCCCATCGCCGGCACCCGGCACCGCGGGGCCACCCCCCAGGAGGACCAGGCCCTCGCCGAGGAACTGCTCGCCGACCCCAAGGAGCGCGCCGAGCACCTGATGCTCGTCGACCTCGGCCGCAACGACCTGGGCAGGGTCTGCGAGCCCGGCTCGGTCGAGGTGGTCGACTTCATGTCCGTCGAGCGCTACTCGCACGTGATGCACATCGTCTCGACCGTCACCGGCAGGGTCGCCCCGGGCCGCACCGCCTTCGACGTGCTCACCGCGTGCTTCCCGGCGGGCACCCTCTCCGGCGCGCCCAAGCCCCGGGCGATGCAGATCATCGACGAGGTGGAGCCGTCCCGGCGCGGACTGTACGGCGGCTGCGTCGGCTACCTGGACTTCGCCGGCGACTCCGACACCGCGATCGCCATCCGTACGGCCCTGCTCCGCGACGGCACCGCGTACGTCCAGGCCGGCGCCGGCATCGTCGCCGACTCCGACCCGGCCGCCGAGGACCTGGAATGCCGCAACAAGGCCGCCGCCGTGCTGCGGGCGGTGCACACGGCGAACCGGCTGAGCCGGTAGGACACCCGCCCGAGAAGGCCCCGGGTGACGGTTCGCCCGGGGTCCAGGCGATAGTGGAGTACGTGACTGCCGTTCCTCACCCCCCTTCCGAAGCCGCCGCACCCGCCCGGTCCGGCCGGCGCAGCCTCGCCGCGGCCCTCCTGTGCGGTGCGCTCGGCGCGGCCGTGACGCTGCTCGCGACCCGGCAGCGCTGGGCGGAGGGCACCGCGACGGTGGCCGGCGGCGATTTCCCGCTGACCGCCAGGGGCAGCGACGTCACGGGCGTCCCCGCGGCCCTCGCCATAGTGGGCCTCGCCGCGCTCGTCGCCGTCTTCGCCGTCCGCCGGGCCGGCCGCCTCGCCGTCTCCGGGCTGCTCGCGCTGTCCGGTGCCGGGATCGCCGCCGCCGCCCTCGTGGGCGCCTCCGACAGTTCCGCCCTGGACGAGAAGGCCGCCAGGGCCGGCGGCGACACCTCCGCCGCGGTCGACGCGCTCACCCACACCGCCTGGCCCTACGTCGCGGCCGCCGGCGGCCTGCTGATCCTGCTCGCCGGGCTGCTCGCCCTGCGCTACGGGTGGCTGTGGCCCGCGATGTCCGGCCGCTACGAGCGCGGCACGCCCCGCCCGCGGCGCACGGCCCGGCCGGTCGACCCGGAGCGGCCGGAGGAGATCTGGAAGGCCCTGGACCGGGGCGAGGACCCGACCGGCGCCTGAGCCGCGGCGGCGGGCCGGGCCCGGTGCGGTCCCGTGTCGCCCGGTGTGGCGCAACAGACGCCACCCCCGCGTCCTGCGGCCGCACGCGTACGGGACAATGGGCACTGAGCGTCCGGCTCGGACAGTGACGGGCGGGCTCGGAACCGTACGGACACGACGTACGACGCGTACTCGACACGCACACGTACACAGCAACGAGGAGCAAGTCATGGCGGGCAGCAGCCACGGTCACACCCCGGCCGCCTGGACCGGTGTCATCATCGCCTTCATCGGTTTCTGCGTCTCGGGCGCCTTCATGGTGATGGCCCGGCCGGTCGGCTTCTGGGCCGGCATGGTGGTCGTGGTGCTCGGTGGCGTCGTCGGCGCCATCATGCGTGCCATGGGTCTCGGCCAGCCCAAGGCGTCGCGCCCCGCCCCGCACACCGCCCCCGCCGCGACCCGCGAGCCGGCCGGCGCCGAGAGCTGAGCGGCACAGCGCTTCCCCGAGGGGCGGCCCGGCGACCCGGAAGGGAACCCGGCCCGCCCCTTCGCCGTACCCGGCCCCCGCGTCGTCCCCTGGGGGGATGGCCTCCTTCCGCACGCGGGTGCTGACCGGACCCGTACCCGTGCGCGTGCGTGCGGCCCTGCCCCCTCGTCCCCCGGCCGGACGCGCTCCGCGTGCGCGGAGCCGGGGCGTGGGGGAGGCTGCCCGGGTGAAAGCCGACAGCCCCCCGGTCCCGTGCTGGGCTCCGCGGAGCCTCCCGCGCCCCGCCCCGCCCCCGCCCGTGCGGCGACGGCTCGCCGTCGCGGCGGGGCTGCTCGCGGCGGCCGGCGGGGCCTTCGCCTACGTCGGCGCCGTCGACCCGAACGAGCCCGGCCACTACCCCGCCTGCCCCCTGTACCGGTCCACCGGCCTGTACTGCCCCGGGTGCGGCGGGCTGCGCGGCGCCCACGCCCTCGTCCACGGCGACCTCCTCACCGCCCTGCGCGACAACGCGCCGGTGGTGGCCGCCTGCCTGGGCTTCGCCGTGCTGTGGGCCGTCTGGGTGGTCCGCGCGGCGCGCGGCCGGCCGGTCCGGATCGACCCCGGGCCGGCACCGCTGTGGGCGCTCGGCGCGTTGCTGCTGGTGTTCACCGTCGTCCGGAACCTGCCGTTCGGTGGCTGGCTACACCCTTGATCGAACAGCGAACGTCCAGGTAGTGGGACCGCCCGGAAGTGGATGCGAAGCCTCGGCCCTCCTGCGGATACCATCGCAGTGACCACGGGTTTTCAGAACCTGAAGAACCACCGTCCTGAAAGGGGGCCGCTCGCGTGAGTGTGCTCGACGAGATCATCGACGGAGTCCGTGCCGACCTCGCGGAGCGGCAGGCACGCGTCAGCCTCGACGAGCTCAAGGAGCGTGCGGCGAAGGCCCCGGCCGCCAAGGACGGGGTGGCCGCGCTCAAGGGCGACGGCGTCAAGGTGATCTGCGAGGTCAAGCGCTCCAGCCCGTCCAAGGGCGCGCTGGCGGCGATCGCCGACCCGGCCGCACTCGCGGCGGACTACGAGGCGGGCGGCGCGGCCGTGATCTCCGTGCTCACCGAACAGCGCCGCTTCGGCGGCTCCCTCGCCGACCTGGAGACCGTCCGCGCGCGCGTGGACATCCCGGTGCTGCGCAAGGATTTCATCGTCACGTCGTACCAGCTCTGGGAGGCCCGGGCGTACGGCGCCGACCTCGCGCTGCTGATCGTGGCCGCGCTGGACCAGCCGGCCCTGGAGTCGCTGATCGAGCGGGCGGTGTCCATCGGCCTGACGCCCATCGTCGAGGTGCACGACGAGGACGAGGTCGAGCGGGCGGTGGACGCGGGCGCGAGGGTCATCGGCGTCAACGCGCGGGACCTCAGGACGCTGGAGGTCGACCGCGGCACCTTCGAGCGGATCGCCCCGGAGATCCCGGACAGCGTCGTCAAGGTGGCCGAGTCCGGAGTGCGCGGGCCGCACGACCTGATCGCCTACGCCAACGCCGGCGCCGACGCGGTCCTGGTCGGCGAGTCCCTGGTGACCGGCCGCGACCCCAAGGCGGCCGTCGCCGACCTGGTGGCGGCGGGCGAGCATCCGGCATTGCGGCACGGACGCGGCTGACCTCCCGTTAGGCTTGGCTTCCGATGAGGACGACGACCACTGTGACGACCGTGGACCGGTACGCCCGCCTCGCGCGCGGCTGCCGCCCGCGGGGCTGCCGCGCGCCCGCCCGCCGGGTGCACGGCCGTCGCGTGCGGTACGTCATCGGGGACGAACCCGGTCAGGTGAACGGCCGTCGATGGCACCGCGCCCTCCAGGGGCGCGGGGCTCTGTTCGATCTGCGGCTACCGCCGCGCGGGCGCGACCGGTCACCAACGGCCTGACGTCCGACAAGCCCCGCCCCCACGGCGATCAGTGTCTCTTCACCACACTCACCGTGAGGTATCCGCATGCCCAGCCAGTTCTTCATCCCTGACCCCGAGGGGCAGGTGCCCAGCGCGGGAGGCTACTTCGGCGCGTTCGGCGGCACGTTCATCCCGGAGGCCCTCGTCGCCGCCGTGGACGAGGTCGCCGTCGAGTACGACAAGGCGAAGGCGGACCCCGAGTTCGCCCGCGAACTCGACGATCTGCTCGCCCACTACACGGGCCGCCCCAGCGCCCTCACCGAGGTCCCCCGTTTCGCCGAGCACGCGGGCGGCGCCCGGGTGTTCCTCAAGCGCGAGGACCTCAACCACACCGGCTCCCACAAGATCAACAACGTGCTCGGCCAGGCCCTGCTGACCCGGCGCATGGGCAAGACCCGGGTCATCGCCGAGACCGGCGCCGGCCAGCACGGTGTCGCGACCGCCACCGCCTGCGCGCTGTTCGGCCTCGACTGCACGATCTACATGGGTGAGATCGACACCGAGCGCCAGGCCCTCAACGTGGCCCGTATGCGCATGCTCGGTGCCGAGGTCGTCGCCGTGAAGTCCGGCAGCCGCACCCTCAAGGACGCCATCAACGAGGCGTTCCGGGACTGGGTCGCCAACGTCGACCACACCCACTACCTGTTCGGCACGGTCGCCGGCCCCCACCCCTTCCCGGCCATGGTGCGCGACTTCCACCGGGTGATCGGGGTGGAGGCCCGCCGGCAGCTTCTGGAGCGTGCCGGGCGCCTCCCGGACGCCGCCGTCGCCTGCGTCGGCGGCGGCTCCAACGCCATCGGCCTCTTCCACGCCTTCCTCCCCGACGAGGGCGTCCGCCTGATCGGCTGCGAGCCCGCCGGCCACGGCATCGAGAGCGGCGAGCACGCGGCCACCCTCACCGCCGGCGAGCCCGGCATCCTGCACGGCTCCCGCTCCTACGTCCTCCAGGACGAGGAGGGCCAGATCACCGAGCCGTACTCGATCTCGGCCGGCCTGGACTACCCGGGCGTCGGCCCCGAGCACGCCTATCTGAAGAACTCCGGCCGCGGCGAGTACCGCGCGGTCACCGACGACGCCGCCATGCAGGCCCTGCGCCTGCTGTCGCGCACCGAGGGCATCATCCCGGCCATCGAGAGCGCCCACGCCCTCGCCGGCGCCCTGGAGGTCGGCAGGGAGCTGGGCCCGGACGGCCTCGTCCTCGTCAACCTCTCGGGCCGCGGCGACAAGGACATGGACACCGCCGCCCGCTACTTCGGCCTGTACGACACCGACGCCGAGGTGGCCGCCGACGAAGCCGACACCGCCGAGATCGAGGGGGACGCCAAGTGAGCGGCACCATCCAGTTGCTGTCGGACACCCTCGCCGCCGCGAAGGCCGAGGGCCGCGCCGCACTCATCGCCTACCTCCCGGCCGGCTTCCCGACCGTGGACGGCGGCATCGAGGCGGTCAAGGCCGTCCTCGACGGCGGCGCCGACATCGTCGAGGTCGGCCTGCCGCACAGCGACCCGGTCCTGGACGGCCCGGTCATCCAGACCGCCGACGACATCGCCCTGCGCGGCGGGGTGAAGATCGTGGACGTCATGCGCACGGTCAGGGAGGCCCACGCGGCCACCGGCAAGCCCGTGCTGGTCATGACGTACTGGAACCCGATCGACCGGTACGGCGTCGAGCGCTTCACCGCCGAGCTGGCCGAGGCGGGCGGCGCGGGCTGCATCCTGCCCGACCTGCCCGTGCAGGAGTCGGCGCTGTGGCGGGAGCACGCCGAGAAGCACGGCCTGGCGACCGTCTTCGTCGTGGCGCCGAGCAGCCGGGACGAGCGGCTCGCCCGGATCACCGCGGCGGGCAGCGGCTTCGTCTACGCCGCCTCCCTCATGGGCGTCACCGGCACCCGCGCGTCCGTCGGCGCGCAGGCTCACGAGCTGGTCGAGCGCACCCGTGCCACCGGCAGCGGCCTGCCCGTCTGTGTCGGGCTCGGCGTCTCCGACGCGGCCCAGGCCGCCCAGGTCGCCGGCTTCGCCGACGGCGTCATCGTCGGCTCGGCGTTCGTGAAGCGGATGCTGGACGCCCCCGACCACGCCTCCGGCCTCGCGGCGGTCCGCGAGCTGGCGGCGGACCTGGCGAAGGGCGTCCGCGGACAGGTGTGACCGCACGCGGGATCCCCTTTCCAGGGGGCGCGGTCACTCGAAGGGGTGGACCTTGGGCCGGGGAGGCGCGCTGCGCCTCCCCGGTTCGTTCTGGGGGTGTGAGCGAGAAGAACCGTGACGGAAAGCGCACCGCCCGGGAGCGGCTGGCGGTCGAGCGTGAGAAGCAGAAGGCCGGGGACAAGCGGCGGCGCACGTTGATCGTGGGCGCGAGCGTGGTCTGTGTCCTCGGCCTCGCGGCGGTGATCGGCGTGATCGCCGCCCACGCCGGCAAGGACAAGGGCAGCAGCGCGGGCCCGGTCGTGGCGCCCTCGGGCGCGCAGGGCAAGGACAGCCTCGCGATCCCGGTCGGCAAGGACGGCGCCAGGCCGACGCTCACCGTCTGGGAGGACTTCCGTTGCCCGGCCTGCCGGGCCTTCGAGACGGTGTACCGGCCGACCCTCCACCAACTGACCGACGCCGGCAAGCTCAGAGTCGACTACCACCTGGTCCGGCTGATCGACGGCAACCTCGGCGGCGCCGGCTCCCTGCGCGCGGCCAACGCCGCGGCCTGCGCCCAGGACGCCGGAAAGTTCCGCGAGTACCACGACGTGCTGTACGACAACCAGCCCCAGGAGAGCGTCGACACCCTCGGCGACAACGACACGCTGATCCGGCTGGCCGGCAAGGTGAAGGGCCTGGACACCCCCGCGTTCCGCACCTGCGTCAAGGACGGCACCCACCTCACCTGGGTGAACAAGTCCCACCGGGCCATGGGCGCCGCCGGTTACAACAGCACGCCGACCGTCCTGCTCGGCGGCAAGAACATCATGGAGGATCGGACGATGTCCCCGGCCAGGCTCAAGCGGCTGGTGGAGACGGCCGGCCAGGGATGAGCGCCTCCCGCACGCCCCCGTTATGGACCCGTAGCCGGGCTGCCCGCCGTCCCCACGGCCCGGCACGGTAGCGTCGGACCTGCCATGGAACTTGCCTACATTCCCAGCCCGTCGCACGGGGTGCTGTACCTCGGCCCCATCCCGCTGCGCGGCTACGCCTTCTGCATCATCATCGGCGTCTTCGTTGCCGTCTGGCTCGGCAACAAGCGCTGGATCGCCCGCGGCGGACAGTCCGGCACGGTCGCCGACATCGCCGTCTGGGCCGTCCCGTTCGGCCTCGTCGGCGGCCGGCTCTACCACGTGATCACGGACTACGAGCTGTACTTCAGCAAGGGCCGTGACTGGGTGGACGCCTTCAAGGTGTGGGAGGGCGGCCTGGGCATCTGGGGCGCGATCGCCCTCGGCGCGCTCGGCGCGTGGATCGGCGCGCGCCGCCGGGGCGTCCCGCTGCCGGCGTACGCCGACGCCGTCGCGCCCGGCATCGCGTTCGCGCAGGCCATCGGCCGTTGGGGCAACTGGTTCAACCAGGAGCTGTACGGCCGGGAGACGCATCTTCCCTGGGCGCTGCACATCACCTCCGCCGAGGGCGGCCGGGTGCCGGGCTACTACCACCCGACCTTCCTCTACGAGTCCCTGTGGTGCGTCGGTGTCGCCCTCCTCGTGATCTGGGCCGACCGCCGCTTCGAGCTGGGCCACGGCCGGGCGTTCGCGCTGTACGTCGCGGCCTACTGCGTGGGCCGCGGCTGGATCGAGTACATGCGCGTGGACGACGCCCACCACATCCTGGGCCTGCGCCTCAACGACTGGACGGCCCTGGTCGTGTTCCTGCTCGCGGTGGCGTACCTCGTGGTGTCGGCGAAGAAGCGGCCGGGCCGGGAGGCCGTCGTGGAGCCGGACGTCTCCGGCGCTCCGGCCGCCGCTGACGCGGAGGCCGGCGGCGGTGCCGGGACCGACGGCGGTACGGAGGCGGGTGCCGGGGCCGAGGAGAGGACCGAGGGGTCCGGGGAGCCGCGGAAGAACGAGGCGGAGTCGGCCGAGAAGACCTGACCGCCGGACGTACGGCACCGAGGGCGTCCGGGATCCTCCGGGCGCCCTCGGCACGTGCGGGCGGCCGGTGCCGTCGCCCTCACGTGCCGTACCGCGCCTCGATCTCCGGCCGGTACGGCATCGACGCCGACGCCCCGGCCCGCTGCACGGAGATCGCCGCCGCGGCAGCGGCCCAGGACAGGGCCTCGCGCACCGGTCTCTCCTCGGCGAGGGCCACGGCGAGCGCGCCGGCGAAGGTGTCGCCCGCGCCGGTGGAATCGACCGCGGTCACGCGGGGCGCGGGCACCACCAGCGGCTCGGTGCCCCGGGCCCGGTACAGACAGCCCGTCGCGCCCAGGGTGACGACGACCTGGGGCACCAGCTCCAGCAGGGCGGCCGCCGCCTCGCGCGGGTCGGTGCGCCCGGTGAGGGTGATCGCCTCGTATTCGTTCGGCACCAACAGGTCGGTGGCGGCGAGGAGTTCGGGCGGCAGCGGACGGACGGGGGACGGGGTCAGCACCGTACGCACCCCGTGCCGGTGTGCCGCCTGCGCGCCCGCGACGACCGCCGCCGGCGGGATCTCCAGTTGCAGCAGCAGGGCGTCGGCGGAGGCGATCACCCCCTCGTCGCCGGGGGAGAGGTGGTCGACGGTGCCGTTCGCGCCCGGGATGACGACGATGGAGTTGCCGCCCTCGTCGTCCACCACGATGTGCGCGGTGCCGGAGGGGCCCTCGACCGTGCGCAGGGAGTCGGTGTCCACCCCGGAGTGTTCCAGGGTGTCCCGGAGCCGCATGCCGAAGGCGTCGTTGCCGACCGCGCCGATCATCGAGACGGTGGCGCCGGCGCGGGCGGCGGCGATCGCCTGATTGGCACCCTTGCCGCCGGGGACCGTACGGAACTCCCGCCCGGTCACGGTCTCCCCGCGCTGCGGGGCCCTGGCGACGTAGGTGACGAGGTCCATGTTCGTGCTGCCGAGGACCGCGATCTGGGTCATGGGCGGGTCGCCTCCGGGCGGGTGAGGTGGGCCAGGGTGTCGAAGCCGATACCGTTGTGGAAGCCGGCGGCGATGGCGGTGGCCGTGGTCATCGCCGCGTAGACGCTGCTGACGGTGTGGGCCGCCACCGTGTCGGGAGCCGCGTCGGGGCGGGCCTGTGCGACGGCTGCCGCCAGGTCGGACGAGCGACCACTTTTGAGCGTTCTGTGTCTTTTGGGGTGTTTCAAGATTTCGGGTGCCATGTCCCGATCATCCTCTCGGGCGGGCCGGGCGACCGCTGTGGACACGAGGGAAAACCGCAGGTTAGCCCAGCCTTTCCTTGGTGGCGGGCGAGGAATCGGGAGGGTAGATTCGGAGTTGTCGAAGACTAGATCTCGTCCAAAGTTAGCTTTGGCTTAGCTATCCTGGGGGACCCGCATGGCGATCATCGAAACCGAGGCCGCGCTCCACGAGGCGCACCGCGACAACCACACCCACCGCGACGTCAACGGCGGCTGGCTGCGCCCCGCCGTCTTCGGTGCGATGGACGGCCTGGTCTCCAACCTCGCCCTGATGACGGGCGTGGCCGGCGGGTCCGTGGGCCAGCACACCATCATCATCACCGGCCTCGCGGGGCTCGCCGCCGGTGCCTTCTCCATGGCTGCCGGCGAGTACACCTCGGTCGCCTCGCAGCGGGAGCTCGTCGAGGCCGAACTCGACGTCGAACGCCGTGAGCTGCGCAAGCACCCGCAGGACGAGGAGGACGAGCTGGCGGCGCTGTACATGGCCCGCGGGGTCGAGCCCGGGCTGGCCCGGCAGGTCGCCCGACAGCTCTCCCAGGACCCCGAGCAGGCCCTGGAGATCCACGCCCGTGAGGAGCTGGGCATCGACCCCGGCGACCTGCCCTCGCCGCTGGTCGCGGCCGTCTCCTCCTTCGGGTCGTTCGCGCTCGGCGCCCTGCTGCCCCTGCTGCCGTACCTGCTCGGCGCGACCGTGCTGTGGCCCGCTGTGCTGCTCGCCCTCGTCGGCCTCTTCGGGTGCGGTGCCGTCGTGGCCCGGGTGACCGCGCGTAGCTGGTGGTTCAGCGGCCTGCGGCAGCTCGCGCTCGGCGGTGCGGCGGCCGGTGTGACGTACGCCCTGGGCACTCTGTTCGGAACGGCCGTAGGATAGCGCGACCGCTAGCTATGCGAGGGACCGCATAAGTAGCCGTTACTCGCTGGTTTCGCGCGCATGACCACCGGGCATCAGCCGTAAGCGCTGTGGGCAATGACGCCTGCCGCACACCTGCGGGGTGGGCGATGACGCTCCCCCCGGCCCCTCCGGGCCGACGGACGCGGATCCGACCGATCCTGGCCGTAACGGCCCCCGCGACACCGTTCGCCGCCACAGCGCGGCACCCGCCGCCACCCACGGCACGCGCCGCGTTCGCGCGGCACCTCCGCCGCGACCGTGGCGTCCGCATGTTGGAACGCAGTATCCGGTTCCCGAGAACCGCTCCATCATGTAACCTGCACGAAATTTTGATCTGACGCAGAGGGCCAACGTCGTCCCTCGGCACCTGCCACATGCCATATGACGACGACGGGAGAGCCGATGCGTACGCCGCGCCAGCCGTCCCAGCATTCCGAGAACGGCCAGAACTGGTCGTTCATGGATGCTCGCCCTGCTGCGCAGGGTATGTACGACCCCCGCAACGAACACGACGCCTGTGGCGTCGGTTTCGTCGCCACTCTTACCGGCGAGGCGTCCCACACGCTGGTCGAGCAGGCACTCACCGTCCTGCGCAACCTGGAGCACCGCGGTGCCACCGGCTCCGAGCCCGACTCGGGCGACGGTGCGGGCATCCTCTCCCAGGTTCCCGACGCCTTCCTGCGTGAGGTGGCCGGATTCGACCTTCCCCCAGCCGGCTCCTACGCGGTAGGCATCGCCTTTCTCCCGGAGGACGGCGCCGAGGCCGCCGTCTCGCGCATCGAGACGATCGCCGCCGAGGAGGAGCTGACCGTCCTCGGCTGGCGCGCGGTCCCGGTCGCCCCGGAGCTGCTCGGCGCCACCGCCCGCTCCACCATGCCGGCCTTCCGCCAGATCTTCGTGACCGGGACGGAGCCCGGGGGAGGCGCCAGCGAGGGCATCGCGCTGGACCGCAAGGCGTTCGTGCTGCGCAAGCGCGCCGAGCGGGAGGCCGGGGTCTACTTCCCGTCCCTGTCCGCCCGGACGATCGTCTACAAGGGCATGCTGACCACCGGCCAGCTCGAGCCCTTCTTCCCGGACCTGTCCGACCGCCGCTTCGCCTCCGCGATCGCGCTCGTGCACTCCCGGTTCTCCACGAACACCTTCCCGTCGTGGCCGCTGGCACACCCGTACCGCTTCGTCGCCCACAACGGTGAGATCAACACCGTCAAGGGCAACCGCAACTGGATGCAGGCCCGCGAGTCGCAGCTCGTCTCCGGCCTGTTCGGCTCGGACGAGAAGGCCCTCGAGCGGATCTTCCCGCTCTGCACCCCGGACGCCTCCGACTCCGCCTCCTTCGACGAGGTCCTGGAGCTCCTGCACCTGGGCGGCCGCTCGCTGCCGCACTCCGTGCTGATGATGATCCCCGAGGCGTGGGAGAACCACGCCACCATGGCCCCGGCCCGGCGCGCCTTCTACCAGTTCCACGCCACGATGATGGAGCCCTGGGACGGCCCGGCCTGCGTCACCTTCACCGACGGCACCCAGGTCGGCGCCGTCCTCGACCGCAACGGCCTGCGTCCCGGGCGCTACTGGGTCACCGACGACGGCCTCGTCGTCCTCGGCTCCGAGGTCGGCGTCCTCGACATCGACCCGGCCAAGGTCGTCCGCAAGGGCCGCCTCCAGCCCGGCCGCATGTTCCTCGTGGACACCGCCGAGCACCGCATCATCGAGGATGACGAGATCAAGGCGGCCCTCGCCGCCGAGAAGCCGTACTCCGAGTGGCTGGAGGCCGGCGTGATCGAGCTGGGCGACCTGCCCGAGCGCGAGCACATCATCCACACCCACGCCTCGGTCACCCGCCGCCAGCAGACCTTCGGGTACACCGAGGAGGAGCTGCGCATCATCCTCGCGCCGATGGCCCGCACCGGCACCGAGCCGATCGGTTCCATGGGCACGGACTCGCCCATCGCGGCCCTGTCCGAGCGCCCGCGGCTGCTCTTCGACTACTTCACCCAGCTCTTCGCGCAGGTCACCAACCCGCCGCTGGACGCGATCCGCGAGGAACTGGTCACCTCCCTGCGCTCGTCGCTGGGCCCGGAGGGCAACCTGCTGGAGCCGACGGCCGCCTCGTGCCGCACGGTCACCCTGCCCTTCCCGGTGATCGACAACGACGAGCTGGCCAAGCTCATCCACATCAACGCCGACGGCGACATGCCGGGCTTCAAGGCCGCGACCCTCTCCGGCCTGTACCGCGTCTCCGGCGGCGGCGAGACGCTCGCCGCGCGCATCGAGGAGATCTGCGCCGAGGCCGACGCGGCCATCGGGAACGGCGCCCGGCTGATCGTCCTGTCGGACCGGCACTCCGACGCCGAGCACGCGCCGATCCCGTCGCTGCTGCTCACCTCGGCCGTCCACCACCACCTCATCCGCACCAAGCAGCGCACCCAGGTCGGCCTGCTGGTCGAGGCCGGCGACGTCCGCGAGGTGCACCACATCGCCCTGCTCATCGGCTACGGCGCCGCCGCCGTCAACCCGTACCTGGCGATGGAGTCCGTCGAGGACCTGCTGCGCGCCGGCACCTTCCTGAACGGCCTGGAGCCCGAGCAGGCCATCAAGAACCTGATCTACGCCCTGGGCAAGGGCGTCCTGAAGGTCATGTCCAAGATGGGCATCTCCACCGTCGCCTCCTACCGCGGCGCCCAGGTCTTCGAGGCCGTCGGCCTGGACGCGACCTTCGTGGGGAAGTACTTCAACGGCACCGCCACCAAGATCGGCGGCGTCGGCATCGACGTCATCGCCCGGGAGGTCGCCGCCCGCCACGCCAAGGCCTACCCCGCCTCCGGCATCGCTCCCGCGCACCGCGCGCTGGAGATCGGCGGCGAGTACCAGTGGCGCCGCGAGGGAGAACCGCACCTGTTCGACCCGGAGACGGTCTTCCGCCTCCAGCACTCCACGCGCACCGGAAGCTTCGACATCTTCAAGAAGTACACCGACCGCGTGAACGAGCAGTCCGAGCGCCTGATGACGCTGCGCGGCCTGTTCGGCTTCAAGTCGGAGCGGGGCCCGATCCCCGTCGAGGAGGTCGAGCCGGTCTCCGAGATCGTCAAGCGGTTCTCGACCGGCGCCATGTCGTACGGCTCCATCTCCAAGGAGGCGCACGAGACCCTCGCCATCGCCATGAACGAGCTGGGCGGCAAGTCCAACACCGGTGAGGGCGGCGAGGACTCCGAGCGCCTGTACGACCCGGCCCGCCGGTCCGCCATCAAGCAGGTCGCCTCCGGCCGCTTCGGCGTCACCAGCGAGTACCTGGTCAACGCGGACGACATCCAGATCAAGATGGCCCAGGGCGCCAAGCCCGGCGAGGGCGGCCAACTGCCCGGCCACAAGGTCTACCCGTGGGTCGCGAAGACGCGTCACTCCACGCCGGGCGTCGGCCTGATCTCCCCGCCGCCGCACCACGACATCTACTCCATCGAGGACCTCGCCCAGCTCATCCACGACCTGAAGAACGCGAACCCGCAGGCGCGGATCCACGTGAAGCTGGTCTCCGAGGTCGGCGTCGGCACGGTCGCGGCGGGTGTGTCCAAGGCGCACGCGGACGTCGTCCTGATCTCCGGGCACGACGGCGGCACGGGCGCGTCCCCGCTGACGTCGCTGAAGCACGCGGGCGGCCCCTGGGAGCTGGGCCTCGCCGAGACCCAGCAGACCCTGCTGCTCAACGGCCTGCGCGACCGGATCGTGGTCCAGACGGACGGTCAGCTGAAGACCGGCCGTGACGTGGTCATCGCCGCGCTGCTCGGCGCCGAGGAGTTCGGTTTCGCGACCGCGCCGCTCGTCGTCTCCGGCTGCGTGATGATGCGCGTCTGCCACCTGGACACCTGCCCGGTCGGCATCGCCACCCAGAACCCGGCCCTGCGCGAGCGCTTCGCCGGCAAGGCCGAGCACGTGGTCAACTTCTTCCGGTTCATCGCCGAGGAGGTCCGCGAGCTGCTGGCCGAGCTGGGCTTCCGCTCCATCGAGGAGGCCGTCGGCCACGCCGAGGTGCTGGACGTCGAGCGCGCGGTCGACCACTGGAAGGCCCAGGGCCTGAACCTGAAGCCGCTGTTCCACGTGCCCGACCTGCCCGCGGGCGCCGTCCGCCACCGGGTGATCGCCCAGGACCACGGCCTGGAGAAGGCCCTGGACAACGAGCTGATCAAGCTCGCCGCCGACGCCCTCGCGGCCGACGACGCCACAGAAGCGCAGCCGGTGCGCGCCCAGGTCGCCATCCGCAACATCAACCGCACGGTCGGCACCATGCTCGGCCACGAGGTGACGAAGAAGTTCGGCGGCGCGGGCCTGCCCGACGACACCATCGACATCACCTTCACCGGCTCCGCCGGCCAGTCCTTCGGCGCGTTCCTGCCGCGCGGCGTCACGCTGCGCCTGGAGGGCGACGCCAACGACTACGTCGGCAAGGGCCTGTCCGGCGGCCGGATCGTCGTCCGCCCGGACCGCGCGGCCGACCACCTCGCCGAGTACTCGACCATCGCGGGCAACACCATCGCCTACGGCGCCACCGGCGGCGAGCTGTTCCTGCGCGGCCGTAGCGGTGAGCGGTTCTGCGTCCGCAACTCCGGCGCGACCGTCGTCTCCGAGGGCGTGGGCGACCACGGCTGCGAGTACATGACCGGCGGTCACGCGGTCGTCCTCGGCCCGACCGGCCGCAACTTCGCGGCGGGCATGTCCGGCGGCATCGCGTACGTCATCGACCTCGACCGCGACAACGTCAACGCCGGCAACGCCGGTGCCGTCGAGGCGCTGGACGACACGGACAAGCAGTGGCTGCACGACGTGGTGCGCCGCCACGCCGAGGAGACCGCCTCGACGGTCGCCGCGAAGCTGCTCGCCGACTGGGACACGGCCGTGGAGCGGTTCGGCAAGATCATCCCCAGCACGTACAAGGCAGTGCTCGCCGCCAAGGACGCCGCCGAGCGAGCCGGTCTCCCCGAGACCGAGATCACCGAGAAGATGATGGAGGCGGCGATCAATGGCTGACCCGAAGGGCTTCCTGAACCACGGCCGCGAGGTCGCCAAGACCCGTCCCGTCGGTGAGCGCGTCAAGGACTGGAACGAGGTCTACGTCCCCGGTTCCCTGCTGCCGATCATCAGCAAGCAGGCCAGCCGGTGCATGGACTGCGGCATCCCCTTCTGCCACAACGGCTGTCCACTGGGGAACCTGATCCCCGAGTGGAACGACTACGCGTACCGCGAGGACTGGGCCGCCGCCCAGGAGCGCCTGCACGCGACCAACAACTTCCCGGAGTTCACCGGTCGCCTCTGCCCGGCCCCCTGCGAGTCGGCGTGCGTGCTCGGCATCAACCAGCCGCCGGTCACCATCAAGAACGTCGAGGTCTCGATCATCGACAAGGCGTGGGAGACCGGGGACGTCGCCCCGCAGATCCCCGAGCGCCTGTCCGGCAAGACGGTCGCGGTCATCGGCTCCGGACCGGCGGGTCTCGCCGCAGCCCAGCAGCTCACCCGGGCCGGCCACACGGTCGCCGTCTACGAGCGCGCGGACCGCGTCGGGGGCCTGCTGCGGTACGGCATCCCCGAGTTCAAGATGGAGAAGCGGCACATCAACCGCCGCATCGAGCAGATGCGCGCGGAGGGCACCCGCTTCCGCACCGGCGTCGAGATCGGCCGCGACATCAACGCCCGCGACCTGAAGAAGCGGTACGACGCGATCGTGATCGCCGCCGGTGCCACGACCGCGCGCGACCTGCCGGCGCCGGGCCGCGAGCTGAAGGGCATCTACCAGGCGATGGAGTTCCTGCCCCTGGCCAACAAGGTGCAGGAGGGCGACTACGTCACCGCCCCGATCTCGGCCGAGGGCAAGCACGTCGTCGTCATCGGCGGCGGCGACACCGGCGCCGACTGCGTGGGCACCGCCCACCGCCAGGGCGCGGCCTCCGTCACGCAACTGGAGATCATGCCCCGCCCCAACGACGAGCGGCACCCGGCGAACCAGCCCTGGCCGACCTTCCCGATCCTCTACAAGGTCACCTCGGCGCACGAGGAGGGCGGCGAGCGGATCTACTCCGCCTCCACCACCCACTTCGAGGGCGACGAGGACGGCAACGTGCAGTGGCTGCACCTCGCCGAGGTCGAGTTCGTCGACGGCCGCCTGACCCAGAAGCCGGGCACCGAGCGCAGGATCCCCGCCCAGCTTGTCACCCTCGCCATGGGCTTCACCGGCACCGACCGGGAGAACGGTTTGGTCGACCAGTTCGGCCTGGAGCTGGACGCACGCGGTAACATCGCCCGCGACGCCGAATTCCAGACCAACGTGCCGGGTGTGTTCGTCGCCGGTGACGCCGGCCGCGGCCAGTCCCTGATCGTGTGGGCGATCGCGGAGGGCCGCTCGGCCGCCCGCGGCGTCGACCGCCACCTGACCGGGGCCAGTGACCTGCCGGCCCCGATCCGCCCGACGGACCGCGCCCTGGCGGTCTGACGGCGGCCACGAAGACGTCCCGTACAAAGGCGTACGGAACACTGACGGCGCCTGCCCGCCTGTCCCCGACCGGACGACTGGGCAGGCGCCGTTGCACGTCCGGGCGGTGTCGATGCGGGGCGGCCGGCCACGGCGCACGACCTACGTGTCGCACTCCAGCACCGTCCGGCACAACCCGCACCGCGCCCGTACCCGCCCCCGGACCGGCAGCCTGATCCGCTGGTGGCAGGTCGGGCAGGGAAAGGTCACCTGGAGGTGACCGAGGCCGTCGGGGGCGAAGGCGTACGAGGCGGCCGGGGGCACGTCCGGGGCGTGGCGGCGATCGTGGGCGTAGCGGCGGCGGCCCGCCCAGCCGGCCGCGGTGAGCGGCGGCTGCTGCTCGTCGCGGCGGGCCCGGGCCATTCCCCTGACGTAGGCGGTGTGGGCCTGCGGACTGGTGAACCACACGGACGGGTCCTCGTGGAAGAACAGGGCCCGCTTGGCCAGGACGTAACCGAACTCCTCCGGGGTGAGATAGCCGAGCTTCTGGGAGGAGACGCCGTCCTCCCGGTAGGCGTCCAGCAGCAGCCAGCCCGCGCCCAGGTAGGCCGTCACGGTGTCCGTCAGTATCTCGTTCTCGGCCGTGGTGGGGAACGAGAGGTCCAGGCGGTGCAGGTAGACGTGGGCCACCTCGTGGGCGAGCGCGGCGCCGATGTCCCGGCGATGGGCACGGAACCGGTCGTTCAGCTCGACGAAGTACTCCGGGCCCGAGGTCAGTTCCACGTTGGCCGCATGGGTCATCTCCCGGAAGCCGACGATCAGCCGCGCGTCCGGCAGCCGGAAGTGCCGCACGATCTCGCGGGCCACGCGCTGGGCGCCCAGATGCAGGTCGTCGGTGTCGCAGAAGGCGACGTCGGCGGGGGTCACGCTGGCCGAGAACGTCTCCACGGTGCCGTGGGACAGCCGCCGGTACAGCGCGGTGACCGCGGCCCGGACCGTCTCCAGATGCGGGTAGCCGTGCTCGACCGGTCCGCCGTTCGCCACGTCCTTACCCCCTTCAGACGCCGGAACTCCCCTCCACTGTAGGCGGATCCCGGCCCCGGGGATCCGCCCGGCGATCCGGTCCCCGGACACCTCGTGGGGGCCGGCCGCTCCAGCACATAGGGTTGGCGTCCATGACGACCAGCAATTCCCGCACGGGTGCCGTGGACCCCGAGGTCCGCCATGAACTGGAGCGGCTGCGCGACAGCATCGACAACATCGACGCGGCCGTCGTCCACATGCTCGCCGAGCGTTTCAAGGCCACCCAGCAGGTCGGCAGGCTCAAGGCGGTGCACCAGTTGCCGCCCGCCGACCCGGCCCGCGAGGCCCGGCAGATCGATCGGCTGCGTCGCCTCGCCGAGAACGCCAAGCTCGACCCGGCGTTCGCCGAGAAGTTCCTGAACTTCATCATCGCCGAGGTGATCCGGCACCACGAGCGGATCGCCGAGGACACCCACAGCGGGGACGCGGCGGACGCCGTCTGACCGGCGGACCGGCCGCCCGACCGGCGGGGGGACCGGGCGGCGGACCGGCCAGGGGCGCACAAAGGACATAAGCCGTGTACCGATCCGCCCCTGTGCGCTGTCGGCCCCATCAGGCAGCATGGCCTGCATGTCCGTACTCACGCGCGACGAAGCGCAGCTCCGAGCACAGTTCCTCGACGTCCACCGCTACACGATCGAACTGGACCTCACCACCGGGGACGAGACCTTCGGCTCCCGGACCGCGATCCGGTTCACCGCCCGGTCCGACGGGGAGACGTTCGTCGAGCTGAAGCCCGCCGAACTGCGCGGCGTCACCCTGGACGGACGGCCGCTCGACCCGGAGTCGCTGCACGAGGGACGGCTCCCGCTGCGCAACCTCACCGCCGGCGAGCACGAGCTGCGCGTCGACGCGGTCATGCGCTACTCCCGCACCGGCGAGGGCATGCACCGCTTCACCGATCCGAGTGACGGCGAGACGTACGTCTACACGCAGATCTTCATGGACGACGTCCAGCGGGTCTTCGCCGTCTTCGACCAGCCCGACCTGAAGGCCGTCTTCGAGATCTCCGTCCGGGCGCCGGAGGGCTGGAGCGTCCTCGCCAACGGCGTCACCGAGCAGCGCGGCGACGGCCTCTGGCAGGCCGCGCCCACCCCGCTGATCTCCACCTACCTCGCCGCCGTGGCCGCCGGTCCCTGGCACTCGCTGCGCACCGAGCACCGCGGACTGCCCTTCGGCATCCACTGCCGCCGCTCGCTCGCGCCCCACCTGGACGCCGACGCCGACGAGATCTTCGACGTCACGCGCGCGTGCTTCGACCGCTACCACGAGAAGTTCGAGGAGCCCTACCCCTTCGACTCCTACGACCAGGCGTTCGTCCCCGAGTTCAACGCCGGCGCCATGGAGAACCCGGGCCTGGTCACCTTCCGCGACGACTTCGTCTACCGCTCCGCCGTCACCGACACCGAGCGGCAGACCCGCGCCATGGTCATCGCGCACGAGATGGCCCACATGTGGTTCGGCGACCTCGTGACCCTCAAGTGGTGGGACGACATCTGGCTGAACGAGTCCTTCGCCGAGTACATGGGCTACCAGACCACCGCCGAGGCCACCCGGTTCACCGACCCCTGGACCGAGTTCGGCGTCACCCGCAAGTCCTGGGGCTACGACGCCGACCAGCGGCCCACCACCCACCCGGTCGCCCCCGAGAACGTCGACGACACGGCCTCCGCGCTGCTCAACTTCGACGGCATCTCCTACGCCAAGGGCGCCTCCGCGCTGCGTCAGCTAGCCGTCTGGCTCGGCGAGAAGGACTTCCTCGCCGGCATCAACACCCACTTCGCCCGGCACAGGTTCGGCAACGCCACCCTCGCCGACTTCATCGACTCCCTCGCCTCGGCCACCGACCGCGACGTCCACGCCTGGGCCGATAGCTGGCTGCGCACCGTCGGCGTCGACACCCTCGTGCCCGGCGTCACGGCCGACAACGGCACCTGGCACCTCGACGTCCGGCACCTGGGCAGCGCCGGCGTCCTCTCCGAAACCGCGACCGCCGGGGACGGCGGCAGCAGCCCGCACCGCGTCACCCTCGGCGTCTACGACCGCGACCTGCACGACGAGCGCGGGCTGACCCTGCGCGAGCGCGTGGAAGCCGACCTCCCCGCCGGCGGCGGCCTCGGCCTGCGCATCGCCGGCCCGCGACCCGCGTTCGTCCTCCTCAACGACGGCGACCTCACCTACGCCAAGATCCGCTTCGACGCCGCGTCCGCCGAGACGGTGCGCACCCACCTGTCCGGCCTGCCCGAACCGCTCACCCGCGCGGTCGTGTGGAACGCCCTGCGGGACGCCGTCCGGGACGGCGAGCTGCCGGCCGCCGCCTATCTGGAGACGGCCCGCGCCCATCTCCCGTACGAGACCGACCTGGCCGTCGCCCAGGGCGTCCTCGCCTTCGCCTCCGGCCAGATCGCCGACCAGTACCTGGCGCCCGAGGACCGCCCGGCCGCCCTGGCCACCCTCACCTCCCTCTGCCGCGACCTGCTGCGGCGCACCGAGGACGGCGACCACCCCGGGCTGCGGCTCATCGCCGTACGGCACCTGATCGGCGTGACCGCCCGCCCCGAGACCATCGCCGCCTGGCTCGCCGACGGCACGGTGCCCGGCGGCCCGGAACTCGACCCCGAGCTGCGCTGGCGCGTCCTTGTCCGGCTCGCCGTGCTCGGCGCCACCGACGAGGCCGCCATCGCCGCCGAGCTGGAGCGCGACCCGAGCGCCACCGGCCAGGAGGGCGCCGCCCGCTGCCGTGCGGCGCTGCCCGACCCCGGGGCCAAGCGCGCCGCCTGGGAGGCGATGTTCGCCGGCGACTCGCTGTCCAACTACCTCTTCACGGCCACCGCGCAGGGCTTCTGGCAGCCCGAACAGGCCGAGCTGGTCCGGGAGTACGTGCCGCGCTTCTACGAGGACGCGGTCGCCGTCGCCGCCCGCCGCGGCCCCGCCATCGGGGTCGCCGCCGGCCGCTGGTGCTTCCCGGCCCACGCCGTCGACGCCGGGAACCTCCGTCTCGGCGAGGCCTGTCTGCGCGACGCCGACCTCACCCCGGCCCTGCGCCGCACCCTCGCCGACCGCCTGGACGACCTGTCCCGCGCCCTCCGGGCGCGCGACGGGCGGCCGGCACGGGAGACCGGCCGGGCCGCGGCACAGGAGGCGCGGGTCCAGGCGTAGGCCCGAGGGTGCGGGGCGTTCGGACGTAGGCCCGACGACGTAGGGCGCGGCTGGTCCCTGGAGACGATGCGCCGGACCGGCCGCCGTCCCTAGGCTCGGGCGGTCAGAGATCAGTCCAGCCCCCGAAAGGCGGCATCGTGATCGTAGTGACCGGCGCGACCGGCAATGTCGGCCGTGCCCTCGTAGACCGTCTCCTTGCCGCGGGTCAGCCCGTCCGCGCGCTGACCCGCGACCCGGAGCGGGCCGAGCTGCCCGCGCGGGCGGAGGTGGTGCCGTTCCGGCCGGAGGAGCCCGACGCCCTGTTCGCCGGGGCGACGAAGTTCTTCCTGTACGCGCAGGCCGGCACCGCCCCGCTGCTGGCGGCGGCCCGCGCCCAGGGGGTACGGCACGTCGTCCTGCTCTCCAGCGGCATCATCCAGGAGGGCGCCGACGAGACCCACCCCATCCACGTCATGCACGCCACCGCCGAGCGGCAGATCCGGGACAGCGGGCTCGCCGGGACGTTCCTGCGCCCCAACGCCTTCGCCACCAACGCGCTCCAGTGGGCGCCGCAGATCCGTGCCGGCGACACCGTCCGGGGCGTCTTCGCGGACGGGCTCTCCGCGCCCATCCACGAGGACGACATCGCGGCCGTCGCCGAGCGCGTCCTGCTCGACGACGGGCACGAGGGCGCCGCGTACCGGCTGACCGGGCCCGCGGCGACCAGCAACGCCGACCAGGTCGCGGCCATCGGCGCGGCACTCGGCAGGAAGCTGACGTTCGTGGAGACCGACCCGGCCGACGCGGGCCCGGAACTCTTCCCGCACGTGCCGCCGCAGATGCTCGAACGCCTGCTGCGGACCTTCGCCGAGACCGTCGGCACACCCCCGGAGATCACCGGCACGGTCGAGCAGCTCACCGGCGCCCCGGCCCGCCCCTTCGACCGGTGGGCCCGCGACCACGCCGGGGACTTCCGGGCGTAACCGGCAGGGCGCGCGACCGGTCCCCCCACGGGGCTCCCGGGACGGCAGTACACACTTTCGGGTTCCGTTCACCGGGCTTTCGGGACGCAGGGCACCCTTCCGGTACAAGCTGGAAGTCCACCCACAAGCCGGTAGCCCGCTGGACGTTCCCGTGCCCGCCAGGAGAGCCCATGAGCGCAGGACACTCCCCGCACCTGCCGCCGCTCGCCTCGGGGCCCGGCGGCACCGACGCCCTGCGCCCCCTGCTCACCACCGTGCTGGACGCGCTCGCGGCCGGCGCCGTCCGGCGCGGCGGACCGCTGCCCGCCGGCGGACCCGACGCCGTCGCAGCGCGCGTCGCCGACGCCCTCGGGGACGTCCTGCCGGACACCGGCGACCCGGACGCCCTGCGCACCCTCGTCCAGGCCCTCGCCGAGGGCGCCGCGGACCCCGCCGACCCGCTGTGCGCCGCCCATCTGCACTGCCCGCCGCTCGCCGTGGCCACCGCCGCCGACCTCGCGGCAAGCGCCCTCAACCCCTCCCTGGACTCCTGGGACCAGGCCCCGGCCGCCTCCGCCCTGGAAGCCGTCGTCGCCCGCGCCCTGGCCGGCGCGGCCGGCCTCGCCGACGCCCTCGTCACGACCGGCGGCACCGAGGCCAACCAGCTCGCCCTGCTGCTCGCCCGCGAGGCCCACGGCGGCAGTGTCCGGCTGGTCTGCGGGGCGGGCGCCCACCACTCCCTGCCGCGCGCCGCCTGGCTGCTCGGCCTGCCCGACCCGGTCGTCATCCCGGCACCCGACGGCACTCTCGATCCGGCCGCCCTCGACGGAGCCCTCAGCACGCTCTCCGGCCCACTGCTGGTGGCGGCCACCGCGGGCACCACCGACGCCGGCCTCATCGACCCGCTCCCCGACATCGCCGCCCTGTGCGCCGCCCACGGCGTCCGACTGCACATCGACGCGGCCTACGGCGGAGGCCTCCTCTTCAGCGACCGGCACCGCGACAAGCTCGCCGGGCTCGACGCCGCCCACACGGTCACCCTCGACCTGCACAAGCTCGGCTGGCAGCCGGTCGCGGCCGGACTCCTCGCCGTCGCCCACCCCCACGAACTGGCCCCCCTCCAGCAGCGCGCCGACTACCTCAACGCCGACGACGACACCGACGCCGGCTTCCCCGACCTCCTCGGCCGCTCCCTGCGCACCACGCGCCGCCCCGACATCCTGAAGATCGCCGTCACCCTGGGAACACTGGGCCGCGACGGCCTCGGCGCCCTGGTCGACCAGGTCTGCGCGCTGGCCCGCGAGTTCGCCGCCCTCGTCCGTGAGCACCCCGGTTTCGCGCTGTACGACCGGCCCGACATCAGCACCGTCCTGTTCCGTCCGGCCGAGGCCGACGACACCGCTGTGGCCACCGCGCGCCGCAGACTGCTGTACGAGGGCCGGGCCGTCCTCGGCCGTGCCCGCCTCGACGGCCGTCTCTGGCTCAAGGCCACCTTCCTCAACCCCCACACCCGGCGCGACGACCTGGCCCGCCTGCTCACACTCGTCGAACTCGCCGCACTCGCCGAAGGAAGCACCCCCGGATGACCCACCCCCCACGCCGCGACCCCGCATCCCCGCGCGACCTGGTCGGCATCGGTATCGGCCCCTGCAACCTCTCCCTGGCCGCGCTCGCCCAGCCGCTCGCCGAACTCGACGCGGTGTTCTACGAACAGCGTCCCGGCTTCGACTGGCACCCCGGGCTGCTCATCGACGGCGCCACCGTCCAAGTGCCCTTCCTCGCCGACCTGGTGACCCTCGCCGACCCCACCAGCCCCTGGAGCTTCCTGAACTACCTCAGGAGCCGCGACCGGCTCTTCCCGTTCTACTTCGCCGAGCGCTTCCACATCCAGCGCGCCGAGTACGACGCCTACTGCCGCTGGGTCGCGCAGCAGCTACCCGGGCTGCACTTCCGCCACCAGGTCGACGCCGTCCGCTGGAACCCCGAGCGGGACGTGTTCGAGGTCGACCACAGCGAGCTCGACGCCGACGGCGAGGCCGAGGCCCTCGGCCGTACGCACACCCGCAACATCGTGCTCGGCATCGGCACCGCCCCCTACGTGCCCGACCCCCTCAGGCCCCTGGTGGACGCGCCCGGTGTACCCGTCCTCCACGCCGCCGACTACCTCGACCACCGCGACACCGTGCTGGCCGCCGGGCACGTCACCGTCGTCGGCTCCGGACAGTCCGGCGCCGAGGTCTTCCTCGACCTGCTGCGCCACCGCCCGGCCGGCCGGGAAGGGCTGCACTGGATCGGCCGTACGGAGGCGTTCGCGCCGATGGAGTACTCCAAGCTGGGCCTGGAGCACTTCACGCCCGACTACACCCGCTACTTCCACGCCCTTGCCGAGCCCGTCCGGGACCGGCTCGTCGCCGCCCAGTGGCAGTTGTACAAGGGCGTCGACGCGGGCACCCTGGCCGCCATCCACGACGAGCTGTACCGCCGCTCCCTGGACGGCGGCTGGCCCGACGCGGTCCTCACCCCCGGCGTCCGCGTCCGCACCGCCGGCCGGGTCGCCACCACCCAGGTGGAACTCCACCTGGAACACCTCCAGCAGGGCAGCCGGTCCCGGCTCACCACCGACGCCGTCGTCCTCGCCACCGGTTACCGCGAGCGTCCCCTCGACCGCATCCTGGCCGGACTCGACCCCTACATCCGCCGGGACAGCGGCGGACGGCCGCGGATCGACGAGGAGTTCCGGCTCGTCCTTGACCCCTCGGTCACCGGCTCGGTCCACGTCCAGAACGCCGAGCTGCACACGCACGGCGTCGGCGCCCCCGACCTCGGCCTGGCCGCCTGGCGCAGTGCCACCATCCTCAACTCGCTCACGGGCAAGGAGGCGTATCCGCTCGCCGCCCGCACGGCCTTCACCAGTTTCGGACTCCGGGAACCCGCGGGCCGGGTCCCGCAGAGCAGACCCGCCGGGCGGCTGATCCCGCTGGTCGAGGGCAGGTGACCCGCCGCGCGGGGCCGCACCCGCCCGGCGCCGGTGCCCGCGCGGGCACCGACGCCGTTCACGTCGTTCAGAACACCGGCGTGCCGTTGCGGACCAGCTTCCAGTCCACCGACGCGAAGTCCTTCGGGTCCAGGACGCCCTTCGCGGTGACCCACTCGGCGATCCGGGTGCGGATCTCCGTGGACTCCGACCACAGTTCCTTGGCGGTGGCGACGTACGGGAAGGCGCCGCCGCCGTTGGCGCGGTAGTTGTTCACCGCGAGCACGAACTGCTGGGCGTCGTCCAGCGCGGCCCCCTGGAACGTCAGGTTCCTGATCCGCGACCCGGCCGGCTGGGCGATGTCGATGTCGTACGACAGACCGGAGACGTAGTCGTAGTTGTAGTCCGGGCGGCCACCGGCGTTGGTCAGCTTCTCGACGTCGACCGTGGCGTCGGCGGCCGTCTGGACGTAGTACTCGGCGGAGTACTCCAGGTAGGCGCGCACCTGGGCCCCCGTCAGCAGCTTGGCCACCAGTGTGTTGTCGTACACGTACAGGCTCGACAGGCCCCGGATGGTGACGTCGCCGGCCGGGATCTCGGAGGTCCGGGAGAACGGCGAGGCCTGGGCGATCACCGGCAGCGAGGCGTAAGGGGTGCCCGCGAGCGCCGCCTTGACCACGTCCTCCTGGACCTTGGTGATCAGGTCGATGATGGGGGCGTCCCTGTAGCGGGCCTCGACCGTGGTCAGGGTCCCGGTCGCCCGGCCCACGACCTGGTTGACGTATGCGACGACCTTCTTGTGCTCGTCCGTGAGCAGCTTGGTGATCTTCGGGTCGTCGGCGACGGAGCTGGAGTCACGCAGCGAGGCGGAGACCGACTCGACCTCCCAGCGGCCCTTGCCGAACACCAGCTCGATGTCGAAGAGGGTGAGCCGCTCGGCGTAGCACAGCGGCTCGGAGAGGACGACGGTCCTGCCGGTCTTCTCGTTGACGACCTTCAGCTCCGGGATCTCCAGGTGGGCGTGGCCGACCAGGATCGCGTCGATGCCGGGCACCTGCCGGGCCACGTCGGCCGCCGCGTTCTCCACGTAGGGCACCTGGTCGCCGTACGACGACGTGCCCGACGTACCCGAGTGCGCCGAGACGACGACCACGTCCGCGCCCATCGACCTCAGCTTCGGCACCCATTTGGCGGCCTGCTCCACCAGGCCCGGGAACGCCAGCTTGCCCTGCACGTACGCCTTGTCCCAGATCGCGATGCCCGGGTTGGTCAGGCCGAGGACGGCAACCTTGACCGGCTTGGCGCCCCGCACGTGGAACGTCTTCATGAAGTACGGCGGGAACGCGGGCCGCAGCGTCTTCGCGTCCACGGCGTTGGCGCCGAGCAGCGGGAAGTCCAGTTGGTCCTCGAACTTGCGCAGCGTCTCGATGCCGTAGTTGAACTCGTGGTTGCCGAGGGCCGCCGCGTCGTACCCGATCGCGTTCATGGCCTGCGCCATCGGGTGCACCGGGCCGCCCTTGGCGGTGATCGGCTCCACCTTGGCGTAGTAGTAGGTCAGCGGGGTGCCCTGGATGGTGTCACCGGCGTCCAGCAGCAGGGTGTTGCAGTGGCCCCTCTCCGCGCGCACCTGCTCCACCAGGGTGGAGATCCGGGCGAGCCCCATGGCGTTGCCGGCCTTGTCGGCGTACTCCGCGTCCTTGAAGTAGTCCCAGTTGAAGACGTGGCCGTGCAGGTCGGTGGTGCCCATGACGGTCAGGGAGTACCGCTTGGCGGGATGCTGGGGCTTCTTGCCGTCCGCCGCCCGGGCCGCCGGAGCCGCCGCCGCGCCGGCGACCGCCACTCCCGCTCCGGTGGCGGCGGACTTCTTCAGGAACTTCCGGCGGTTCAGCGGCATTCTCGGTCTCCTTGGCGCATGGTCGACGACGCGCGTAGATTCTGACCTGAGCATGACCTGTGTCAACAGGTCCGGCAGGTTGCGATCTGATGACCATCGCTCATCGGAGCACCCCGGCACTCAATTCAACAGTTGTCAATATCCCTTTGCCGAAAGTCTGTTGAGTAGTCACGCGGGGCCAATTCTCTACCCGCGGGTAAGGCCTAGGCTCGACGTATGCGCCGAGCAAAGATCGTTTGTACTCTGGGGCCCGCCACCGACTCGTACGACCAGATCAAGGCACTGGTCGAGGCCGGAATGGACGTCGCCCGGTTCAACCTCAGCCACGGCACCCACGCCGAGCACGAGGAGCGTTACCAGCGGGTGCGGAAGGCGGCCGACGAGACCGGCCGCAGCGTCGGAATCCTCGCCGACCTTCAGGGCCCGAAGATCCGGCTCGGCCGCTTCGCCGAAGGACCGGTACTGCTTGAACGCGGCGACACCTTCACCGTCACCGTGGAGGACGGCGTCGAGGGCGACCGCCACCGGTGCGGCACCACCTACGCCGGCCTCGCCGCCGACGTCACCCCCGGTGAGCGCATCCTCGTCGACGACGGCAAGGTCTGCCTGGAGGTCACCGCCGTCGACGGCCCCTGCGTGCACACGCGGGTGGTCGAGGGCGGCGTCGTCTCCGACCACAAGGGGCTGAACCTCCCCGGCGTCGCCGTCTCCGTCCCCGCCCTGTCCCGGAAGGACGAGGACGATCTGCGCTGGGCGCTGCGCACCGGCTTCGACCTGGTCGCCCTCTCCTTCGTCCGCAGCGGCCGGGACGCCGAGGACGTCCACCGGATCATGGAGGAGGAGGGCCGCCGCCTGCCCCTGATCGCCAAGATCGAGAAGCCGCAGGCCGTGGAGAACCTCGACGGCATCGTGGCCGCCTTCGACGCGCTGATGGTCGCGCGCGGCGACCTGGGCGTGGAGATGCCGCTGGAGGAGGTGCCGATCGTGCAGAAACGCGCGGTCAAGCTGGCCAGGCGTAACGCCAAGCCGGTGATCGTCGCCACCCAGATGCTCGACTCGATGATCGAGAATTCGCGGCCGACCCGCGCCGAGGCCTCCGACGTGGCCAACGCGGTGCTGGACGGCACGGACGCGGTCATGCTCTCCGGCGAGACCAGCGTCGGCAAGTACCCGGTCGAGACCGTGCGCACCATGGCGCGGATCGTCGAGGCGGCCGAGGAGGACATGCTGGCCAAGGGCCTGCCGCCGCTGACCGAGCAGAACAAGCCGCGCACCCAGGGTGGCGCGGTCGCCCGGGCCGCCGCCGAGATGGGTGATTTCCTCGGCGCGAGGTTCCTGGTGGCGTTCACCCAGTCGGGGGACACCGCCCGCCGGCTCTCCCGCTACCGCTCGCCGATCCCGCTGCTCGCCTTCACCCCCGAGCCGGCCACCCGTTCCCAGCTCAGCCTCACCTGGGGCGCCGAGACCTTTCTCGGCCCGCACGTCGAGTCCACGGACGCCATGGTCGAACAGGTGGACGAGCTGTTGCTGAAGTACGGCCGCTGCCGGAAGGGCGACGTCGTGGTGATCACCGCGGGTTCCCCGCCCGGTGTCTCCGGCTCGACCAATCTGGTCCGGGTCCATCACATCGGCGAGGACGACAGCCCGAAGTAGGGACGCGCGACAAGGGGCCCCTCACCCGAGGGGCCCTCTTTCATGCTGACCTTGGAAACCGAATGCTGACCTTGGAAACCAAGGAAAAGTGCCCCGGGTCGGACTCGAACCGACACTGTACGGGTTTTGAATCCGTTGCCTGCTGCCAATTGGGCTACCGGGGCTCGCAGGATCGAAGGTTCCCCCCGACCCTCCGCGCGTCCACCATACCGTAGCTAGGTAGGCTCTTGTCAGCAGCGCCCCTGCCCCGAACGAGGAGCCCCCGTGACCGCCGAGTCGCCCCAGCCCGTAGACGTGCCCGACGACGACAAGTCGCACGTACCTCCGCTGACGACCCGCGTCGTCATCGCCGAGGACGAGGCCCTGATCCGGCTCGACCTGAAAGAGATGCTCGAGGAAGAGGGGTACACCGTCGTCGGCGAGGCCGGGGACGGTGAGCAGGCCGTCGAGCTGGCTCGCGAGCACAAGCCGGACCTGGTCATCCTCGATGTGAAGATGCCCAAACTGGACGGCATCTCCGCGGCCGAAAAGATCGCCGAGGAGTCGATCGCGCCGGTCCTGATGCTCACCGCGTTCTCGCAGCGCGACCTCGTCGAGCGCGCCCGCGACGCGGGTGCCATGGCGTACCTGGTGAAGCCGTTCAGCAAGAGCGACGTCGTCCCGGCGATCGAGATGGCCGTCTCCCGGTTCACCGAGCTGAAGCAGCTCGAGCAGGAGGTCGCCGACCTTTCCCAGCGGCTGGAGACCCGCAAGCTGGTCGACCGCGCGAAGTCCGTCCTGCAGACGGAGTACGGCCTGACCGAGCCGGCCGCCTTCCGCTGGATCCAGAAGACCTCCATGGACCGCCGCATGTCGATGCAGCAGGTCGCCGAAGCGGTCATCGCGGACAGCGAGGAGAAGAAGTCCGCCAAGAACGACTGACGCCCGCCGCCCGACATCCGCCCAGGACCGACGAGTGCCCCGCGCCCGGAAGGGACGCGGGGCACTGTGCGACCGGCCGGAGGACTCAGTCCTCGCCGAGATAGGCCTTGCGCACCGACTCGTCGTGCAGCAGGTCCTGGCCCGTGCCGGACAGGGCTATGCTGCCGACCTCCATGACATGACCCTGGTCGGCGAGCGACAGCGCCGCCTGGGCGTTCTGCTCGACCAGCAGGATCGTCGTGCCCTGGGCCTTCAGCTCGGCGATCGTCGCCATGATCTTCTGCATCATGATCGGCGACAGGCCCATCGACGGCTCGTCCAGCATCAGCAGCTTCGGCTGGGACATCAGCGCCCTGCCCATCGCCAGCATCTGCTGCTCACCGCCCGACAGGGTGCCCGCGGCCTGCTTGCGGCGCTCCCCGAGGATGGGGAACAGGTCGTAGGCGCGCTGGATGTCCTTCTCGATGCCCGGCTTGTCGTTGCGCAGGAACGCGCCGAGGCGCAGATTGTCCTCGATGCTCATGCGCGGGAAGATGTGCCGCCCCTCGGGGGAGTGGGCGAGGCCCAGTGAGACCACCTCGTGGGCCGGGACCTTCTTCAGCGACCTGCCGTTGAACCTGATCTGTCCGCCGACCGGCTTCAGCAGCCCGGACAGCGTGCGCAGGGTGGTGGTCTTACCGGCGCCGTTGGTACCGATGAGGGTGACCACCTGACCGGCCTCGACCTTGAAGGAGATGCCCTTGACGGCCTCGATCTTGCCGTAGGCGACCCTCAGGTCCTCGACTTCCAGCAGTGCGGTCATCGGTCGTCCTCCTTGCCGGGCGCGGCGTCCGTCGTGGTCCCGGCGTGCGCCTCGGCGGCCTCCACCTCGGCCACCTCCTCGGCGCCGGGCGCGTCCTCGAAGGGCTCGCCGAGATAGGCCGCGATCACGCGCTCGTCGCCCTGGACGGTCGCGCTGTCACCCTCGATCAGCTTCTCGCCCTGCACGAGGACGGCCACGCGGTCGCACAGGTTGAAGATGAACCGCATGTCGTGCTCGATGACGAGGACGGCGATGCCCATGTCCCGGATGGCGAAGACCAGTTCTTCGGTGACCCGGGTCTCCTGCGGGTTCATGCCGGCCGTCGGCTCGTCGAGGAGCAGCAGGCCGGGCTCGCTGGCCAGGGCGCGGGCGATCTCCAGCTTGCGCTGCTCGCCGTAGGGCAGGTTGCGGGCGAGGTGCTCGGCCTTGTGGTCCAGGCCCACGAACCGCAGCAGTTCCAGGGCCCGTTCCCGGGAGGCCTTCTCGGCGCGGTGGAAGCCGGGGCCGCGCAGCACGGCCGACCAGAAGCCCTCCTTGGTGCGGGTGTGCCGGCCGACGAGCACGTTCTCCAGGACCGTCATGTTGGCGAACAGCCGGATGTTCTGGAACGTCCGCGCGATGCCGGCCGCGGTGACCTTGAAGGACTTGGGCGGCAGGACGGCGCCCTTGTAACGGACCTCGCCCTCGGTGGGGACGTACAGACCGGTCAGGCAGTTGAAGAAGGTCGTCTTGCCGGCGCCGTTGGGGCCGATCAGGCCGACGATCTCGCCGGCGTTGACGGTGAGGTCGACGCCGCGCACGGCGGTCAGTCCGCCGAAGCGCATGGTCACGCCGCGGGCGTCGAGGACGGTCTCGCCGGGCCGGGTGGCGCCGGAGGCGGTGTCCTTGGTGGTGGTGTCGGTGGTCATGGTGTCAGGCCCCCGCCTTCGTCAGGAGGGTGGGTGCTTCCGCCTCTTCGTGGAACTCGAGCTGGCGGCGGCGGTTGGGGATGAGGCCCTCGGGACGGAACCGCATGAGCAGGACCAGCGCGAGGCCGAAGGCGAAGAGCTGGTAGTTCCCGAGGAACTGGAGCTTGTTCGGGATCAGGAAGAGCAGGGCCGCGCCGATCAGCGGACCGCTGATGGTGCCCATGCCGCCGAGGACGACCGCGGCGAGCAGGAACGCGGAGTTGGGCGGGATGGGACCGGCGAACAGGTACTGCTCGGGCGTCACCGTGTAGGTGACGTGGGCCTGGACGGTGCCCGCGAGACCGGCGAGCGAGGCGCCGACGGCGAAGGCGATCAGCTTGACCCGGAAGCCGTTGATGCCCATGGCGAGCGCGGCGGTCTCGTCCTCGCGGATGGCCACCCAGGCGCGTCCGATGCGGGAGTCGCCGCTGCGCCGGAAGACCAGCACCACGACCGCGGTGATGATCAGCATCAGGAAGAAGTAGTTGGCGAACCGGCCGATGGTGAAGCCGCCCATGTCGTGCTGGGTGCCGAAGTCGAAGCCGAGGACGTCGAGGTTCGGGATCGACGAGATGCCGTTCGAGCCGTTGGTGAGGTCGGGCCCGGAGGTGCCGTCGAGGTTGTTCGCGGTGATCCGGAAGATCTCACCGAAGCCGAGGGTGACGATGGCGAGGTAGTCGCCACGCAGCCGCAGCGTCGGGGCGCCGATCAGCACGCCGAAGACGAGTGAGGCGGCGGCGCCGACGAGGACGGCCGCCCAGAACGGGAAGTGCACGTGGAAGGGCGAGCTGGGGGAGCCGGAGACCAGGGCGGCCGCGTAGGCGCCGACGCCGAGGAAGGCGACGTAGCCGAGGTCGAGGAGGCCGGCGAGGCCGACGACGATGTTCAGGCCGAGGGCGACGGTGGCGAAGATCAGGATGTAGACGCCGAGGGTCGCGTACTGGTCGTTCGTCTGGGTGAAGGGGAACAGCGCCGCCGCGACGAACGCGCCGCAGGTGGTGATGTTCTGGTGCCGGGAGGTGATCTGCGAGGCCTGCGAGATCAGCCCCGCCTTGTTGAGCGCGGCGAAGCCCAGGCCCGCGGTGATCAGGAAGCCGACGAACAGTTCGTCGTACTCGGTGCCGATGCCGTAGGTGAAGACGGTCAGACCGAGCCCGAGGACCGCGACGATGATCAGAATCTCGACGTACGACGGCAGCGGGCCCACGGGCCGCGCGGGACCGGCGGTGAAGACCGCCTTGACCGTCTCCCACTGGTGGGCGAGACCGTGCTTGAACTTCTCCCAGCCGCTGTCGTCGGGGTCGGCCGGTTCCGGCTCGGGCCGCTGGAACGGCAGGGCCAGGGAGCCGGCGAAGGCGGCGAGGCTGGCGACGGCGACGAGGAAGCCGCCGGGCTCCAGGTTGACGAGACCGCCGAGTTCGGTGCCGATCGCGAGGACCGTGTACCAGCTGGTGGCGAAGGCGGCCAGGGTGGCGAACCGCAGGGCCGCGCCGGGCCCGGCGGGCGTCAGCCGGGCCAGGCCCCGGACGCCGTAGGCCGCCAGGGCGAACAGGGTGGCGAGGAGCGCGCCGATGAGGACGAGGACCTGGAGGCCGCCCGGGTAGCCGTAGACGGTGAGGTCGCCGGGGAAGTCCTGGGTCCACGTCCAGGCGAGGAAGGTGGAGACGGCCGTCAGCACGCTGCCGCCGAGGGCGAGGGCGCGGCCGGCCTTCTCCGGCAGGGGCAGCAGACCGGACGGGGCGGGGGTCCCGGCGGCGCCGGGGGTGTCGGGTGCGGTGGTCTGTGTGGTCATCGGTCTCACGCCCTGTCCGCGACGCGCTCGCCGAGCAGGCCCTGTGGCCTGAACAGCAGTACGAGGATGAGGAGTACGAAGGCCCAGACGTCGGCCCAGGACTGGCTGCCGAACTTGTCCATGCCCGGGATGTCGGCGATGTAGGCGGTGGCCAGGGTCTCGGCCACGCCGAGGACCACGCCGCCGATCATGGCTCCGTAGATGTTGCCGATGCCGCCGAGGACGGCCGCGGTGAACGCCTTCAGGCCGAGGATGAAGCCCATCCGGAAGTTGATCTCGCCGTACTTCAGGCCGTAGGCGACGGCTCCGACCGCGGCGAACGCGGCGCCCAGGGCGAACGCGATCACGATGATGCGGTCGGTGTTGACGCCCATCAGCTTGGCGGTGTCCGGGTCCTGCGCGGTGGCCTGCATGCCGCGGCCGGTGCGCGTCTTCATCACGAAGTAGGCGAGGACGGCCATGCTGAGGGGGGCCGCGACGACCAGGAAGATGTCACCGGTCTGGATGGTGACGCTGCCGATCTCGAAGGGGCCGCCCTCGATCTGCGGGAAGGTGCGCGCGGACTTCGCCTCCGGGTACCAGGCCCACACCGCCTGCTGGAGCGCGAGGGAGAGGCCGATGGCGGTGATGAGCGGGGCGAGCCGTGGGGCGTTGCGGAGGGGACGGTAGGCGAATCGTTCCGCCCCGACCGCGATGGCGACGGCGACGATGACGGCACCGATGATCATGAGTGGCAGCGCGATCCACATGGTGGTGCCGCCGGGAAGCCAGAGCCACACGGTGAGAGCGCCGAACGCTCCCGTCATGAAGATCTCGCCGTGGGCGAAGTTGATGAGCTGGACAATGCCGTAGACCATTGTGTAGCCGATGGCGACCAGCCCGTACATGGATCCTAGTAGCAGGCCGTTGACCAGCTGCTGCGGCAGTTCGTGCACCGCATGTCCTCCGAGCGTTCGGAAAGTTCGACGGATGTGGCCGGATGCGAGTCCGCGCGGGGCGCCAGTGGAACAGCGCCCCGCGCGGCTCTTCAGGTGGTGCGGGCGGGGGTCAGCCCGTGTAGGTACCGGACTTGACCGGCGTCCAGGCACCGTTCTTCACGGCGTAGACGGTGAGCTGCTTGTTGGTGGCGTCTCCGAACTCGTCGAAGGAGACCTTGCCGGTCACGCCGTCGAAGGACACGTCCTGCATGGCCGCGGTGACCTTCGCGCGGGCGTCGGAGGGAAGCTTGCCGCCATTGGCGTCGACGACCTTCTTCACGGCCTCGATGACGGCCCAGGCGGAGTCGTAGGCGTAACCGCCGTACGCCGAGTACTCCTCCTTGTAGCCGGCGGACTTGTAGTCGTTGACGAACTGCTTGGCCGAGGGCAGGTCCTCGACCGGCGCGCCGACGGAGGTGGCGAGGTCGCCCGTGCTCTCGGCGCCCGCCAGCTTCATGAAGGTGTCGTCCTTGATGCCGTCGCCGCCGACGAGCGGGATCTTGGCACCGGCAGCCTTGATCTGCTTGCTCAGCGGGCCGGCCTGCGGGTACTCACCGCCGTAGTAGACGACCTGGGCCCCGGAGTTCTTCACCTTGGTGGCGACCGCGGAGAAGTCCTTGGCGTCGGGGTTGATGTGCTCGGTGCCGACCACCTTGCCGCCGAGCTTCTTGAACTCGTCGGTGAAGGTGGCGGCCAGGCCCGCGCCGTAGGTCTTCTTGTCGTCGATGACGAAGACCTTCTTCTTCTTGGCGGTGTTGAAGACGTACTGGGCGGCGAACGGGCCCTGGATGGCGTCCGTGGTCGCGGTGCGGAAGTACGCCTTGTACGGGCGGACCTTCTTGGTCTGCCAGTCCGTGCCCTGGCTCAGGGCGGGGCCGGTGTTGGCCGGGGAGACCTGGACCAGTTTGGCGTCGTCGAAGACCTTCTGCATCGACTCCGCGACCGAGGAGTTCAGCGGTCCGACGACACCGAGAACGTTCTGCTCCGACACGAACTTGGAGGCGTTCTGCTGGCCGGCCGACGGCTGCGCCTGGTCGTCGAGGGCCTCGACCTTGAAGGTGACGCCCTTGACGAGGTTCTGCTTGTTGGCGTTCTTGGCGGCGAGGTCCGCCGAGTTCTTGATACCCAGGCCCATGGCGGACAGGTCGCCGGTCAGCGGGGCGTCGACGCCGATGACGACGGTGCTGCCGCCGTCACCCTTGCCGGAGTCCGAGCCCTTGTCGCCGCTGTCGCGCGAGCCGCAGGCGGTGAGGGTGAGCGCTCCCGCCGCCAGCGCGGCGGTGATGGCGATAAGCGAACCTTGACGCACGATCAGTCCTTTCCCCAGGCACAACCGTCTCCCCATGGAAACGGCCGAGTCGCGCGCCGCGCTGAAGTGAGATTCCGATGGCGCGGTGACTGGCCGTGACTCTAGGCGTGTGTGGGGAACGTGGAGGAGTGTCTGGCCAAGGCTGTGACGCTCTTGTTATGACACGGCGTAATGCAGAGCGGTACGACGTGGGGGGAACAGACGAATTAAGGTGGATTCGCGCTGTCCGCATTCTGAGAACCCGCAGGACGTGCCATGATCCATCCAGGCGTCTCGGTCGTTTTGCTGATTACCGAACTCTGTTGCCGCAGGCTACTTCCACAGCGTGGGAGAGGTGCCGTGCGTAACGGTCGCCGAGGATGAAGCTCTGTACCTGTATTACGCGTGTATTACGCAGAGTTACGTCCAGGAATGGAAGTCCCGCGTCCCAGGGGACTTCTCCGCATTTCGTCACGCGCATGGTCACGGTGATCTCGCGCGCCGAACCCGCGCCGGTCGGCCACGGAGCGGGTGGTTCCGTCGTCAGGGACAGCCCCGCGTACGGCTGGGTCACGCGCGTCACGGTGACCGGCGGCCCCGAGGCCACGCTCAGCAGGACCGCGAAGCTGAAACTGTGCGGCGGGGCGTCCGCCGGAGGGGGCCGGTCCGCCAGGTAGGTCATGTCCACCACCTGGGCGGGGTAAGGCACTTCGGGACGCGGCCGTGCCGGGCGCGGTGGTGGCTGCTGCGGCCGGGTGACGTAGAGGACGCCGCCGGCCCCGAGGAGGGCGGTCGCGGTGGCCAGCGCCAGGGTGGTGCGCCGGTGGCGCGCGTACCGGGCGGCCACGGCCGCGCGCGTCCGGCCGGCCGGACGCGGGCCCCGCGGCTGCCGGGTGTCCCGCGCGCGCGTGCCCTCACCTGGCTCCGGCGGGCCGACGCCGCTCATGTCCAGGGGCCTTCGCTCGGGGGCCCGTGGCGATAGCGCTCGGTGCACGCCCGACGCGTCTGACGGTCAATCAACTCATCGGCGGCTTCCGCTCCTTGGCGCCGCAGGGTGATGCGGGCCGCGTCCACGACGTCCCTCAGGATCTGGTACTGACCGTGGGACAGGCCCATCGACTGGTAGTCGCCGTAGGTGTCGTCACCGAGCGCCCTGCGCGACCAGTACGCGACGATCCTGGCGCACAGGTCGGTGTCGGAGGCCGCGGAGGGTGACGTGGACGCGGGTGCGGGAGCGGGTACGGGCGTGGTGCCGCCGGGGCTGACGGCTGCGCCGGGGGGTGGGTGCGCGGAGCCGTCGGGGCGGCCCGGGGGTGGGTGCGCCAAGCCGTCGGGTCCGCCACAGCCCGTCGCGGAGAGCGACAGCGGCACCGCCAGCAGCCCGTACACCAGGAACCCCACCCCCCGCCGGGGGCCTCCTCGCCGTCCCATGTGCCGAAGCTAAGGGGAGGGACGGCGGGGGGCAACGCTCCGGGGGGCCGGGATCGGCTCCCGGCGGACAGTGCGGCGCGGGGGTGACGCCGGGCGGGCGGTGCGGTGCCGGAACGACGCTCCGACGGACGGTGCGGCGGGCCGGGCTCAGCTCTGGGCGGGCCGCGCGGGCGTCCCCTCGCTCTGCCCGACGTCCCGCAGCAGACAGGTCAGCCGGGCGGTGCAGACCCGCCGGTCCTCCTCGTCGCTGATCACGATCTCGTACGTCGCCGTCGACCGGCCGCGGTGCACCGGCGTGGCCACACCCGTCACCAGGCCCGAGCGGACCCCCCGGTGGTGCGTGCAGTTCAGGTCCACACCGACCGCGACCTTCGAGCTGCCGCCGTGCAGCATCGAGCCGACCGAGCCCAGGGTCTCCGCCAGCACCGCCGAGGCCCCGCCGTGCAGCAGGCCGTAGGGCTGGGTGTTGCCCTCCACCGGCATCGTCCCGACGACCCGGTCCGCCGAGGCCTCCAGGATCTGCACACCCATGCGCGTGCCGAGATGACCGGCCGAGAACAGGGCCGGCAGGTCGACCCCGAGCGCCGCGTACTCGTCGAGGACCTCCTGCGGGAACTTCACTCGCTGCTGTTCACCCATCGGCCGGCTCCGTTCGTCGTCCACCTGACTTCTGCTGAGCAAACGCTCAGTCGGTCGCCGATTGTTCCAGACGGCTCCCCGCGTCCCCGGTGTGGCCTTCGAGGCGTACGACGACGGACTTGCTGGCCGGGGTGTTGCTGGTGTCGGCGGTGGCGTCCAGCGGCACCAGCACGTTCGTCTCGGGGTAGTACGCCGCCGCGCACCCGCGTGCCGTCGGATAGAGCACCACCCGGAAACCGGGCGCCCGCCGCTCCACCCCGTCCCGCCACTCGCTCACCAGGTCGACGTACGCCCCCTCGGCGACCCCGAGCGCCCGCGCGTCCTCGGGATGCACGAGCACCACCCGGCGCCCGCCCGTGATGCCGCGGTACCGGTCGTCCAGCCCGTAGATCGTGGTGTTGTACTGGTCGTGCGAGCGCAGCGTCTGCAACAGCAGCCGGCCCTCGGGCAGCGCGGGGTACTCCACCGGCGCCGCCGTGAAGTTCGCCCGGCCCGTGGCGGTCGGGAAGCGCCGCTCGTCGCGCGGGGCGTGCGGCAGCGCGAAGCCGCCGGGCCGGGCCACGCGCGCGTTGAAGTCCTCGAAGCCGGGGATCACGCGCGCGATGCGGTCCCGGATCACCGCGTAGTCCTTCTCGAACTCCTCCCACGGCACGACGCTGCGCGCGCCGAGCACCCGGCGCGCCAGGCCGCAGACGATGGCCGGCTCGGACCGCAGATGCGGACTCGCGGGCTTCAGCCGCCCGCGCGAGGCGTGCACCATGCCCATCGAGTCCTCGACCGTCACGAACTGCTCACCGCTCTGACGCACATCACGCTCGGTGCGGCCCAGGGTGGGCAGGATCAGCGCCCGCGCGCCGGTGACCACGTGCGAGCGGTTCAGCTTCGTGGAGACGTGCACGGTCAGCCGCGCCCGCCGCATCGCGGCCTCGGTGACCTCGGTGTCGGGCGAGGCGGAGACGAAGTTGCCGCCCATGGCGAAGAAGACCTTCGCCTCCCCGTCGCGCAGCGCGCGGATGGCCCGTACGACGTCGAGACCGTGCTCGCGCGGCGGCGCGAACCCGAACTCCTTCTCCAGGGCGTCCAGGAAGGCCGGGGCGGGCCGCTCGAAGATGCCCATGGTGCGGTCGCCCTGGACGTTGCTGTGCCCGCGCACCGGGCACACACCCGCGCCCGGGCGGCCGATGTTGCCGCGCAGCAGCAGGAAGTTGACCACTTCGCGGATGGTCGGGACGGAGTGCTTGTGCTGGGTGAGGCCCATGGCCCAGCACACGATGGTCCGCCGCGAGGCGAGGACCATGCACAGCGCCTGCTCGATCTCCGCGCGCGTCAGGCCGGTCGCCGCCAGCGTCTCGTCCCAGTCGGCGGCACGCGCGGCCTCGGCGAACCCCTCGAACCCGTGGGTGTGTTCGCGCACGAACTCCTCGTCGACCGCGCCGTCCGTCTCCAGGACCAGCTTGTTGAGGAGCCGGAAGAGCGCCTGGTCGCCGCCGATGCGGATCTGGAGGAACAGGTCGGTGAGCGCGGCGCCCTTGAGGAGGCCCTGCGGGGTCTGCGGGTTCCTGAACCGCTCCAGACCCGCCTCGGGCAGCGGATTGACGCTGATGACCCGCGCGCCGTTCGCCTTGGCCTTCTCCAGCGCGGACAGCATGCGCGGATGGTTCGTGCCCGGGTTCTGGCCCGCGACGATGATCAGGTCGGCCTGGTGCAGATCCTCCAGCAGGACGCTGCCCTTGCCGATGCCGATGGTCTCGTTGAGTGCGGAACCCGACGACTCGTGGCACATGTTCGAGCAGTCCGGCAGATTGTTCGTGCCCAGCTCGCGCGCGAAGAGCTGGTACAGGAACGCGGCCTCGTTGCTGGTGCGGCCCGACGTGTAGAAGACGGCCTCGTCCGGAGAGCCGAGGGCGGCGATCTCCTCGGCGATGATGTCGAAGGCCCGGTCCCAGCCGACCGGCTCGTAGTGCGTGCCGCCTTCGGGGAGATACACGGGGTGCGTGAGCCGGCCCTGCTGGCCCAGCCAGTAGCCGCTGCGGCCGGCGAGGTCCGCGACCGGGTGCGCGGCGAAGAACTCGGGCGTGACCCGGCGCAGGGTGGCCTCCTCGGCCACCGCTTTCGCGCCGTTCTCGCAGAACTCCGCCGCGTGCCGGTGCTCCGGCTCCGGCCAGGCGCAGCCCGGGCAGTCGAAGCCGTCCTTCTGGTTCACCCGCAGCAGCGTCAGCGCGGTGCGCCGCACCCCCATCTGCTGCTGCGCGATCCGCAGCGTGTGTCCGATGGCCGGCAGCCCCGCCGCGGCGTGCTTCGGCTCCCCGACCTGCGGCGCGTCCTGAACCGGATCACCCTTGGGCGGCTTCGTCGCCATCGCACGCTCCCCTTCGACTGCGCGTGACAAGTACGCGGACGATCCTCCCACGGCCCACTGACAACGCCGCCGGGCGGGCCGACGGCAGACGGACCCCGCGCCCTCACCGCCCGCCACCGGCTTCCGGTCACCGTGCCGGCCCCCGGTCACCGTGGCGGCGCCCACCCGGCCGAGGCGCCCGGTCGGGACTGTCAGTGCGGCGTGGCAGGATCGGGGACGTGGCAGAAACAGCATCGAAGCAGACCGACAAGATCCCCGGCGGCACGCGTCCCCGCCTGATGCTCATGGACGGGCACTCGCTGGCCTACCGCGCGTTCTTCGCGCTGCCCGCGGAGAACTTCACGACCGCGACCGGCCAGCCGACGAACGCGATCTACGGCTTCGCGTCGATGCTGGCGAACACCCTGCGTGACGAGGCGCCCACGCACTTCGCCGTGGCCTTCGACGTCTCGCGCAGGACCTGGCGCTCCGAGCGGTTCATCGAGTACAAGGCGAACCGCTCCAAGACCCCGGACGAGTTCAAGGGGCAGGTGGAGCTGATCGGCGAGCTGCTCGACGCGATGCACGCGCAGCGCTTCGCCGTCGAGGGCTTCGAGGCGGACGACATCATCGCCACCCTCGCCACCCAGGCCGAGGCCGAGGGCTTCGACGTGCTCATCGTCACCGGCGACCGCGACTCCTTCCAGTTGGTCACCGAGCACACGACGGTGCTCTACCCCACCAAGGGCGTCTCGGAGCTGACCCGGTTCACCCCGGAGAAGGTTCTCGAGAAGTACGGCTTGACGCCCGCCCAGTACCCCGACTTCGCCGCCCTGCGCGGCGACCCGTCCGACAACCTCCCCGGCATCCCCGGCGTCGGCGAGAAGACGGCCGCCAAGTGGATCAACCAGTTCGGCTCGTTCGCGGAGCTGGTCGAGCGGGCCGACGAGGTCAAGGGCAAGGCCGGCCAGAACCTTCGCGACCATCTGGAGTCGGTCAAGCTCAACCGCGTCCTCACCGAGCTGGAGCGCCAGGTCGAGCTGCCCAGGGCGGTCACCGAGCTGGAGCGTGCCCCGTACGACCGCAAGGCCGTCGCGATGGTCCTGGACACCCTGGAGATCCGCAACCCCTCGCTGCGCGAGCGCCTCTTCGCCGTCGACCCCGGCACGGAGGAGGCCGAGGCCACCCCGGTCGCCGCCGACGGCGTCGAGATCGACGGCAGCGTCCTTCACACCGGCGAGCTGGCCCCCTGGCTCGCCGAGCACGGCACCGGCACCCTGGGCGTCGCCACCGTCGACACCTGGGCGCTGGGCGCCGGCTCGGTCGCCGAGGTCGCCCTCGCCGCGGCCGGGGGAGCGGCGGTCTGGTTCGACCCGTCCGAGCTGGACGAGGCCGACGAGAACGCGTTCGCGGCCTGGCTGGCCGACGCCGGCCGCCCCAAGGTGTTCCACAACGTCAAGGGCGCGATGCGCGTCCTCGCCGAGCACGGCTGGACCGTCGAGGGCGTCCACATGGACACCGCGCTCGCCGCGTACCTGGTCAAGCCGGGCCGCCGCTCCTTCGACCTGGACGCGCTGTCCATGGAGTACCTCCACCGAGAGCTGGCCCCCGCCGCCGCGGCCGACGGCCAGCTTGCCTTCGGCGCGGACGACGGGGCCGAGGCCGAGGCCCTGATGATCAAGGCCCGCGCGGTCCTCGACCTGGGCGAGGCCTTCGAGGGCCGCCTGGCGGAGGTGGGCGCCGCGGACCTGCTCCGCGACATGGAGCTGCCCACGTCCGCGCTGCTCGCCCGCATGGAGCGGCACGGCATCGCGGCGGACCGTGCGCACCTCGAGGCGATGGAGCAGATGTTCGCCGGCGCGGTGCAGCAGGCCGTGAAGGAGGCGCACGCGGCGGCCGGCCACGAGTTCAACCTGGGCTCGCCCAAGCAGCTCCAGGAGGTCCTCTTCGGCGAGCTGGCCCTGCCGAGGACGAAGAAGACCAAGACCGGCTACACCACCGACGCCGACGCCCTGGCCTGGCTCGCCAACCAGACCGACAACGAACTGCCGGTGATCATGCTCCGGCACCGGGAGCAGGCCAAGCTCCGCGTCACCGTCGAGGGCCTGATCAAGACCACCGCGAGCGACGGCCGCATCCACACCACCTTCAACCAGACGGTGGCCGCGACCGGCCGGCTCTCCTCCACGGACCCGAACCTCCAGAACATCCCGGTCCGCACCGACGAGGGCCGGGCGATCCGCCGGGGCTTCGTGGTCGGCGCGGGCTTCGAGTCCCTGATGACCGCTGACTACAGCCAGATCGAGCTGCGGGTGATGGCCCACCTCTCCGAGGACGCGGGCCTCATCGAGGCGTTCACCTCCGGTGAGGACCTGCACACCACGGCCGCCTCCCAGGTGTTCGGCGTCGAGCGGGACGCGGTCGACGCGGAGATGCGGCGCAAGATCAAGGCCATGTCGTACGGCCTGGCCTACGGCCTGTCGGCGTTCGGCCTGTCCCAGCAGCTCAACATCGAGGCGGCCGAGGCCCGGGCCCTGATGGACGCCTACTTCGAGCGCTTCGGCGGGGTCCGGGACTATCTGCGCCGGGCGGTCGACGAGGCCCGGGCGACGGGCTACACGGCCACCCTCTTCGGACGCCGCCGCTACCTCCCCGACCTCAACAGCGACAACCGCCAGCGCCGCGAGGCGGCCGAGCGCATGGCCCTCAACGCGCCCATCCAGGGCACCGCGGCGGACATCGTCAAGTTCGCCATGCTCAAGGTGGACAACGCCCTGCGGGAAGCCGGTCTCACCTCCCGCATGCTCCTCCAGGTCCACGACGAGATCGTGCTGGAGATCGCCCCCGGCGAACGGGCGGCCGCGGAGGAGATCGTCCGCCGCGAGATGGCGAACGCCGTCCACCTGAGAGCGCCGCTGGACGTCTCCGTGGGTGTGGGCCCGGACTGGGAATCGGCAGCCCACTAGCCCACGCCCCCGGCCCGGAGGGGGCGTCACGGCCGCCCGGCCACGACGCCCCCTCCCCGGCCGGGGCCACCCGCCCCCCTCGCAGGCCCCTCCCACCGACCGGCGACGCACCACACCGGCGGGTCGGGGGCGCCCCCCTCACACGCCCCTCCCACCGATCGGCGGTCCACCACGCAGCCGGCTTGCGTCGGCTCCGCCCTCACCGCATGCGATATCGCGCCGCCTGGCCCCACCCGGTGCCAGGAGGTGTTTCTCCGCCGCGACGACGAGGTACCACCGCGGCGCATCCCGGCGGCGCCGAGCCCACCGCGCACCGCGCCACTCGCGTCCCCCGCAAGCCCCTCCCGTCCCATCGGCGCGCCCCGCCGCCGCGCCGGTCGGCCACCCCGGCCGGCCGATTCCCTCGGCGTCGGAGTCCGGTGCCGCCCGGTACCCCCCCCACCTGCGCAACGCGCCGGATGCCGCGCGGCGGACAGGACGGTTTCCCGCAGGGGCCGTCACTCTCGTGGCCCCCGTCAGAACGCCCACCACCCCCCGCAGCCGCAACACTGCGGGCATGGGTATACGCATGCTTCACCGCCGGACGCCCGAGGCAGTGCCCCGGGCCTGGGCGGACACCTTCTCGGCGCAGGCCATGCCCCCCACGCGGGTCCCGGCTCTCGCGGCCGACGCAAGCACCGCCCGCAACCCGGCCGACCTGGCCGTCACCGTCCGCAGGGTCACCAGGGACCTCCGGCGCCGGCTCGCCGGCCGTACGGCCCGCATCCCCGACCGGCGCCAGTGGGCCGGCCTGGCCCGCGCCTGCCTCGCCCTCGCGCTCACGCAGCCCCCGAGGGCACGTCCCCGGTACACCCTCACCGTCTTCGTGGCGTCCTTCACCGAGCGACCGGCCGCTCCCGGCCCGCACCGGTCGCCCCACCAGGGGCCCCGAAATCCACGGCCGGACGCCGGACCCTGACCCCGACGGCGTACAGCAGCAGCCCCGGCACCACCCCGGCGCCCACCCCGAAGCACAGGGTGGGCACCAGCTCCCACGGCCGCACCACCGCCCCCCGGTGCTCCCACCACCCCGCCGCCCGCTGCACCGCTCCGGCCAGCGCGCAGCCGCCGATCACCGCGAGCGCCCACCACCGGTCCCGTACGGACAGCACGGGCACCCCCGGCGGCGTCCCGCCCGGCGCCCGCCGCAGCGCACGGACCACGAACAGGGCGATCGCCACGGCACCCGCCACGGACGACCCGTACTGAAGCCACGTGAACAACGGCATGCCCGCCGGACGGTCCCGCCCGATGGCCGGGATCAGCCGCGTCCCCCACCGGTCGTGATGCGTGAACGCGTCCCACATCACATGGGTGAGCGCGCCGAGCACCGCGGAGCCGTACCACCGGCCCGTCGCGCGGGCGCCCACGCGCGCGCGTGGCGCACCGAGGCGCAGCAGGGCGGCCGGCGCTCCTTGCCGGGCCGTCGGCAGCAGCGCGAGCAACGGTCCCCGGACCAGCAGCCACAGCCCCGTGAGCGCCCAGGCGATGAGGACGTCGACGGTGACGACACCCGTGAAAGCGTGTGTGACCGTGCCGGACTCCATGCCGCCCGGCAGGATCCCGGCCGCGTAGTAGGGCACGTCGGGTGCGAAGGAACCGGTGACGAGCACCGCGGGCACCAGCCGGCCGCGGCCGCTCCCGTCCCGGCGGATCGCGGGCAGCACGGCTGCCGCATGGCTGAGTGTGAACGGCAACGGAAACCCCCTGGAGCGGTCACCGGACCGGGGCTCGGCGCCGGTGATCGGGTCCGCCCCAGTATGCGGGACCGTCATGCGGGCACGTTCCCGCCGGCGAACGCCGGCCGGCCACCGGAATCGGGTCCGAACGGGTGCCCGCTCACAGCAAGTTGTCGTAGGGTCACCTGCGTCACCGTGCCTCACGCGCGGTCGAACGCATATCGCACACATGGAAATGCGGAACAGGGGCAACCACAGCACCGGGTCAACCGTCACACCAGAGCGAGGCAGTCGGGCGGAGACGGACGCACGGGCGTCCACGGGAGGGGTTCACTTCATGGCGGCGCATTTCGGCAGGCGACTGCGCAAGGGAGCGGCGAGCACCGCCGTGGCTGCGGCGGCGGTCGCGGCTCTTTCCGCGTCCCAGGCTCCGGGAGCGGCCGGCGAGGAGCACGGCAGACAGACGGCGGCCGGTGCCGCCGCGCCCGCGCCGGACACCGACGGCAACGCCACCGGCAACTCGCCGTACTACACGGACCTGCCCCCGCTGAAGAGCCCCAGCCCGAGTCCCTCGTCGAGCGCTGGCCCGTCCACCCCCGTCAGCAGGGCCGAGGGCGGCATCCCGGCGACGGTCCTGGACGCGTACAAGAAAGCGGAGGCCGACCTGCGCGCCTCCAAGCCCGGTTGCAACCTGCCCTGGCAACTCCTCGCCGCCATCGGCAACGTGGAGTCGGGGCAGGCCCGCGGCGGCCAGGTCGACGCCGGCGGCACCACACTGCGCCGGATACTGGGCCCGCAGTTGGACGGCAACGGCTTCGCGCTCATCGCGGACACCGACGACGGCGCGTACGACGGCAACAGCGCGTACGACCAGGCCATCGGCCCCATGCAGTTCATCCCGTCCACCTGGGCCTGGGCCGGCCGCGACGGCAACGGCGACGGCAAGAAGGACCCCAACAACGTCTACGACGCAGCGCTCGCCGCGGGCCACTACCTGTGCCGCAACGGCTGGGACCTGTCCCAAGAGGCCGAGCTGCACCGGGCGATCCTCAGCTACAACAACTCGCAGGACTACCTCGACCTGGTCCTGAACTGGATGGAGTACTACCGCAAGGGCACCCACTCCATCCCCGACGGCACCGGCGGGGTGCCCGAGCACCGCAGCGACACCGGCTCCGGCCTCCCCGTCTCCCCGCTGCCCACACACCCGTCGACGACCGAGCCCGCCCCGAAGCCCCACAAGCCCGGCAAGCCCGATAGGCCCGGCAAGGACGACGGCAAGGGCGACCACGGCAACGGCGGAGGTGACAACGGCGGGAACGGCAACGGCAACGGCGGGCACGAGACCCCCGACCCGAAGCCGCCGACGCCCCCCGTCCCGCCGACGCCCCCGCCGTCCAACACCGACCTGGTGGACCACCTGGAGGACGCGGGCACGGGGAGGCTCACCGCGATGGCCGGCGACGCCTTCACCGACCGGATCAGCGCCCGCGCCGAGACCAAGGTCGGCAAGTCGGTCGCCAAGGTCAGGCTCCGGTTCACCATCACCGGCGGCACCGACGCCACCTTCACCGGCGGCGAGACCGTGGCGACGGTCGCCACCGACGCCAAGGGCGTCGCGCTCGCCCCGGCGCTCCGGGCCGGCGAGAAGACCGGTGACTTCAAGGTCACCGTGTCCGTCGTGGGCCGCCCGGTCAAGGGCGTCGACTACACCGCCACGGTCACCGCGCGCGCCGCCGACGCCCTGGCCCGCATCGGCGACACCCCGCTGACCTGCGCCCCGAGCGGTGAGTTCGCCGACCGGGTCCAGGTGAAGGCGACGTACCTGGGCACCGTCGCGGACAAGGTCGCGGCCACCGCCACCCTGGTCAGGTCCGCGACCGACGCCACCGAGAACGACAAGGGCCCCTACTTCAAGGACGCCGACGGCAAGCCCGTACGCACCCTCACCACCCTGGAGACGGACGACAAGGGCCTGCTCACCCTGCCGAAGCTGTACGCGGACGACACCACCGGCACCTTCCTGCTCCGCATCACCACCACCGGCGGCGCGACCCTCACCCTCGAACTGAAGGTCGCCCCCGCCGGGTCCCCGACCACTCCGACCACTCCGTCCCCGAACGCCCCGTCCCCGACGGGATCCGCCGCCTCCTGAGCCCGCACACGACCGAAAGGGCGCCCTCCCCGCTCCGGCGGGACAGGGCGCCCGCCGTCGTCGCCCCACCCGCGCATCGCCGCGCCCATCCGACGCCCCGTCAAAGTCGGTGACGGTGAAGCGAGCAGCCCGTCGAACTCCTCACCCCGCGCTTCCCCGCGGTCAACCCCGGTCCGCCCGCGCCTTCGTGTGCCGGGTCGCCCGTGCCGCCGCCGGGTCCTCGGGCCACGGATGCCGGGGATAGCGCCCGCGCAGTTCCGCGCGCACGGCCCGGTAGCCGTCCCGCCAGAAGGAGGCGAGGTCGGCCGTGACGGCGGCGGGCCGTCCGGCGGGGGAGAGCAGGTGGACGAGCAACGGCACCCCCGCCACGGCCGGCGTCTCCTGGAGCCCGAACATCTCCTGGAGCTTCACCGCGAGCACCGGCCGCTCCGGATCCCCGTAGTCGATCCGGACCCTGGACCCACTCGGCACGGTGATCCGCTCGGGCGCCAGCTCGTCCAGCCGGGCCGCCTCCCCGCCCGCCCAGGGCAGCAGCCGCGCCAGTGCCTGCCCGGCGTCGATCCGCCCGAGATCCGCCCGCCGCCGGGCCCGGCCCAGCTCCGGTTCCAGCCACTCGTCCACGCGCGCGTGCAGCGCCTCGTCCGACACGTCCGGCCACGGCTGTCCGAGGTGGGTGCGCAGGAACGCCAGCCGCTGCCGCAGCAGTTCCGCCCCGGGCGGCCAGCGCAGCAGCCCCAGTCCCTCCTGACGGAGCCCCTCCAGGAGGGCGGCGCGTACGAGTGCCGGACGCGCGTCCCTCAGGGGCCGTACGGCCAGCTCGACCGCCCCCAGCCGCTCCACGCGCCGGGTCACGACGTCCCCGTCGGCCCAGCGCACCTCCTCCCGCTCCTCCAGAAGCGCCCCCGCGGCGGCCAGCGCCACGTCCTCCGGCACGGCGGCCCCCAGCCGCACGCGCGCGTGCCCCGTCCCGCCGGGCCGGCCGGCGACCGCGACCACGATCCAGGGCGCCCCCCGCAGCGCCGACCCGTCGCCCAGCTCCACCCGCGTCCCGGAGACCATGAGATACGACCCGCCGTCGAGCCGGGCGACACGCTCGGGGAAGGCCAGCGACGCCACGATCCCGGCGAGGCGGTCGTCACCCGTGCCGGGTCCGACCCGGACGGCACCACCCGGGTCCGCCCTTCCGGCGGGCGGACGGGAGACCTCCGCCGAGACGGCCCGCAGCCGCCGTACCTCCGCGGCCCACCGCCCCGCGTAGGCGTCACCCCCGTGCCGGGCACGCCGCAGAGCACCCGCGAGATCGTCCCCGTACTCCCTCGGCACCTCCTCGGAGAGCAGGGCGACGACCTCCGCGCCCCCACCGGCGGTGTCCAGCAGGGCCCGGCCCAGGCGCGGATGCACCCCCAGCCGGCCCAGCCGCACACCCAGCTCCGTGGCCCGCCCGGCGCGGTCCACCGCGCCCACGGCAGCCAGCACCTCCCGCGCCGCCGCCATCGCCCCGCCCGGCGGCGGATCCAGCAACGCCAGCCCGGAGGCGTCCGGCACGCCCCAGCAGGCCGCCTGAAGGGCGAACGCCGTCAGATCGGCCACCTTGATCTCGGGCGCCGGAAACGCCGGCAGCCGGCCGTCCTCGGCCTCCGCCCAGCACCGGTACACCGCCCCCGGCGCCTCACGCCCGGCCCGCCCCGCCCGCTGCCGCCCGGCCGCCCGCGACGCCCGTACGGTCGTGAGCCCGCTCAGCCCGCGCGCGTGGTCCACCCGCGGCTCGCGCGCCAGCCCCGAGTCCACCACCACCCGCACCCCGGGCACCGTCAGCGACGACTCCGCCACGGACGTCGCCAGCACCACCCGGCGTCGCTCCCCGGGCGCCAGCACCGCGTCCTGCACCGCGGCCGGCGCCCGCCCGTGCACCTGGAGCACGTCCACCGCCCCCAGGTCCCCCAGTTGCCCGGCCACGCGCGCGATCTCGCCGACGCCGGGCAGGAAGCACAGCACATCCCCCTCCCGCTCCTCCAGCGCCCGCCGCACCACCGCCGCCACGTGGGCCAGCAGCGCGGGGTCCACCCGCATCCCGTGCGGCGGCCGTACCGGACGCGCCGGGGGAGACCACACCAGGTCCACGGGATGCGTCACGCCGGTCGCCTCGACCACCGGCGCCCCGCCGAGCAGCCGCGCCCACCCCCCGGCGTCGGTGGTCGCCGACGCGGCCACCAGCCGCAGGTCCGGCCGCAGCGTCTGCCGCACGTCCCACAGGAACGCGGCCACCGTGTCGGCGTCCAGATGCCGCTCATGGCACTCGTCGAGGACGACGGCATCGGTACCGGCCAGCTCCTGGTCGCGCTGGAGCCGCTGCAACAGGACACCCGTCGTCACGACCTCCACGCGCGTGTGCCGTCCCACGACCCGCTCGCCGCGCACCGTGAAGCCGATGCTGTCGCCCGGCTTCTCGCCGAGCAACCAGGCCATGCGCCGGGCAGCCGCCCGGGCCGCGATCCGCCGCGGCTCGGCCACCACCACCCGCCGCGCGGGACCGCCGCCGACCAGCCCCGCGAGCACCAGCGGCACCAGGGTCGTCTTCCCCGTGCCGGGCGGCGCCACCAGCACGGCGGCGCCGCCGCCCTCCAGGGCGTCGGTCAGGGCGGGCAGGGCGGAACGCACGGGCAGCGCGTCGAGGGCGTCGTCACGGATCACGCCCCCAGTGTCGTACGACGGCGAGAACCGCTCCCACGCGCGCACCCAAGTGGAGGCCGCCTAGGAGATTTGGTCCCGCTCGCACACGAAGACCGCCGTGCCCGGGATCAGGTGCCCGCGCAGGGGCGACCAGCCACCCCACTCCGAGGTGTTCCAGGCCGGCCACTCCGGCTCCACCAGGTCCACCAGCCGGAAACCCGACGCCACGATGTCCCGCACCCGGTCACCGAGCGTCCTGTGGTGTTCCACGTAGACCGCGCGGCCCTCGTCGTCCTGCTCCACGTAGGGCGTGCGGTCGAAGTAGGAGGAGGCCACCGACAGGCCCTCGGGGCCCGGCTCGTCCGGGAACGCCCAGCGGATCGGATGGGTCACCGAGAACACGAACCGGCCACCCGGCCGCAGCACCCGGTGCACCTCACGCAGCACCAGCCGCGGATCGGCCACGAACGGCAGCGCGCCGTACGCGGAGCAGACCAGGTCGAAGGACCCGTCGGCGAAGGGCAGCGCGCCGGCGTCGGCGCAGACCAGCGGGAACGAGCCGCCTATCCGCAGCGCGTGCTGCAACTGCCGGTGCGAGAGGTCCAGGGCCACCGGGCGGGCGCCCTGCGCGGCCAGCCAGCGCGCGCACTGCGCCGCACCGGCGCCGATCTCCAGGACCGCCTTGCCCTTCAGCTCCTCCGCGGGGCCGAGCAGCTCGGCCTCCACCTCGTCCAGGCCCTCCGGACACCACACGAAGCGGTCGTCGCCGAGGAACGTGCCGTGCTCGGTCTGGTACTCGTCGGCGTTGCGGTCCCACCAGCCGCGGTTGGCCCGCGCGCTCTCCGTGACGTCCGCGTGACGCCGGGTGGCCTCCGGCTCGAACCCCTCGGAGCCCTCCGGTTCGTATGCTTCCGGCTCTTGGATGATCGGCTCCCTCGTCGTATCCTTCCGTCCAACCCGCTCAGGGGTCCCACGGGAGGACTTCTGCGGGCCCGCGCGGCCCGCTGAGACATTTCTTGTGCCGGGTATGCGGTGATCCGCCCCGGGTGTGCGCCTTCGCGCATTGACCCTGCCCGGCTGCCCCCGTATGCTACAAGTTGCGCTGCGGGCCTGCGCTCCTCAGACGTAGCAGGCTGCGCTCGCATCTGTTGTATGTCCCCTCGGTTGTCGAGGCGCCACCGGGTACCCGGTGCTCAAGTGGCGCTTCCTTGGCTGTCCGGCTTCTTCAGAGCGAAACGGGCTCCCGGCGTAAGCAGTACCTACGACTTCAATGTCCGTACCGGAGCCCTTTCCCACATGACGAGCAGCACCGAGACCACCGCCACCACCCCGCAGGTAGCGGTCAACGACATCGGTAACGAGGAAGCCTTCCTCGCCGCGATCGACGAGACGATCAAGTACTTCAACGACGGCGACATCGTCGACGGCGTCATCGTGAAGGTCGACCGGGACGAGGTCCTGCTCGACATCGGTTACAAGACCGAAGGTGTGATCCCGAGCCGCGAGCTCTCGATCAAGCACGACGTCGACCCCAACGAGGTCGTCGCCGTCGGTGACGAGATCGAGGCCCTTGTTCTCCAGAAGGAGGACAAGGAAGGCCGCCTGATCCTCTCGAAGAAGCGCGCCCAGTACGAGCGTGCCTGGGGCACCATCGAGAAGATCAAGGAAGAGGACGGGATCGTCACCGGTACCGTCATCGAGGTCGTCAAGGGTGGTCTCATCCTCGACATCGGCCTCCGTGGCTTCCTTCCGGCCTCGCTGGTCGAGATGCGCCGCGTCCGCGACCTCCAGCCCTACGTGGGCAAGGAGCTCGAGGCCAAGATCATCGAGCTGGACAAGAACCGCAACAACGTGGTCCTGTCCCGCCGTGCCTGGCTCGAGCAGACCCAGTCCGAGGTCCGCCAGACCTTCCTCACGACCCTCCAGAAGGGTCAGGTCCGCTCCGGCGTGGTCTCCTCGATCGTCAACTTCGGTGCCTTCGTGGACCTGGGTGGCGTCGACGGTCTGGTCCACGTCTCCGAGCTGTCCTGGAAGCACATCGACCACCCCTCCGAGGTTGTCGAGGTCGGCCAGGAAGTCACCGTCGAGGTCCTCGACGTGGACATGGACCGCGAGCGCGTCTCCCTGTCGCTGAAGGCGACCCAGGAAGACCCGTGGCAGCAGTTCGCCCGCACCCACCAGATCGGCCAGGTCGTGCCCGGCAAGGTCACGAAGCTGGTTCCGTTCGGTGCGTTCGTCCGCGTGGACGAGGGCATCGAGGGTCTGGTCCACATCTCCGAGCTGGCCGAGCGCCACGTGGAGATCCCGGAGCAGGTCGTCCAGGTCAACGACGAGATCTTCGTCAAGGTCATCGACATCGACCTCGAGCGTCGTCGCATCAGCCTCTCGCTGAAGCAGGCCAACGAGGCCTTCGGTACGGACCCGGCCTCGGTCGAGTTCGACCCGACCCTGTACGGCATGGCCGCGTCCTACGACGACCAGGGCAACTACATCTACCCCGAGGGCTTCGACCCCGAGACCAACGACTGGCTCGAGGGCTACGAGACCCAGCGGGAGGCGTGGGAGCACCAGTACGCCGAGGCGCAGTCCCGCTTCGAGCAGCACCAGCAGCAGGTCATCAAGTCCCGCGAGGCCGACGAGGCCGCTGCGGCCGAGGGTGGCGAGGCTGCGGCTCCGGCGGCGTCCGCCGGTGGTGGCGGCGGCGGCGGTTCGTACTCCTCCGAGGGCGCGGACACCTCCGGTGCCCTGGCCTCGGACGAGGCGCTGGCCGCGCTGCGCGAGAAGCTGGCCGGCGGCCAGAGCTGATCGCTGCCGCTGAGGCTTAGCCGATAGTCGGCTGAGGGGCCGTACCTTTCGAGGTACGGCCCCTCAGGCGTTTCCCGGGCCGCAGGATGCTTCCCCGCCCGGCCGGCGGTGGACTGCCGACGGTTGTGCCCGCCCGGCTGTGCGCTGCCGGCTGTGGTCTGCCGCGCGGTCCAACCAGCCGCCTACGGCGTCACCTGGACGTTGGTCAAGCCCCTGCCGCCCGTCACGGTATTGGTGCTGTGGACCGTCGTCCGGCAGGTGGCGCTGTCGTTGGTGACGTCGATGGCCAGACGTGTCGGACCGGTCGCGCCGGTCAACGTCGACCGGTTGCCTTCGAAGACCGTGCCGCAGCCCCAGCCGGACTGCTGGGTGTGGGTCTGGTAGCCGTCGTTGGTGGTGCCGCTGCCCGTGTTGTCCTGCACGAGTACGTCGTTGCCCTTCACGTCGACCCAGGAGTCGTCGTAGTCCGCACCCGTCAGGCCGCTCCCGTCGAAGGTGTTGCCGATGATCCGGGCGCCCGTCGTGCCCTCCTTGATGTCGACGTTCTCGCCGCCCACGTCCGGGCCGATCGTGTTGCCCACGATCTGGATGCGGTCGCTCCGGTCGGTGAGCGTGTTGGCGGTGCCCACGTACACGCCCTCGCCCATGCCCCGGCCGTCGTTCCCGGTGTCAAAGATCCTGGAGTTCCTGATCACGCCATCCGTGCTGGAGTCGCGGAAGTGCACGCCCTCCATGTCCAGATCGTGCACCGTGACCCCGTCCACGACGACACCCTCGGCAGCGTCGATCATGATGCCCTTCTGGCCGCCGGTCACGGTCAGGCCGTTGACCGTCCAGTAGGAGGCGCCGTTCAGGTGCAGGCCGTAGCCGCCGCCGGCCGTCAGTACGGCCCGGGGGGAGCCGGTCAGGGTGATGCGCGCGGACGCCGTGGCCGGCGTCGCCGCCTTGAAGTTGCCGGTGTAGGTGCCGTCCGCCAGATGGATCGTGTCGCCGGGCCGGGCGGCGCCGGCGGCGAGGGTGGTGGCGAGCAGAGAGATGAGCGACGTGCGTGCGCGCATGAGTGCTCCTGTCGTACGTTCTCCTACATGAACGGCGAACCTCACCATGAATCCGAATCGTCGTGAAGGTACGGACCAGGTGACGGGCCGTCAAGGGGCCGCGCGCGAGATCGCTGATCAGCGGCGTGTCGCGGGAATTCCTCCGCTCCGGGCCGCGTTGTGGGAGGGGAACACGAGGAGGGGCGGTCACAGTGCTTGATCCGCAGGGTTTGTACGCATGGGAGCCGAAGGGCCTGGCCGTGGTCGACATGGCGCTCGCCCAGGAGTCGGCCGGCCTGGTCATGCTCTACCACTTCGACGGATACATCGACGCGGGTGAGACCGGCGACCAGATCGTGGACCGGCTGCTCGACTCGCTGCCCCACCAGCTCGTGGCAGGCTTCGACCACGACCGGCTCGTGGACTACCGCGCCCGCCGGCCCCTGCTGACCTTCAAGCGGGACCGCTGGACCGACTACGAGGTCCCGGCCATCGAGGTCCACCTCGTCCAGGACGCCACCGGTGCCCCGTTCCTGCTGCTGTCGGGCCCGGAGCCGGACGTGGAGTGGGAGCGGTTCGCGGCGGCGGTGCGGCAGATGGTGGAGCGGCTCGGCGTCCGCCTGTCCGTGAACTTCCACGGCATCCCCATGGGCGTCCCGCACACCCGCCCCGTGGGCCTGACCCCGCACGGCAACCGCAACGACCTCGTCCCCGGCCACCGCAGCCCCTTCGAGGAGGCCCAGGTGCCCGGCAGTGCCGAGTCGCTGGTCGAGTACCGCCTCATGGAAGCCGGGCACGACGTCCTGGGCGTCGCCGCGCACGTCCCGCACTACATCGCCCGTTCCCCGTACCCGGACGCCGCCCTGACCGTCCTGGAGGCCATCACGGCCGCCACCGGTCTGGTCCTGCCCGGCGTGGCGCACGCGCTGCGCACGGACGCGCACCGCACGCAGACCGAGATCGACCGGCAGATCCAGGAGGGCGACGAGGAGCTGACCGCGCTCGTGCAGGGCCTGGAGCACCAGTACGACGCCGCCGCGGGCGCCGAGACCCGGGGCAACATGATCGCCGAGGCCGTGGACATCCCGTCGGCCGACGAGATCGGGCAGGAGTTCGAGCGGTTCCTGGCGGAGCGCGAGGGCGAGAACTGACCTCGGCCCGTCGGCGGGCCGGGCGGGGCGGAACCGGCCTCCGCCGGGTCCGCCCGCAGCGGCAGGGCCTAAGCTTCCGCTCATGCTGACAGTGGGCCTGACCGGTGGGATCGGTGCCGGCAAGAGCGAGGTGTCGCGGCTGCTCGTGGAACACGGGGCCGTGCTGATCGACGCGGACCGCGTCGCGCGCGAGGTGGTGGCGCCCGGCACGCCCGGACTCGCCGCCGTGGTCGACGCCTTCGGCACCGGCGTCCTCGCCGCCGACGGCAGCCTCGACCGGCCCCGGCTCGGCTCGATCGTCTTCGCCGACCCCGAGAAGCTCGCCCTCCTCAACTCGATCGTTCACCCCCTGGTGGGCGCCCGCTCCCGCGAGCTGGAGAGCACCGCGGCCGAGGACGCCGTCGTCCTCCACGACGTGCCGCTGCTCACCGAGAACGGCCTCGCGCCGCTCTACGAGGTGGTGATCGTCGTCGACGCCGCTCCCGCGACCCAGCTCGACCGGCTGGTCCGGCTGCGCGGGATGACCGAGGAGGACGCACGCGCGCGTATGGCCGCGCAGGCGACCCGCGAGCAACGCCGGGAGATCGCCGACATCCTGATCGACAACGACGTACCCCTGGACACGCTGAGGAAGCGCGTCGCCGAGGTCTGGGACGACCTCGTACGGCGAGCCCGTCGGGGCGCGGGCACGGCGCGGGACGAGGGCGGCGCGGCCGCGGAATAGCGGCCCCGCGCGGAGCGTTGCAACGGTGGAGCGAGGGAAGGACTCTGTCGTGCCCCAGACCAGCGGTTCCATCGGACCCACGCCGGAAACCCATGTGATCGACTTCCGCGCCGCCGAGCAGTTGCTCAACGCGCGGGACCCGCAGGGCGCGGTCAAGCTGCTCGACGGAGTCATCGCCGCCCACCCCGAGAACACCGCCGCCCGGCTGCTGCGCGCGCGTGCCTTCTTCGCCGCGGCACAACTGCGACCGGCCGAGCTGGAGTTCACCATCGTGCTGGAACGTGAACCGGACAACGCCTTCGCGCACTTCGCGCTGGCCCGCACCTACGAGCGCCAGAACCGTCCCGAGCAGGCCAAGCGCCACTTCCGGCTGGCCGCCGCGCTCGACCCGAACCCGGACTACCTGAAGGCCGCACGCTTCGAGGCCTGACGGCATGCCGCTCCGGCGCTCGCCCGGCCGGCCGTTGCGCCGGTGCCGTCGATCACGGGTGCCGGTGTCCGGGCGGCCCGGGGTGGGGCGGCCGGGGGTAGGGGGGCCGTGGGCGGGGCGGTCCGGCATCCGGCGGCCGATACGGCGGGATGTCACGGCCCGGCTGGTAGTGCGGGCCCTGGCGCAGGTGCCTGAGGATCATGGCCATGTCGACGGCGATCACCAGCGACAGCACCCCGCAGGCCACCGCCCAGCCGGGGCGCCCGGCCAGCACGAACGCCGCCGTGCCGAGGACCGCCCACAGCAGCCCCCACACGCTCAGCCAGAACCGCGCCCGCAGGGGGCTGCGCGCGGTCCTCGGTTCACTGCCGGTGCGCATCGGACCACCACTCCACTCCTCCTTCGCACCGTACTCTTCGATGACGAGGGGCATCAACGCCCGATGGGGCGGTGTGCGTCAACGTCCGACGGGGCGATGTGAGGCGGCGTGCGGGGCGGGCTCGACGGGTGACCGGGAGTGGCAGCCGGCCGGACGGTGCCGGGTCCACGGGCGGCCACTGGACGTGCGACAGCGTGCGCCGGGCGACCTGGAGCGACGCCGGGCGCACGGGAACGATCACCGCCGATCATGCTCGGTGAGACGCGCGCGGCGACGCCGTCCGCCGGAACCGACAGGGGGAACCGCACGTGCTGCCGGACATCGACCACCTGCCCGAACTGCTCCTCGACCTGGCCGTGCCGCACGAGGACATCAACGAACTCGTCGCGCGGTGGCGCAGGGTGACCGGGGACCCGGGCACGCTCAGGCTCCTGACGGACTGCGTCGAGGAACTGTTCCGGGAACCGTGGGACACGGGCCGCACACCCGACCTCGCCGAGCCGTTCGCCGCGGCCCCGGCCGAACTGGCCGGTGTCTTCCCCGTGTACGTCTTCGTCGCCGCCCTCCCGCGTACGCGGGCGTATCACCGGGCACGCGGCATCCCGGCCGAGATCTCCCGGCGCACCCTGGCCGACCTGGGCCGGCACATGGCCGCGTACCGCGGGCGGCACCGCAGGACCGGTGTGCAGTCGCGGCGCCGGCTGGTCCGCCATTTCCGCGGGGAGCTGTACCAACTGGGCCGGTTGCAGTTCGAGCGGGCGCGGCTCGGGGACCGTGAGGCGCGGGTGACGGCGGCGGCCGGACTGGACGCGGCACCCGGAACACCCTGCCTTATCCTGCACGTCCCCGACTTCCACGGCCCGCTGACCCCGTCCGCCTGCGACCGCTCCCTGGCGCTGGCCCGCGCGTTCTTCCCCCTCCACTTCCCCGAGGAACGGCCGGGCGCCGTACTGTGCGACTCCTGGCTCCTCGACCGGCAGTTGCGGCGTTACCTGCCCGCCGAATCCGGCATCGTCCGCTTCCAGGAGCGGTTCCGCATCGCCTGCGACGAGACCGAACCGGCCGACACCGAACCCGTCCGGTTCGTCTTCGGGGGCCCGGACCTCCCGGCAGCCGGGCTGCCCCGCCGTACGTCCGTGGAGCGGGCGGTCGGCGACCATCTGCGGGCGGGCGGCCACTGGTACACCGGGCACGGATGGTTCCCGTTCCGCGCCGATTAACTCGAAGGGGTGAACCGGGGGAGGAGGGGAACGGGCGTGCGAAGGTGGGCCGTTGTACGGGCATGAGGATCGACTCGCGTGAGGGATACGAGGGCACGGGCCCGGGTGCCATCACCCCGGACGGCTGCGCGGTGGAGTTGTACGCGCGGCTGCCGGTGGGCGGCGAGCCGGACGTCATCGCCGCGGCGGTACCGGCAGGGGCGCACATCCTGGAACTGGGCAGCGGTGTGGGCCGGGTGACCCACGCCCTGCTGGAGCGCGGGTTCACGGTCACGGCGGTGGACGAGTCCGCCGACATGCTGGCCCGGGTCCGCGGGGCGCGCACGATATGCAGTCCCATCGAGAGCCTCGACCTGGACGAGACGTTCGACGTGGTGACGCTCGCTTCGTTCCTGGTGCACGCCGGTGACGAGGAGGTGCGCGGAAACCTGTTGCGTGCCTGCGTCCGGCATGTGGCGGCGGGTGGCTGCGTCCTCATCCAGCGCGAGGGCGAGGACTACCACACCGATGTGCCGAGGGAGCGGGTCGACCCCAGCGGGTTCACCGTGCGGATCCTCTCGGCGGAACCGGTCGGGGACGGGGTGAACTCGGTCCGCGCCGAGTATGTGTTCCCCGACGCGGTCTGGACACAGACGTTCCTGTCCCGGCCCCTGACCAAGGAGCGGTTCGAATCGGCGCTGGCGGAGGCGGGACTGGAGGTGGACGCGTATCTGACCCCGGACGGGATCTGGGTGAGGGCACTGCCCAGGGCGTGACGGCGGAGGGGGCCGACGGGACCGCGCCTACGGAACGGGCGCCATGGGGCACGGTGCGTCCCGGAGGGGTCCTGGAGGGGCGCCTTCCGGAGGCGTCTTCGGGGTCGCTCCGGCGATGAGTTTCCGGCATCCGGCCGGTCTACCTCGGTGAAAGCAACCGGCACCACTGCACCGCTTCACCAGGAGACATCCATGTCGGAGACCACCGCTCCCGTCGGCACCACGACACCCACGAGCAGCCTCGGCTCGCCCGCCACCGGCCGGGCACGCGGGCTACGGATCGCCCTGCGGACCGTGCAGGTGCTGCTCGCCCTGTTCTACGGCGTCGCGAGCGCCCTGCCCAAGCTCATCGCACATCCGTCGGCCGTCGAGGCCTTCGACAAGATCGGCTGGGGCAGCGGGGCCATGTACACGATCGGCGCGCTCGAACTCGCCGGAGCCGTCGCGCTGTTGATACCGGTGCTCCAGTCCGTGGCCGCTCTCGCCCTCGGCGCGCTCATGGTCGGCGCGTTCATCGTCCAGCTCACCGCGTTCGACGGCCAGAACGCGGCGACCCCGCTGATCCTCGTCGTACCCCTCCTCCTGATCGCCTGGGTTCGGCGGCAGCACAACACGGATCTGCTGGGCCTGCTGGGCCGACGGTGACAGCCCTGGCGCCCGACCGTCGACGCCGGGGGAGCCGGGGGCCTGCTGCGTTCGCCTGAGTGCCTCGGGGCACACGGGACGGTATGGACGACAGCAGTACCCTCGGCCGCCTCGACCGGCGCGTCGCCGACTGCCGGGCCTGCCCCCGGCTGGTCGACTGGCGCGAGGAAGTGGCCCGTACCAAGCGGGCCGCGTTCGCCGACGAGACGTACTGGGGGCGGCCGGTCCCCGGCTTCGGGCCCGCCGACGCCCGGCTGGTGATCATCGGTCTGGCCCCGGCCGCGCACGGCGGCAACCGCACCGGCCGCATGTTCACCGGCGACCGCTCCGGCGACGTGCTCTACCAGGCGATGTACGACGTGGGGCTCGCCTCGCAACCCACGTCCGTCCGCGCCGACGACGGCCTGGAGCTGTACGGCGTCCGCGTCACCGCACCGGTGCACTGCGCCCCGCCCGCCAACAAGCCGACCCCGGGTGAGCGCGACACCTGCCGGCCCTGGCTGGTCCAGGAGCTGACACTGCTCCGCCCGACACTGCGGGCCGCGGTCGTCCTCGGCGCCTTCGGCTGGCAGGCCGCACTGCCCGCGTTCGCGCAAGCGGGCTGGACCGTGCCCCGGCCCCGTCCGGCCTTCGCCCACGGCACCCGGGTCGCGCTCGACGGCCTCGACCTGTTCGGCTGTTTCCACGTCAGCCAGCGCAACACCTTCACCGGCCGCCTCACCCCCGAGATGCTCCGCGAGGTGCTGCGCACGGCGGCGCGAACGGCCGGGCTGCTGTGACGGCCACCGCCGGGCGTCCACGCCCCCTGGCCTGCGGACATGGCCCCCGAGACCGCGGTCTGAGCCTGCCGCTCAGGCCGCTCGGGCCGGTCAGGCGTGGTCAGGTGCGTCCGGCACCACGGCCGTGGCCGTGATCTCCACCAGTTGTCCCGTGTATCCGAGGCAGGCGACGCCGAGCAGCGTGGACGAGTGCGGCCCCCGGCTCAGGCCGGACGCCTCGACCACCTCCCACACGGCGGACAGGGTCGCGGTCTCGCTGCTGACCACGTACACCTCCGTGGCGATCACATGCTCCAAGTCGCTGCCGACGGCTTGCAGTTGCTCGCGCAGATTGGCGATGACCTGCTCGGCCTGGCGTACGGGGTCTCCCGGGCCCGCCAGGTGGCCGTCGGCGGTGAGCGGCACCGCCCCGGCGAGGAACGCCAGCCTGGTGCCGGCCTCCACGACAGAGGTGTGGGAATAGGTGGGCGGAGGGAAAAGAGTGGGGACGGTGACGCGCTGGATCATGGAAGCGGCTCCTGGGACGGTCCATGGGCAACTGCCCGATGATCGTCCCCTCCCGGCCGCGACCGCATCCGAATTATCCGGCTCGGGGCGGACGCCGGGCCGTCGCCGGGCACGGCGGGAGGGCGGCCAGGGATTGCGTTCATAAAGAAACCGGTCGGCCAGGCACCTTTCACACGGGTGAAACGTGAGCACACCGTTCGCACCGGGAACACGCTCTACGGTGGGAACACAGTCCGCCGGCCGCCGTCGTCCGAAGGCCCACCCCGCCCTCGTACGAACAGGAGCCCCGTTGTCCCGGCCCGCCGCACCCCCCTGGCTCGCCCACGCCTTCCGTGCCCAGCGAGGTCCCGTTCCCTGGAGCGCCGTGACCCGGGGCGCACTCACCGCCGGGCCGTTGCTGCTCGCCGGCCTGCTCGGCGGGCGGACGGCCGTCGGGGTGCTCGCCGCCATCGCCGCGATGCTGACCGGCATCAACGACCGGCCCGGCAGCCGGCGGGCCTCCGTGAAGCGGCTCGGGGTGCCCGCACTGGCCGGTGCCCTCGGGCTGCTGGCGGGCACATACGCCGGGCAGGGGCTCGCCGCCCTACCGCTGACCCTCGCACTCACCCTGCTGGGGCTGGTCGCCGGAGCCGTCAGCGCGATCGGGCCCGTCGCCTCCGCCGCCGGGACCCAACTGCTCGTCGCCGCGGCCGTCGGGGCCGGGATGCCGGCGGCCGAGCCCGGCTGGCAGCGCGCCCTGGCCTTCCTCGCCGGGGCCGGCTGGCTGCTCGTCCTGCGGCTGGCCCTGCCCACCCCCGGCTCGCTCCCCGGGGACTTCAGGTTCGACGGGGAGCGAGCGGCGGTCGCCGACGTGTACGACGCGGTCGCCGCCCTCCTCGACGCCGTGGGCGGGGAGCACGCCACGGCCCGGCGGGCCGCGCTCACCGCCGCCCTCGACCACGCCCAGGACGCCCTCGCCGGGCCCCGGCTGCGCCGGTACGCCGGCTCCGCCGCCGAGCGACGGCTGCACGCCCGGTTCGCGGCGGCGCTGCCGCTCGCCGAGGCCGCCACCGCCCTGTACTGGGCGGGAGAGCCGGTGCCGGCGCGGACGGGGGAGGGCCCGCGGCGGCTCGCCACGGCGATCCGCACCGGCACCGGCCCCGGCCCGCTGCCCGCGCCGCACCGGTCGGCGCCCGCCCTGCGAGCCCTGGACGACGCCCTGCTGCGCGCCGCCGAGGTCTTCGACCGGGGCGAGGGCGCCCACCACGGGCTGTCCGGCCGGCGCCGCGGCGTCCGACGGGCGCTGCGTGCCGCGCTCGGGGTCGGCGGACGAGAGTACGGGTTGCGCGTCGCCCTCTGCTTCGGCGCCAGCGCCGCCATCGCCCAGGCCCTGCACCACGCACGCTGGTACGGGCAGCACGAGCACTGGTACTGGCTGCCCGCCACCGCCGTCTTCCTCGTCAAGCCCGATCTCGGCCCGCTCGCCTCCCGTGTGCTGTGCCGGGCCGCCGGCACCGTGCTGGGCGCCCTGGTGTTCGCCGGTTGCGCGGCGCTCCTGCCCCGCCCGGCCGGACTCGTCGCGCTGGTCGCGGTGTGCGGCGCGCTCGTACCGGTCGCCACCCGGCACTTCGCGGCGCTCACCGCCGTCGTCACCGTCCTCGTCCTCGCCCTGGTCATGGCCGGCGGGGAACCGCAGGCCTCCGTGGGCCGGATCGGCGAGACACTGCTGGCCTGCGTGCTCGTGCTGCTCGTCGGGCACCTGCCGATGCCGGGGCAGCGCGGCGGCGGGGTACGGTCCCGGCTCACCGCGGCCGAGAACGCCGCGCACGCCTACCTCCTGCACGTCCTCGGCGGGTCCGGCGACCGCGCCGAGCGGTGGGCGCTGCGCCGGGAGGCCTACCGCACCCTCGCCGAGGCCCGTACCGCCATCGCGGTCGCCGCCGCCGAACTGCCCGCCCTCGCCCGGCACACCGAGGGCACGGACGCCGTCGCCGAGGTGCTGGAACGGCTCGTGGACACGACGACGGCCTGCGCCGTGGAGCTGGACGACACCGGTCGGCTCAGCCCCCGGCACACGCGGCGACTGCAGGAGGCACTGGGAGAGCTGGAGACGCGGGGGGAGCGGGTGCCGCTGCCCGTGGCGGCATGACCGGTCCACAGCGGCCCGGGCGCCGGGAGGTGCAGCGGTGCCCGGACGAGACTGGCCGAAAAACGCTCCGTACCAGGCGATGAGTTCCGCTCGGACCGACGGTCACCACCCGGAACCGACCGTCGGACAGGAGGGCCCATGTCGCTTCCGGAGATCGTCTCGCGTGAGCAGTGGCGCACGGCGCGCGAGGAGTTGCTGCGCAAGGAGGAGGCGGTCGGACGGGCCCGTGAGGCCCTCGGTGCCGAGCGGCGGCGGCTGCCCGTGACCGAGGTCGACCCGGAGTACGTCTTCGAGGGCGGCGACGGCAAGGCCACTCTCCTCGACCTCTTCGAGGGGCGGGCCCAGCTCGTCGTCCACCACTTCGCGTTCGCGCCGGAGTGGGGAAGCGGCTGCCTGTGCTGCGCCGCCTTCCTGGACCAGGTCGGCCACCTCGCCCATCTGCGCGCCCGGCACACCTCCTTCGCGGCCGTCTCCCGGGCGCCGTTCACCCGGATCCTGCCGTTCAAGGCCCGGATGGGCTGGACGGTGCCCTGGTACTCCTCGGGACGGGGAGACTGCGGCCACGACCCCGGCCGAGACTTCAACCGCGATTTCGAGGCCACCGTCGAGTCGGACGGGGAACTGGTCGAGCGCCCCGGCCTCAGTTGCTTCCTGCGCGAGCACGACCGGGTCTTCCACACGTACTCGGTGTTCGACGACGGACTGGACGGACTCGGTACCACCGCCGACCTGCTCGATCTGACGGTGCTCGGCCGCAACCCCGCGGGCAGCGACCGCCTCCGCCTCCACGACGAGTACGACCTATGACACGGACGGTCCTGCCCCGACCCTGGAACCGGGCACATGCGGTCCTGTTCGTGTCACAAGGTGAACGGATCCTCACGGTCCGCGCCGATCAGGTGTCGAGAAGGTATCAGTCGCGTCACTGAGCGAGGCGTTTCCCCTCTCCAGAGCGTTAACTCCTACACGAACGACGCTTTCTGGAGGTGCGAGATGGTGAACGGGCGAACGGTGCTCGAGCGCTTTTCCGCCGGAGGTCCGCGGGGATCCTGGCCCGCGGAGGAGTTCGCGCACGCGCGACGTCTGGAGGGGCTGGCCGCGGAGGTCGTCATGGATCTCGCCACGGACACGTTCCTGGTCATCGTGCGGGGGAGCGAGGCCGTCGAGTGAGCCGTTGTACCGGTCAGCGGGTGGGTCGGCCAGCCGGCGCCGGTTCCTCCGCCGGCCCCGCCCGGAGCGGCTCGGGCGGGAGGGGCGGCCCACGGGAACGGCTCGGACGGGAACCGTTCAGGCCGGCTTGGGGGAGGGTACCTTCCGGGGTGCCGCCGTTGCCTTCGCCGTGAACTGCTCCGCCTGGAGCGTGTACAGCTCGGCGTAGACACCGCCCCTGGCCAGTAGCTGCTCCGGAGTGCCGGACTCCACCAGACGGCCGTGCTCCAGCACGTGCACCAGATCGGCGTGCCGGACCGACGCCAGCCGGTGGGTGATCAGGACCACCGTCTGCCCGCTGCCCGCCAGCGCCCGGATCTTCTCGAACACCTCCAGCTCGGCCCGCGCGTCCAGCGCCGCCGTCGGCTCGTCCACGATCAGGATGCTCCCGCGCCGGTACGCGGCCCGGGCGATGCCGAGCCGCTGCCACTGACCACCGGACAGCTCGTGTCCGCCGCTGAAGTTGCGGGCCAGCAGGGTGTCCAGGCCGCGCGGCAGATCCGCGACCACGTCCGCGGCCCCCGCCTCGGCGACCGAAGCGGCCAGCCGCTCCTCCGTGATGGCCGCGCTGGAGCGGCCGACGGCCACGTTGACCCGGGCGGTGAACGGCCAGCGCTTGAAGTCCTGTGCCACCATCGCGACGCGCTCGGCGAGCAGCCGCCGGTCGGCACAGGCGGCATCGACGCCGTCCCACAGGATCCGGCCGCGGTCCGGCGTGTACAGGCCCGCCAGCAGCTTGACCAGCGTGGTCTTGCCCGACCCGTTCTCGCCGACGAGCGCGATGATCCGCCCGAGGGGCAGGGTGAGGGTGACGTCGTCCAGAGCGGGACGCGAGGTGCTCCGCTCACCGCCGTCCTGCGGATGCGCGCCCGGCGTCCGCGGTTGCGCGCCCGGCGTCCGCGGTTGCGGGTCACGCGGGTAGCTGAAGGTGACGTTCTCGAAGCGGATCTCCTCCGGGTGCTCCGGCAGCGGCTCCCCGCCCACGGGGATGGCCCGCTCGGCCGCCTCGACGTAAAGCCGCTGGAGATCGCCCACGAACAGAGCCTCCTCGTGCAGCTCGTTGACCGCCAGGACCAGCGTGTCCAGGCTCGCCGCGCCCGTGCGGACCGCGATCACCGCCGTACCCGCCACCGACAGGGCCATGGCGCCGGCCAGCAGCAACGCGCCGAGCGTCGCGTACGTCGCGAGGGTCGCCAGCCCCGTCCAGCCAGCGGCGATCAGACCGGTCCGGGCGGCCAGCCGGGACAGCCGGGCCTGTTCCGCCTCCGCCGTCTCCGACATGGACCGGAAGTGGCGCAGCAGGAACGGTCCCATCCCGTGCACCCGGATCTCCGGGGCGGCGGCCGGCTCGGTGAGCAGGTTGCCGATCAACTGGCCGGCCCGGGCGTGCTGCACCCAGGTATGGAAGGACTCGTAGCGGCGCCGGGCGTTGGTCAGCGCGCTCCAGGCGCTGGGCAGGGTCATGGTGACCAGCAGCGGCAGCAGCCCCGGATGCAGCACGGTGAGCACGCCCGCCGCGGTGACCAGCGAGATCATCGAGTTGATCACCCGGGTGCCGTGCCCGATCATGTGCCGCGCGGACCGGGCGCCGTACTGCGCCGTGTCCAGCAGCTTGTGGAAGGCGTGGTCCTCGATCGCGGCCAGCTCCACGTTCGCCGCCCGCTCCAGATACAGCTCGGTCGCCACCCGCTCCACCTTGGGCTCCAGCCGCCCGGTGGCGTAGGTGGAGGCGGCTCGCAGGAGGGCGGCCAGCAGCATCACGCAGGCCAGCACGACCAGGGCGGGGGCCGCCGAGTGCAGCCGCTGCCCGATGTCCGGCCCGGTGAGCAGCTTGCCGAGCGCGCTGTTCACCGCCAGCAGGCTCACCGCCTGGGTCACACCCCGGCCCACCTCCGCGGCCATGACCACCCGGGCGGCCCGCGCGTCGGCCTGCCGGGCCAGCCGCAGACTGGACGCCAGCATGCCCGGGAGCCGGGTCATCATCGCCCGGAAGCCCAGCTCCAGGAAGGCGTCCGCGTGTTTGTTCCAGCCCATGTCGTACCGCAGCGGCCCGCCGAACAGCAGCCGCTCCGACTCCGACACCGCGGGCTGGACCACCTCCCGTCTCTTCCTCACCACGACCTCCCGCGCCCCACCGGAACGGCCACTATCGCGGTCGGCGCACCGACTGGGCAGGGCGCGAACCGACGTACGGGGGGCGCGGAGGGGGCACGGGGCGCGGGGGTGGGACGTAGGTGGTTCGAGAGGCGGTGGGCGGGTGTGCGGGCGGCAGTGTGCGCGGGCCGCAGTGTGGTGGGCGGGTGCGCGCGGCGGGAGTGTGGTGGCCGGGATGGTGTGGGGGACGCGGTGGTGGCGGACGCCGGCGCCGTGGTTACGCCGGGACGGCCCGCGACCAGTCGGGGGCCGTCCCCGTCACCCGGCACAGGGCGAGGTAGAGCGGGATCGGCGGGGTGTACGGAACCGTACCCTCCGGCCGGTGGATGAGTCGGGCGGTGCCGTTGATCAGGGCACCGGTGGCGTAGTGCGCCGGGTACGGCCACGGCAGGGCGTAGTCGGAGTCCGACGGAACGATCCACCACCAGTGGGAGCCGTCGGCGTACACGCATCCCAGCCGCGGCAGCAGGGGCACGACGAGCGGACCGAGACGGTCGGGGACGGCTACGGCGTCACAACCGAGCGGGACCGTCATACCGTCCGGCACCGGTAGCCGGCGAACCGGATCCACGGCCGGCCGGCGACGCTGCATGCGCACCAGGGCGTTCAGGCCGACGGTGACCTCCCGGCCCGCACCGGTGCCGGCGGACCGGCCGGAGCCGCCGAGCGCGCCGACGCCGGTCACGGGCGCTCCCCGCGGCGGTACTGCCCGGGGGCGTGGTGCAAGGGCCGGCCGGGTGCCGCATACCGATGCTGGTCCGGATGCCTGCCCTGCCGGTGCTGCTGTTCCCCGGTCACGTGCGGATGCCCGTCCGCCGGAGCGTGCCGATACTGCTCGGGCGCCCGGTGCAGCGGCTGACCCGTGGTGGGATGCCGGTACTGCTCCGGCTCCCCGAGCCGGTGCTGTTCCGACACACCCTGCCCCTGCTCCTGCGGGTGCGGCCGCGACCGCCCCTGCACGTCCGGCCCCGACGGCATCCCCGGCCGGTGCCGCTCCGGCCCGTGTTCGTCGGCCTCGGTCTGCTGTTCCTCGCCGGAGTCGTCCGGGCGGCCCGGCTTGGGGCGGGCGCCCCAGCCGAGGTCGCCGCGCGGTTCGGCGGTGTCGTGGGCCGTGTCGGTCCGGTGGGCCAGCTCGGCCCAGACCAGCAGTCCGGGGCCGTGCCCCTGGGCACCCCAGGCCCGGCACAGCGCGTCGACGAGAAGCAACCCCCTCCCGTGCTCCTCGTCGGGCCGCTGCGCGGACGGGTGGGGTTCACCAGGGGCACAGCCCTCGTCGTGCACGGCTATGCGCACCGTGTCGCCGTGCTCGTGCAACTCGCACACGACCCGGCTGCTGGCGGTGTGCACGACCGCGTTCGTGACCAGCTCGGATATGACCAGGGCCGCGTTGTCGCAGGTGTCCGCGCACACCGACCACCCCGTCAACCGGGCGTGCGTCAGGCGTCTCGCCTGGGCGACGGAGCCCGGACGGGCGGCCAGCTCGAAGCGGAACCTGCGCTCGGCGACGCCCCCCTGAGGGGGTGCCCCCGCCGCGGCACCGAGACCGGGGCGGTCTGCGGCGGCGTCTGTTCCTAAGGGCGCGGACGGAATCACGCCTGTCACTATCTCCCTGCCGCGGACACTTGGCAAGTGTCACTCTGAAAATTGCAGAGTGCTGTATGACTCGGTCAGGGGGCGTGGCACACTGCTCGCAACAGCACCATGAACGGCGCCAATTGAAGTCGTCGGAGACATGATCCGGTCTTCGAATGCACTTTCGAATGGCGCCGTAGGGCTGTCGGGAAACTTTCGGTGGAGCTTGCGGGAGCTCTGGAACTCGGAGCCCTGGGTTCCGGAGCTTTCGGTGGAGGTGGCAGCGTGAGCGAACCGCGGTCCGCGCCGACCGTGGGCCAGGTGGTCCTCGGGCGGCGCCTCTTGGACCTGCGGGAACGCGCCGGCCTGAAGCGCGAGGAGGCCGCCCGCGTCCTCCGCGTCGCCCCCGCCACCGTCCGCCGCATGGAGACGGCCGAGGTCAGCCTCAAAATTCCCTACCTGCAACTGCTGCTGAAGGCCTACGGCGTCCCCGACGACGAGGCGGACGACTTCGTCCGGCTGGCCGAGGAGGCCAACAGGCCCGGCTGGTGGCAGCGGTTCCACGACATCCTGCCGGGCTGGTTCTCGATGTACGTCAGCCTGGAGGGTGCAGCCGCCCTCATCCGTTCCTACGATCCGCACTTCGTCCCCGGCCTGCTCCAGACGGAGGACTACGCGCGCGCGGTGCTGAGATCCGGCGCCGTGGGCCGGACGAGCCCGGACGACATGGAGCGGCACGTCGCGCTGCGCATGCAACGACAGGAACTGCTCACTCGTGCCGACGCCCCCCGTTTCTGGGCGGTGATGGACGAGACGGTCCTGCGCCGCCCGGTCGGCGGCCCGGAGGTGATGCGCGCGCAGATCGACAAGTTGCTCGAGGCTACGAAGCTGCCCCAGGTGACGCTCCAGGTCGCCCCGTTCGCCAACGGGCCGCATCCGGGTACGTACGGACCCTTCGTGCTCTTCCGATTCGCCATGCCGGAACTGCCCGACATGGTCTACAGCGAGTACCTGACCGGCGCGGTCTATCTGGACGCGCGCACCGAGGTGGCGACCCACCTGGAGGTCATGGACCGCATGGCGGCGCAGGCCGCTACGGCACGACGCACGAAGGAGATCCTCCGGGATCTCCGCAAGGAGCTGTGAATGGATCGCATCAAGCCGCGCGGACGCGTCTACAACGGGATGCCCGCGCGGGAGCTGGGCAGCGAGGGGTGGCACAAGCCGTGGAGCGGCGGTAACGGCGGGAACTGCCTGGAGGCGATGAAGCTGGCCGACGGCCGGGTCGCGGTGCGCCAGTCCACCGACCCGGACGGGCCCGCGCTGATCTACACGACGGACGAGATAACCGCGTTCATCGAGGGCGCCAAGGCGGGGGAGGCCGACTTCCTGCTGTCCTGACCCCGTCGGACGGCCCGCTCCCGCGCCGCGCCGACCATTTCTGCTTCTTGTCACCGGCCCCCTCACGGCAGCCCACTGGCCGACCGGGCAACCCGGACAGCCCACTGACCGACCGGGCAACCCGACGGCTGCGGCGTCCCCGGCGTGCCGCACGGCAAGGCAGGAGCCGACCGGCCACCGAGACCGTCACCGGAACGTGAGAGGCGATGCGCCGCGGCTGCCGGGCCGTGCGGAACCGGTGGCGGCTCAGGGCATCCGGCGTCACACCGGCCGTCACCCCGGCGGCAGTACCCCGCACAGCGCCTCCAGCGCCGCCCCGTAGGCGTGTTCGGCGGGAGCCGCGTACCCCACCACCAGTCCCTCGCCCATCGTCACATCGCTCTCCGCGTCCCCGTCCGCATCTCTCCCCGTCGCCGCGTCCGGGTGCCGGAACCCGGCGAGGCCGTCCAGGGCGATGCCCCGCCGTGCGGCGGCCCTCAGGGTGGGTCCCTCCGTACCGGGCGGCAGCCGCAGCACCGCGTGCAGCCCGGCCGCGACACCGGTCACCTCGATGTGCGGCGCGTGCGCGGCGAGGGCGGCGACGAGCCGGTCCCGCCGACGCCGGTACCTCAGCCGCATCCGCCGCACGTGACGGTCGTACGATCCACCGGCCACGAAATCCGCGAGGGCGAGCTGGTCCGGCACGCTCGCCCAAGCCTCCCGCTCGCCCTTAGCCGCCAGCACCGGCTCCACACAACGGTGTGGCAGAACCATCCAGCCCAGCCGCAGCGCCGGCGACAGGCTCTTGCTGACCGAGCCGACGTAGATCACCCGTTCCGGGTCGAGGCCCTGGAGCGCGCCGACGGGCCGGCGGTCGTAGCGGAACTCGCCGTCGTAGTCGTCCTCCAGCACCACCGCCTCCCGCGCGCGTGCCCAGTCGATCACCGCCGCCCGGCGCTCCGGGTGCAGCGGACCGCCGGTCGGGAACTGATGCGCGGGCGTGAGCAGCACGGCCCGCTCCCGGGCCAGTGTCTCCACCCGTGCCCCGTCCTCGTCCAGCGGCAGCGGTACGGTGCGCACGCCGGCCGCCGCGAGCAGATCCCGGTGGAAGGCCAGCCCGTACGCCTCCACGCCGAGCGGACCGCGCAGCACGCCACCGGCACCCGGCCTGCCCGGCGTCCCCGGGCTGTTCGGCCTGCCCGGCGTGTCCGGAGTGATGAGCAGCCGAAGGGCGTGCCCGAAGCCCGAGCAGATCACGATCCGGTCCGGCTCGGTCCGAACCCCGCGCGCGCGAGCCAGATATTCCGTCAGGGCCTCCCGCAACTCGCGGCGCCCCGCCGGGTCACCCGGCCCGAACGCCTCGCTCGGCGCCGTCAGCAGCGCCCGGCGGTACGAGGCCGCCCAAGCCGCACGCGGGAACGCCGACGGATCCGGCGTGCCCTGCCGCAGGTCGTGCCGCGGCCCACGCGCGCGTGAAGGAGCCTCCACGGGCATGCTCACGGCCTGTCGCCGCGGCTCGGCGCTCTCGCGCCGGCCGGAACGCGGAGACACCACCCCCAAGGCGACCCGGGTCCCGGAACCCTGCCGGGCGGTCAGCCAGCCCTCCGCCACCAGCTCCCCGTATGCGTCGGCCACCGTGTTGCGGGCCACGCCCAGGTCCGCGGCGAGTGAGCGGTACGGCGGCAGCCGGGTGCCCGGGGCCAGCCGTCCGCTGCGCACGGCGTCCCGCAGTGCCTGGGTCAGCGCCGCCCGCCGACCGCCCGGCCCCGACAGCTCCAGGTGCAGGTCGACACCGATGCTCTGCGCAGAATTGACCCACGATCCCGTCATGGAAATGCACCTTACCGCCGGTCTTTACGGTCCCCTAGATTGAACACATGACGACGCACACGACCACCACCCCCGCACTCGCCACCGGAACCGCCGCCGAGGCCACCCGCCCCCGGCTGAACCTCGCCAAGGCCGCGCCCAAGGTCTTCCGCGCCCTCGTCGGCTTCGACGCCGCCGCCCGCGAAGGCCTCGACCCGTCCCTCGTAGAACTGATCCAGGTCCGTGCCTCGCACCTCAACCACTGCGCCTACTGCCTGCACATGCACACCAACGACGCCCGCAAGGCCGGCGAGAGCGAGGACCGGCTGCACATGACCGCCGTCTGGCGCGAGGCCCGTCATTTCTTCACCCCGAGGGAACAGGCCGCCCTCGCCCTGACGGACGCGGTGACCCGGGTCGCCGACGGAGGCGTCCCCGACACCGTCTACGCCGAGGCCGCCGCCCACTTCGACGACCAGGAACTGGGCCACGTCCTCGCCCTGATCCTCACGATCAACACCTGGAACCGTGTGGCCCTGGCGACGGGCAAGGTGGCGGGCACCGACGAACGCGTCGGTTGACCGGCCCCGCCCCGTGCCACCGGCCGGTCAGCGCGGCGCTCGCCCCAGGGCGCACCGCGCCGGGACTGCCACGTCCTGGAGGAGCGCCTCCAGGCACTCGGTCAGGGTCGCTGCGCCGGCGTGCACCCCCTCGCAGGCGCGGACCGCATCAACCGCCGCGACGACGCTCGACCACTCCAACACCGCACGGGCCACTCCAACACCGCACGGGCCCCCTTAACACCGCACGGGCCGCGCCGCACCGCACGGGCCGCGCCGCACCGGCCGGGCCGCGCCGCACCGGCCGGAACCGGCGGCGCGCCGCCCGGCCGCAGGACACCGCTCAGACCACCATCGGCCGGTCGGTGGGCGCTATCGGGGCCGGGAGCCGTGAACTGCCCGTCAGGTAACGGTCGACGGCCGCCGCGACCGCCCGCCCCTCCGCGATCGCCCACACGATGAGTGACTGTCCGCGCGCCGCGTCACCGGCTGCGAACACCCCGGGCGCCCGGGTCGCGAAGCCGTCGTCCCGGGTGATTGTGCCGCGCGGCTCCAGGGGCAGCCCCAGCTGCTCGATGAGCCCGTCCTCGCGGCCGGGCCCGGTGAACCCGAGGGCGAGCAGCACGAGGTCGGCGGGGAGCGTCCGCTCGGTGTCCGGCACCGGAAGCCGCCGCTTGTCGACCTCCACCAGGTGCAGCGCCCGTACCCGCCCCCTCTCGTCCCCGGTGAAGCGGAGTGTGGACGCCGCGAACAGCCGCGCGTCCGCGTCCGCCGCCGGCGCCGTACGCAGGTCCCGCGCCTCCTCGTGCGCGCCCGACAGCCGGTAGGTCTTCGGGTACGTCGGCCACGGCTCGGTGTCCTCGTCGCGCTCGGCACCCGGCTGGGCGTAGATGTCCAACTGGGTCACGGACGCGGCCCCCTCCCGCACCGCGGTGCCCAGGCAGTCCGCCCCGGTGTCCCCGCCACCCACGATCACGACGTGCCTGCCCGAGGCCGACAGCGGAGAGGCCTCCAGGTCCCCTTCACACACCCGGTTGGCCAGCGGCAGATATTCCATCGCCTGGTGTATCCCGTTCAACTCACGGCCCGGTACCACAAGTTCCCGCCACGCCGTCGCACCCGTCGCGATCACCACCGCGTCGTACCGGGCCCGCAGCTCCGCCGCCGGAACGTCCCGTCCGACCACCGTCGACGTACGGAACCTCGTTCCCTCGGCCCGCATCTGCTCGATCCGCCGCTCCAGATGCAGCTTCTCCATCTTGAACGCGGGGATGCCGTACCGCATCAGCCCACCGATCCGGTCATCCTTCTCGTACACCGCCACCGTGTGCCCGGCCCGGGTCAGCTGCTGCGCCGCGGCCAGCCCCGTGGGCCCGGAGCCGATGACGGCGACCGTCTTCCCGGACAACCGCTCGGGCGGCCGGGCCGGGGTGAAACCCTCCTCCCACGCCCGGTCCGCGATCGCGCACTCGACGTTCTTGATCGTGACGGCCGGCTGGTTGATCGCCAGCACACACCCCGCCTCGCACGGCGCCGGACACAACCGCCCGGTGAACTCGGGGAAGTTGTTCGTGGCGTGCAACCGGTCACTCGCGTCCCGCCAGTCCTCCCGGGACACCAGGTCGTTCCACTCGGGGATGAGGTTTCCCAGCGGACAGGCGTGGTGGCAGAACGGGACGCCGCAGTCCATGCACCGGTCGGCCTGCTTGCTGATGATGGGCAGCAACGCTCCCGGGACGTAGACCTCGTCCCAGTCCCGCACCCGCTCCTCGACGGGCCGCCGCGGCCACTCCTGGCGCGGCGTGGTCATGAACCCCTTGGGATCGGCCATGGGCGTCTTCCTCGCGTACGGGGCACCGAAGGCACCGGATGTACGACGGGCGGGGCCTCGACGGGCACCGCTCTTGCGGCCACGATACGTCCGCGCCGGCAACCGCGCAGAGTGGCGGACAGCGCTTTCTGGCGGGCTTTTCCTGGCAGCGCCGGCCGGCGGCACGGCACCAGCACCACACCACCCTTGCCGACGGCCCTGCGACCGGTAGCCGGCCCTGCGGCCGGTGCCGGCCACCACAGGAGCGCACCGTTCCGCACACCGCGGCGGGGTCGTCCTGCCTCCTCAGCCCGCGTACTCCTCCCCGGCCCCCCGCCACGTCCGCAGCACGTCCTCCACCGACGGGGCGATCCGGCGCCTCGCCTCGTACCGTGCCACTCCGCTCATCAGCAGCCGGTCGTACGGCGTGTCCACATGCCGTACGGCCGCCACCACCGCCGCTGTCACCGCCCCCTCGGACAGCACGCGCCCGGCAGCGCTGCGCCCGACCCGCCCGCTGCCCCGTACCGACGCGTGGGCCGCGATCGCCCGAGCCCGTCCGTCCGGGCAACCGGGGAACAGCCGGAGGATTTCGGCGGTGAACGCCGCAGCGAACCGCTCGTCCGCCATGGCCCTGCCCCGCGCCTCCCGCGCCCGCCTCCGGCGCCGCGCCTCCGCGTCCGCCAGACAGCGGGCCTCGGCCCGGGCCAGCGCCGCCGCCTCCACCAGCACGCCCTGGCGTTCGTAGCGGCTCTTGCGGCGGTTGAACCGCACCACCACCGCCGACAGCGAACTCTCCTCCCACGACCGGCGGGTGAGCGCCGTGTCGCCGCGCGGCAGGAACACCAGGTGTCCGAGGTCGGCACAGGCCAGGCACCACGGGGCTCCGTCCTCCAGCAGGAGCAGCGACAGCGGACCGCGCCGACAGCCGGCGCACCGCTTCCGCTTCAGCGGCTGGACGACGACCAGCCTGCCGGGGGAGCGGGGGGTCGTGGGAAACGCCATACGCGGTACTTTCCCGTCCACCGCTCATGTCTCCCGTCCACCGCCGCCGCCCACCCGGGCCTCCGCCTGCAGCCCTCCCTCCGGTCGCGACTTCCTCTCGTCCATCAGGCATTCCTGTCTCCCTTCCGGGCGGGGGCGCGGGGGTGCCGCGGAGCCGCTGCCCGCCGATGCGGTACCGCTCGAAGCCCGGCGCCCCCACCGGTCTCCTGGGCACCCGGCATCATGGGCTCTGTGCGACTCGAAGCGATCACCTGGGGCCGGCTCGCCGAGCTGCTCGCCGACCGGCTGGCCGGCCTGGAGCCGGCCGACGGAGGGGCCTGGCCGCGTGTCGGCTTCGACGGGGCCCCAGCCGCCCGGCCCGGTGAACTCGCCGAGCGCGTCGGGGAGGCCCTGCGGCTGCGCGGCCGGCCCTCGCTCGTGGTCGGCGCCGGAGGCTTCCTGCGCCCTGCCTCCCTGCGGCTGGAGCACGGGCGGCGGGACGCGGAGTCGTACTACAGCGGATGGTTCGACACGGGCGCCCTGTGGCGGGAGGTCTTCGGCCCGCTCGATCCCGGCGGCACCGGGCGGATCCTGCCCGACCTGTGGGATCCCGCCACCGACCGGGCCACCCGCAGCCCGTACGTCCAACTCCCGCCCCGCGGCATCCTGCTTCTCCACGGCCCCCTCCTGCTACACCACTGGTTCCCCTTCGACCTGACCGTGCACCTCCTCCTCTCCCCGGGCGCCCTGCGCCGCCGCACCCCCGAGACCGACCACTGGACCCTCCCTGCCTTCGCGCGCTACGAGGCCGAGACCGACCCGGCCGGGACGGCGGACGTTCTCGTACGCACCGACGACCCGCGCCATCCGGCCTGGAGCACCTGACCCGGAGGCGCGGTCACCAGAACCGGGCCCACCCGCTCGACTGTGACGACCGCTGGCCGACGAACTCGTCCACCCGACACACCCGTCCAGCCGACGAACCAGCTCAGGCGACGCGGTGCGCCGCCGTACGCCGGCGCACCGCCGTCTAGAGCCAGCCGTTGCGCCGGAAGCCCCGGTACAGCACCAGACACGCCGCCGCCATCACGCCCATCACCAGCGGATAGCCGAACCGCCAGTGCAGCTCCGGCATGTGCTGGAAGTTCATGCCGTACACCCCGCACACCATGGTCGGTACGGCGATCACCGCGGCCCAGGCCGTGATCTTGCGCATGTCCTCGTTCTGCGCGACGGTCACCTGCGCCAGATGCGCCTGGAGGATGGAGTTGAGCAGTTCGTCGAACGCGGCGATCTGCTCCTTCGCCCGTATCAGATGGTCGTACACATCCCGGAAGTACGCCTGTATCTCCGGATCGACGACCCGTATGGGCCGTGTGGCCAGATCCTCCACCGGACGGCCCAGCGGTACCACCGCCCTTTTCAGCTCCAGCAGTTCACGCTTCATCTGGTAGATGCGGCCCGGATCGAGGCAGGCGCCGTCCTCCGAGAACACCTCCGTCTCCACCTGGTCGATGTCAGCCTGCACCGCGTCCGTGACGTTCAGATAGTCGTCGACCACATGGTCGGCGATCGCGTGCAGCACCGCCGCCGGCCCCTTGACGAGCTGCTGCGGGTTCGCCTCCAATTCCTCACGGAGCGGGCCCAGTGAGCCGTGCCGGCCGTGCCGTACCGTGATGACGAAGTCCTTGCCGACGAAGAGCATGATCTCGCCGGTGTCCACCACCTCGCTGGTCGCCGTCAACTGCTCGTGCTCCACGTAACAGACGGTCTTGAACACCGCGAAGAGCGTGTCCCCGTAGTGCTCCAGCTTGGGACGCTGATGGGCCTCGACCGCGTCCTCCACCGCCAGCGGATGCAGGTCGAACAGCTCGGCCACACCCGCGAACTCACGTTCCGTCGGCTCGTGCAGCCCGAGCCAGACGAAGCCTTCGCCGCTCTTGCGGACCAGCCGCACGGCGTCCACCAGGTCGGCACAGCCCGGCACCCGCACGCCGTCCTGATACGTCACGCAGTTGACCACCGACGAGCCCAGCGGTGACCTGGCGGGATGACTCAGGTCCACGCGCGGCCGGCGCCGGGCCAGCCGCGCCACCTTGCGCAGACCGCCGACTCCGCGCAGCCCCGTGACCTTCCGCAGATTCCCTGCCATCGACATCTGGATCTCCTCGCGTGGATCTCCGTGCAGTGCTTCCGTGCCCTTGCCCGGCAAGTCTGCCAGTCCCGGACACAACGTGAGCGAGCCTGTGGGAACAAAGAGTTCCGCTTGTGTCCCACCTGTGGACAGAGGTCGGTCGAACCGGACAAGCCGGGTGACTGGGATGATCGCGGCATGACGCGATCCGACGGATACCTCCTGGACAACCAGCAGAACGAGGCAGGCCGGCGCTTCGACGCCTTCGCCACCCTCTTGGACCCCACGACCTTCCGGCACCTCGAAGGACTCGGCGTCCGGTCCGGCTGGCGCTGTTGGGAAGTCGGCGCCGGCGGCACCTCCGTCGTGTCCTGGCTCGCCGAGCGGGTCGGGCCGACCGGCCAGGTCATCGCCACCGACATCGACACGACCCGGTTCGCCGCCGCGGCCCGTCCACCGGTGGAGGTCCACGTCCATGACGTGGGCGCCGACGAACCCCCGGGGGAGGGCTTCGACCTGGTCCACGCCCGGCTGGTCCTCGTTCACGTCCCGGACCGGGACCGGGCGTTGGGCTCCATGATCCAGGCCCTGCGGCCCGGCGGACACCTGCTGGTCGAGGACGCCGACCCCGCCCTCCAGCCCCTGATCTGCCCCGACGAACACGGCCCCGAGCAGCGGCTCGCCAACCGGCTGCGCCAGGGCTTCCGCAGGCTGCTCGCCGACCGCGGCGCCGACCTGTCGTACGGCCGCAAACTCCCGCGCCTGCTGCGGGAGGCCGGGCTGCAGGACGTGCAGGCCGACGCGTACTTCCCCGTGACCTCACCCGCCTGCACCGCCCTGGAGGCCGCCACGGTCCGTCAGATCCGCGCCCGGCTGGTCGCCGCCGGTCTGGCCACCGACGAGGAGATCGACCAGCACCTGGCCAACGTCGAGGCCGGTGGCATGGACCTGGCCACCGCACCGATGATCTCGGCGTGGGGCCGCAAGGCGTAGCCCTCGTTCCCCCGACTCCACCGCCCGGCCGACGAGGTGGCAGGGCCGGCTGACACCGGACCGTTCTCCCGCCGGCAGCGGCGAACACCTTCCGCGGGGTCAGTCCACGCGTCCCGCCTGTGATGGTCCCGGCTGGGGTGGTCTGGCGCCCACCCGTTCCACCGCCTCCGCGCCTGCCCGGCAGCCCCGCGCCGCCGCCTCCTCCGGCGCCGCCCCCGCGAGCAGCGCGGCGAGGAACGCACCCGTGAAGGCGTCACCGGCGCCCGTGGTGTCCCGAGGCGCCGCCGGCACGGCCGGGACCCGGACCGGTACGGCACCGGACCGGGCCACCAGCGCCCCGTCCGCGCCCGCCTTGGCCACCACCAGCGGCACGAGCCGGCTCAGCCGGGCCGCCGCCTCCACCGGATCCACCACCCCGGTCAGCAGACACACCTCGTCCCGGCTGGGCAGGAGCACGTCCAGCCCCTCCGCGAACGCCGTGAAACGGTCCACTCCCAGCTCCACCAAGAAGCCGGCCGACGCCGGGTCCAGGCTGACCGGCACTCCACGTGCGCGTGCCGCGGCCATGGCCCTGCGGACCAGTGCCCGGCTCGGCTCGGTGAACAGCAGATAGCCCGACAGATGCAGCCGGGCCACGCCGTCGAGCAGGGTGTCCGACCAGTCGGCGGGGTCGAGCCGCAACGACGCCCCGCTGTCCGTCAGGAACGTCCGTTCGGCCGCCGCACCCGTGTCGACCAGGCAGATCACCGTCCCCGTCGCCGCCTGCGGATCCACCACCAGCCGGGGCCGCACCCCGGCCGCCACCAGCTCCCGCTCGTGCCACGCGGCGGTGTCCGCGCCCACCCGCCCCAGCAGCCGTACGTCCGCGCAGCCCGCGTGAGCGGCCCAGCAGGCCACATTGGCGCCCGCACCACCCGGCAGCGTCCGGATCACGGCGGCCGTGTCGGTGCCGGCCGCCAGCGGCCCCCGGTGCCGGGCCACCACGTCGGTGACCACGTCCCCGACGACCAGCAGCGCCCCGTGCCGCTCAGCGGTCACCCCTTGGTCCAGGCCGTGGCGATCCGCGCCGCCAGCCGTACGTTGCCGCGCACCGCCGCCAGGTTGGCGCTCAGCGAGGCCCCGTCCGTGTGACGGACCAGGTGGTCCAGCAGGAACGGCGTCACCGCCTGCCCGGTGACACCCCGCTCCGCGCAGGCGCGCAGCGCGTCGGAGAGCACGCGCGCGTGCAGCCCGGGATCGAGTTGTTCCGCCTCCGGGACGGGGTTCGCGACGATCAGCGCGGAGTCCGGCGCGGCCAGTTCGTCCTGGGCGCGCATGACGGCGGCGACCTGTTCCGGGCTGTCCAGCGTCCAGTCGACCGGATGGCCCGAGTCCGACAGGTAGAAGCCGGGGAACCGGTCCGTGCCGAATCCGGCGACGGCCACGCCCAGCGTCTCCAGCCGCTGCAGCGTCGCCGGCACGTCCAGGATCGACTTCACACCCGCGCACACCACCGTGATCCGGGTCCGCGCCAGCAGCCCCAGGTCGGCGGACTCGTCCTGGGTCAGCGTCCACTCCCGGTGCACACCGCCCAGCCCGCCCGTGGCGAACACCCGGATCCCCGCCAGCGCGGCCAGCCGTGCCGTCGCCGACACGGTCGTCGCCCCGCTCGCCCCCGCGGCCACGGCGAGCGGCAGGTCACGGTGGCCCAGCTTGCGGACGCCGTCCTCGTTCGCGACCCGCTCCAGGTGCCCCTCGTCCAGGCCGACCCGGGGCTGCCCGTCGAGCACGGCGACGGTCGCCGGCACGGCACCCTCCCGCCGCACCGTCTCCTCCAGCTCCCGCGCGACCTCCAGGTTGCGCGGACGGGGCAGGCCGTGCGCGATGATCGTGGACTCCAGGGCGACCACCGGGCGCGCCGCGTCGATCGCCTCCCGCACTTCCTCCGACACCACCAGCACCACGTGCCCGCCTCCTGTCCGTCGGTTACCCCTCATCCCTGGCGGGCGTCGGCACCGAATAAACGCTTGCGGCCTGTGCGGGACGCCACCAGCCTTGCCGCATGACGAACAACACCACACGTCTCGACCACATAGTCCTGTGGGTGGCCGATCCCGTCGCGGCAGCCCGTTTCTACGAGACGGCCGTCGGCCTGGAGCCGACGAGGGTCACCGAGTTCACCGAGGGAAAGGTGGCCTTCCCCTCCGTACGCGTCAACGAGGAGACCATCCTCGACCTCGCCCCGCGTACCTTCGCCGCACGCATGACGATGCTGCCCGGCTCGGCCGACAGCGCGGGTCACCCCGTCAATCACGTCTGCCTGTCCCTGCCCGCCGACGCCTTCGACGCCCTGCGCGTCCGCCTCGGCGAACACGGTGTCCCCGTGTCGGACATCGACCACGGCCTGTCCGGCGCCCGCGGCGCCGCCACTCGCAGCTTCTACTTCCGCGACCCCGACGGCAACATATTCGAGGCCCGGCACTACGACGACTAGCCGCGGCGCGCGGGGGCCGGTCAGAACAGCGGCTCGGGCAGCACGCCCTCCAGGGCGAGCAGCTTCCGCTTGGTCTCCAGCCCGCCCCCGAAACCGCCGATGCCACCGCCGCTCTCCACCACCCGGTGGCACGGCACGACCACCGGCAGCGGATTGGCGCCCATCGCCGCGCCGACCGCCTGCGCACCCCCGGGCTGCCCGACCCGCCCCGCCAGATCGCCGTATCCGACCACGGTGCCGTACGGCACTCCGGACGCCAGTTCGCGCAGCACCTGCCGGTTGAACCCGGATATCAGCGACCAGTCCAGCGGCAGGTCGAAGACGAGGCGCTCGCCCGCCAGATAGGCCCGCACCTGGCGCACGGCCTCCGCCAGCAGCGGTGCGTCCGGATCTTCCACGGGCTCGCGGCCCAGCCGGGCGGCGAGCCGCTCCAGCGCCCGCAGGCGCACGGCGTCCGAGGCGTGGAAGACGACGTTCACCAGGCCGTCGCCGGTCGCTGCCAGCATCAGCGGGCCGATGTCCGTGCCGACGACGGCCCACACGAGCCGCTGCTCATCCCGCCCATGGCTGTCCATGCGCCCACGGTACGACCCGCCACTGACAACGCCCTCCGCTCAGTCCGAGGCCAGCGCCGCCCGCACCACGTCTGGCTTGTTGCTGATGATCCCGTCGACGCCGTAGCCGGCGACCCGGCGTGCGGTGGCCGCGTCGTTCACCGTCCAGGCGAACAGCCCGAGCGGCCTGCCGTGCGGCCCGTCGATGGCGTGCGCGGCCGAGACGTAGCCCAGGGAGAGCGAGTCGTACGAGGGATTCACCAGATCGACGAAGTCCGCGAACCGGGGCAGGTCCGACACGGCGGGCCTACCCAGGTAGGCGGTGGTGACCGCCGGCTTCAGCTCGTGCACGGTCCGCACGCTGTCGGCGCTGAAACTCTGCACGATCAGCCGCCCCAGATGCCGGTCGTCCAGCCAGCCCACGTTGGCGAGGAGCTTCAGGGTCTGCTGTTCGAGCCCCGGGTACAACTCCGGATTCTTGATCTCCAGGAGCAGCTTCTCGTGGTTGTGCTCCAACCGCCGCATGTACTCCGTCAGGGTCGGCACGCGCGTGCCGACGTACGCGGGGGAGAACCAGCTGCCCGCGTCCAGCCTGGCGATCTCGGCGGCGGTGAAGTCCTTCACCTTCCACGGCGCGCGGCCGGGAAAGACCTGCTCGACGTCCGTGGTGCGTTCCAGACCGTCGTCGTGAAGGACGATCAGTACGCCGTCCTTGGTGCGCTGGACGTCGTTCTCGACCCAGGAGAAGCCCAGCTCGGCGGCCTTGTCGACGGAGGCCAGCGTGTTCTCGGGGGCGTAGGCGGAGGCGCCCCGGTGGGCGATCACCGTGGGTGGGCCGTTCTCGCCCGCCCGGGCGTCGGAGGTGGGGCTCAGCAGGGCCGTGCCCGTGCCCAGGACCGTGGCGACGGTGGCGGCGACCACGCGCGCGTACATGTGTACTCCTCGCGTCGAGCGAATACCGACAGCACCAGACTGACAGCACAGCGTGGACAACACCCGGGCGCACGATGACCACAGACCGAACGGGGATCTCCTCCACCCCTGACCAGTGCCGCACAAGTGCGGCAACGCCGTGTTTCTTTGCCGCGAAGTCGTTCGACCATTCCGGTGGGGGTCATACTCTCTGCGACAACCCTGACCGCCGCGCGGTCCTGGGACGGGGGCGCATTTTCTAACATTCCGGGACGTAAGAAGGCGGAAGGGCAGCCGCGATGCAAGGCACGGTCGACGGATTCAGCTACGGGGCCGTGACCCCGTTGGTGGCCTACCTGATGGCCTGCCTCGGCAGCGCCCTCGGCCTGCGCTGCACCACCAGATCCCTGCTGGTCACGCACTCCAGGCGGCCCGCCTGGCTGGCCCTCGGCTCGGCCGCGATCGGCTCGGGCATATGGACCATGCACTTCGTCGCCATGATGGGCTTCTCCATCCATGGGGCCCCCATCCACTACGACGGGCCGATCACCTACGCGAGTCTCGGTCTCGCCATCGTCATGGTCGGTATCGGGATCTTCATCGTCGGCTACCGGGGCGCCACCGGTACCCCGCTGTTCACCGGCGGAACGATCACCGGTCTGGGCGTCGCCTCCATGCACTACCTCGGCATGGCGGGTGTCCGCTTCCACGGCCGGTTCACCTACAACACGTTCACCGTCGCCGCCTCCGTCGTCATAGCGGTAGTCGCCGCCACCAGTGCCCTGTGGGCCGCCGGCCGCGTCCGGGGCTTCCTGTGGAGCGTGGGCGCGAGCCTGGTCATGGGACTCGCGGTCAGCGGCATGCACTACACCGGGATGGCCGCCCTCGGCGTTCACCTCGACAGCGTCTCCCACGCCACCGGAGGCGCGCCGGAGGCGTCCGTGCTCGCGCCGATGCTGATCGGCCCGCTCGCCTTCCTGCTCCTCGCGGGCGTGGTCGTGATCTTCGATCCGCTGATGGTCACGAGCCGCCCCGACTGGACGCCCGTCGAGCACAAGCCCGGCGTGCCGGCCGCCGCCGTCCCCTCCCACGCGGACCGCCGGCCCGCCCTCCACGGGGGCCACCGACCCGAGCACCACGGCCATCCCACCCCGCAGAACCGCTGACCGGGGCCCATTGTCAGTGGGGGGCCGTACGGTGGATGACATGCGGCCCGTTTCCCACATCGAACGCACGGTGGCGCCTTTCGAGGTCGTCAGCTCCTACCAGCCCAGCGGCGACCAGCCGGCGGCCATCGCCGACCTGGCCAAGCGCATCGAGGCCGGTGAGAAGGACGTCGTCCTCCTGGGCGCGACCGGCACCGGCAAGTCCGCCACCACCGCGTGGATGATCGAGAAGCTCCAGCGCCCCACGCTCGTGATGGCGCCGAACAAGACGCTCGCCGCCCAGCTGGCCAACGAGTTCCGCGAGCTGCTCCCGAACAACGCCGTCGAGTACTTCGTCTCGTACTACGACTACTACCAGCCCGAGGCCTACGTCCCCCAGTCGGACACCTACATCGAGAAGGATTCCTCGATCAACGAGGAGGTCGAGCGCCTGCGCCACTCGGCCACCAACTCACTGCTGACCCGCCGTGACGTCATCGTGGTCGCGTCGGTGTCCTGCATCTACGGCCTCGGCACCCCCCAGGAGTACGTGGACCGCATGGTCCCGCTCAGGATCGGCGACGAGGTCGACCGGGACGAGCTGCTGCGCCGCTTCGTCGACATCCAGTACACCCGCAACGACATGGCCTTCACCCGCGGCACCTTCCGGGTCCGCGGCGACACCATCGAGATCTTCCCGGTCTACGAGGAGCTGGCCGTCCGCATCGAGATGTTCGGTGACGAGATCGAGGCGCTCTCCACGCTCCACCCGCTCACCGGCGAGATCATCAGCGACGACCAGCACCTGTACGTCTTCCCCGCCTCCCACTACGTCGCCGGCCCCGAGCGCATGGAGCGGGCCGTCAACGACATCGAGAAGGAGCTGGGGGAGCGCCTCGCCGAGATGGAGAAGCAGGGCAAGCTCCTGGAGGCCCAGCGCCTGCGGATGCGCACCACGTACGACCTCGAGATGCTCCGCCAGATCGGCACCTGCTCCGGCGTGGAGAACTACTCGATGCACTTCGACGGCCGCCTGCCCGGCTCCCCGCCCAACACCCTGCTGGACTACTTTCCGGACGACTTCCTGCTCGTCATCGACGAGTCGCACGTCACCGTCCCGCAGATCGGCGCGATGTACGAGGGCGACGCGTCCCGTAAGCGCACCCTCGTGGACCACGGCTTCCGCCTGCCCTCGGCCCTGGACAACCGCCCCCTGAAGTGGGAGGAGTTCCAGGAGCGCATCGGGCAGACCGTCTATCTGTCGGCCACCCCGGGCACCTACGAGCTGTCCCGCTCGGACGGCGTCGTCGAGCAGATCATCCGCCCCACCGGCCTGGTCGACCCCGAGGTCGTGGTCAAGCCCACCGAGGGCCAGATCGACGACCTGGTGCACGAGATCCGCAAGCGCACCGAGAAGGACGAGCGGATCCTCGTCACCACGCTGACCAAGAAGATGGCCGAGGACCTCACCGACTACTTCCTGGAACTCGGCATCCAGGTCCGCTATCTGCACAGCGACGTCGACACCCTGCGCCGCGTGGAACTGCTGCGCGAGCTGCGCGCCGGTGAGTACGACGTCCTGGTCGGCATCAACCTGCTCCGTGAGGGCCTCGACCTGCCCGAGGTGTCCCTCGTGGCGATCCTGGACGCCGACAAGGAGGGCTTCCTCCGCTCGGGCACCTCACTGATCCAGACGATCGGCCGCGCCGCGCGTAACGTCTCCGGCCAGGTCCACATGTACGCCGACAAGATCACCCCGGCGATGGAGAAGGCCATCGACGAGACGAACCGCCGCCGGGAGAAGCAGGTCGCCTACAACAAGGCCAGAGGCATCGACCCGCAGCCGCTGCGGAAGAAGATCAACGACATCGTCGCGCAGATCGCCCGCGAGGAGGTCGACACCGAACAGCTCCTCGGCTCCGGTTACCGCGCGGCGAAGGACGGCAAGGCCGCCAAGGCCCCCGTCCCCTCGCTCGGTGACAAGGCGGCCAGGGGCGCGAAGGCCGGCAAGAACGCCAAGGCGGCCAAGGGCAGGACGGTGCCGACGGACCGGCCGGCGGCCGAACTCGCCGGACAGATCGAGGAGATGACCGAACGTATGCGCGCCGCCGCCGCGGAACTGCAGTTCGAGATCGCGGCCCGGCTGCGCGACGAGGTCTCCGAGATGAAGAAGGAACTGCGGCAGATGCGGGAAGCCGGCCTCGCCTGACCTCCGCGACCGTGCCGGACGTCGCTGTTGCGCCAAGTGTTGCAACACCGACACAAAGCGCAGTTCGGGGTTCGGCGCCGTCGCCGCCCCTGCGTAGGGTTCTGACAACCGCGCGGCACCATGGCGCGGCAACAGGGGACTGTCGAGAGGGGAATCAGCCGTGTCCGTGAACTTGTCCAAGGGTCAGGCCATCAGCCTGGAGAAGAAGGACGGGGGCACCCTGGCAGCGGTCCGTATGGGCCTCGGCTGGCAGGCGGCGAAGCGGCGCGGCCTGTTCGGCTCCCGCACCCGCGAGATCGACCTGGACGCCTCGGCGGTCCTCTTCGCCGGCGGTGAGCCCAAGGACGTCGTCTTCTTCCGCCACCTGGTGAGCGACGACGGTTCGGTGCGCCACACCGGTGACAACCGCGTCGGCGGCGCCGGCCAGGGCGGGGACGACGAGGCGATCCTGGTGGACCTCCAGCGCGTCCCGGTCCACGTCGACCAGATCGTCTTCACGGTGAACTCCTTCACCGGCCAGACCTTCCAGGAGGTGCAGAACGCGTTCTGCCGCCTCGTGGACGAGACCAACGGCCAGGAACTCGCCCGCTACACCTTGGCCGGCGGCGGCGACTACACCGCCCAGATCATGGCCAAGGTGCACCGTGCCGGCTCCGGCTGGACGATGACCGCCATCGGCGCCCCGGCCAGCGGCCGCACCTTCCAGGACCTGATGCCGGCGATCCTGCCGCATCTGTAGGTTCGGCCGGCCTTCGGGCGCGACACGCGGGACACCACGACACAGGGGGCGACGGCGATGACGGCCGAGCTGGTGCGCGGCCAGAACCACCCGCTGTCCCGGGTACGGCTGGAGATCCGGATCTCGGCCGGGGTGCCGGTCCTGGCCGGAGCCACACTCGGCGACGAGCGGGGCATCGTGCGCGGCCCCCAGTGGGTGGCCCACCCCGGCACCCCCGCACTGCCCGGCGTCGAGGTGTCCCGGCAGGCCGCCGCCGAGCATCGCCTGGCCGTCGACCTGGCCGCCCTGCCCGAGGCCGTGCACCGCCTCGGGGTGTTCCTCGCCCTGCCCACCGGAACCACGGGGTCGCTCCGCTTCGGTGCCGCCCCCGCCCCGCACACCACGGTCAGCGGCCCGGACGGCACCGAACTCGTCTCGTACACCCTCACGGGTCTGGACGCCGAGGCGGCGGTGACCGCCGTGGAGCTGTACCGCAGACAGGGTGTCTGGAAGGTGCGGGTGATGGGACAGGGCCATGCCGGCGGCCTCCCCGCGCTCCTCGCCGACCAGGGGCTGAGCGCCGCCGACGACCTCGCGGCGAGGTGCTCGCGCGGGTGGCCGGAGCTCTGCCCAAGTATGAGTAAAGGGCCTCTGAGCAGCCATTTTGGATCTATCTTTACTTTGCTCTTTACCATTCCTTGGTCATTGAGGTAGTGTTTTCCGTGCGGAGGGGAGTACTCCCTGACTGCGGCGCACCCGTCAATACGGACCGGTTCCGGTCCCGGGGCGCCGGCCCAACGCGGGTGGAAGAGACCTCCGGCAGCGACGACGCTGACGTATTTGCCGTTACGTAATGCCGGAGGTGCAGTGCAAGTCACCCTGACCCTGTGGGTCCTCACCATCGTGGGCCTGGCCGCCCTGATCGCCGTCGACTTCCTCATCGGGCGCAAGCCCCATGAGGTGTCGGTCAAGGAAGCGGGTGTCTGGACCGTCGTCTGGGTCGCCCTGGCCGGCCTGTTCGGCCTCGGTCTCCTCGTCTTCGGCGGCGGACAACCGGCCGGCGAGTTCTTCGCGGGCTTCATCACCGAGAAGTCGCTGAGCGTCGACAACCTCTTCGTCTTCGTCCTGATCATGGCGAAGTTCGCGGTGCCCACTCAGTACCAGCAGCGCGTGCTGCTCGTCGGCGTGCTCATAGCCCTGGTCCTGCGGGCCGTCTTCATCGCCGCGGGAGCCGCGATCCTCGGCAGCTTCTCCTGGGTGTTCTACCTCTTCGGCGCCTTCCTGATCTGGACCGCCTGGAAGCTCATCCAGGAGGCCCGAGCGGACCAGGGGGACGAGGAGTTCGAGGAGAACAAGCTGCTGAAGGCCGCGGAGCGCAGGTTCGGCGTGGCCGACCGGTACCACGGCACCAAGCTGTGGATCCAGCAGAACGGCAAGCGCGTCATGACCCCGATGCTGGTCGTGATGCTCGCCATCGGCACCACCGACGTGCTGTTCGCCCTGGACTCCATCCCCGCGATCTTCGGCCTGACCCAGGACCCGTACATCGTCTTCACCGCCAACGCCTTCGCCCTGATGGGTCTGCGTCAGCTGTACTTCCTCATCGGCGGACTGCTCAGGAAGCTGGTCCACCTGTCGTACGGACTGTCGATCATCCTCGGCTTCATCGGGATCAAGCTGGTGCTGCACGCCCTGCACGAGTCCGGTGTGCACGTGCCGGAGATCAGCATCCCGGTCTCGCTCGGCGTGATCTGCGCCGTCCTCGCCGTCACCACGATCACCAGCCTGATGGCCTCGCGGAAGCAGGCGGCCGTGGAAGAGGCGCGCGTGGACGGAGGCACTCCGAAGGAGAACGCCGACGCCTGACCGCACCGACGGCTCCGCGGGGTCCCGGTGCGACGCGGTGGTCCGGCCGGTGCCGGCGGGGCCCGGTGGACGGGGCCCGCCGGCACCGGGCCCCGCACCGGAAAGGATGAGAGGTATCCGAAAAGAACGGAATGCGAACTCTGTAAGCCTCTGCGAGCATCGCCGCATGATCACTCGGTGGCGGTCGCTCACCCGGCAGTGGACGATCCTCGTGCCGGTGCTCGCGATCTTCCTCCTGGTCTTCACCTGGGGTCGGAACCTGCCCGGCGCGATGGTCGCACTGGTGACCCTGGTTCTCGCCGGCGCGGTCCTGGCGGCGGTGCACCACGCCGAGGTGGTCGCCCACCGGGTGGGTGAGCCCTTCGGCTCGCTGGTGCTCGCCATCGCGGTCACGATCATCGAAGTGGCCCTGATCGTCACCCTCATGGCCGACGGCGGTGACAAGAGTTCCACCCTGGCCCGCGACACTGTCTTCGCCGCCGTGATGATCACCTGCAACGGCATCGTCGGGATCTGTCTGCTCGTCGCCTCACTGCGGCACGGCACGGCGGTCTTCAACCCGGAGGGCACGGGCGCGGCGCTGGCGACCGTGGCGACGCTGGCCACGCTCAGTCTGGTGCTGCCGACCTTCACGACCAGCAAGCCCGGACCCGAGTTCTCCACGGTCCAGCTGACGTTCGCCGCGGTGTCGTCACTGATCCTGTACGGGCTGTTCGTGGCCACCCAGACCGTGCGCCACCGCGACTACTTCCTGCCCATCACCCACCAGGGCGAGGTCATCGCCGCGGACGACCACGCCGGCCCTCCGTCCGCACGCACCGCCTGGAGCAGCCTCGCGCTGCTCGGGCTGGCGCTGGTCGGCGTGGTCGGCCTGGCGAAGGGAGTGTCACCCACCATCGAGTCCGGTGTGGCGGCGGCGGGCCTTCCTCCTGCCGTCGTCGGTGTGATCATCGCGCTGCTCGTCCTGCTGCCCGAGACCATCGCCGCGCTGCGCTCCGCCCGCCGTGACCGGGTGCAGACCAGCCTCAACCTGGCGCTCGGCTCCGCGATGGCCAGCATCGGCCTGACCATCCCAGCCGTGGCGCTCGCCTCCGTCTGGCTGTCCGGGCCGCTCGTCCTCGGCCTCGGCTCGACCCACATGCTGCTGCTCGCGCTGACCGTGGTCGTCAGTTCCCTGACCGTGGTGCCGGGCCGGGCCACCCCCCTTCAGGGCGGCGTGCACCTGGTGCTCTTCGCGGCCTACCTGGAGCTGGCGATCAATCCGTAGGCCGCCATCACCCCCGAGGCCGCCATCACCCCCGACCCGCCGTCACCGAGCCCGCCACCACGCCTGGTCCCGCCCCCACGCCGGGCCCCGCGAGCGCCCGGGGTGCGTCCGGTCAACCCGTCAGCGGTTCCGTCACCGGATCCGCCGCCACCGGCACCGGCCGGGTCTCCGGCAGCAGTGCGAAGCACGCCAGGCTGAGCAGGGCGATACCGCTCGGATATGCGCCCACCCCCCAGGGGACACGCCCGCCCCGCTCCGCGAGTGCCGTGGCCACGAGGGGGGTGAGTGCGCCGCCGAGCACCCCGCCGAGGTTGTAGCCCAGGGCGGCGCCCGTGCAGCGCACCCGCGGCTCGAAGAGTTCCGGCAGGTAGGCGGCGATCACCGCGAACATGGTGACGAAGGCGAGCAGGGCGCCCAGGATGCCCAGGAACATCAGCAGCGGCTCGCCGGTCGCCAGCAGCGCGACCATCGGAAGCATCCACAGAACGCTGGCCGCGCACCCCGACATACACATCGGCCGACGCCCGTAGCGGTCACCGAGCAGGGCCGCGAGAGGGGTGAGCGCGCCCATCACGAGTACCGCGGCCATGACGCACGTCAGCATGACCGGGCGGCTCACGCCGAGCCGCTCCGTGGCGTAGGCCAGCGACCAGGTCGTCACCGTGTAGAACACCGCGTACCCGGCGGCCAGCGCCCCGGCCGTCAGCAGCACCAGCCGCCCGTGATGCCGTACGACCTCCACGAGCGGCACGCGCGCGTGGTCGTCGATCTCCAGGAACCGCGGACTCTCCGTGAGCGACGAACGCAGCCACAGACCGGCCAGCGCCAGCGCTCCGGCCGCCCAGAACGGCACGCGCCACCCCCACCGCGCGAACTCCGCGGTGGACAGCGACGCCGACAGCGCGAGCATGATCCCGTTGGCCAGTACGAAGCCGAGGGCCGGGCCCACCTGGGGAAAACTCGACCACAGGGCACGCCGTCCGGCGGGCGCGTGCTCGGCCGTCAGCAGCACCGCCCCGCCCCACTCCCCGCCGAGCCCCAGCCCCTGCAGGAAGCGCAGGACGAGCAGCAGCACGGGCGCGGCGACACCGATCGTCCCGTACGACGGCACACAGCCGACCGCGACCGTCGAGGCGCCGGTGAGCAGCAGGGCGGCGACGAGCACGGGCCGCCGTCCGCGCCGGTCCCCGAGATGCCCGAAGACCGCCGCTCCCAGCGGCCGGGCCACGAACCCCACCCCGAACGTCCCGAACGCCGCCAGCGTCCCCGCGACCGGCGAGAACGTCGGGAAGAACAGCGGCCCCAGGACCAGCGCGGCGGCGGTGCCGTAGACGAAGAAGTCGTAGAACTCGATCGCCGTCCCGGCGAGTGAGGCGGCGGCGAGCCGCGGCATGGACGGTGTGCTGACGCGGCGTACCTCGTGCATACCGCGTCAACCGCCCGGAACGATCAGGAGTCACGGGGCGTGCGGAAGCGCCGCGCGGGGCCGGGGCACGCGCCGTGGTGACCGGCGCGCACGGCTCCTTGTCCGCTCCGGCCACCGTGATAGACCGGGGGCGAGCAGCGGTCGCCGACGCACCGCCCCGAACGGACCCGGAGGAACCGTGCCCCGCACCCTGGCCAACGCCCCGATCATGATTCTCAACGGGCCCAACCTGAACCTGCTCGGCCAGCGCCAGCCCGAGATCTACGGCAGGGACACGCTGGCCGACGTGGAGGCGCGGTGCGCCGAGGCGGCGGCCGCGCACGGCGGTACGGTGGACTTCCGGCAGTCCAACCACGAGGGCGAGCTGGTCGACTGGATCCACGAGGCACGGCTCGCCCACTGCGGGATCGTCATCAACCCCGGGGCGTACTCGCACACGTCGGTGGCGATCCTGGACGCGTTGAACACCTGCGACGGCATGCCCGTCCTGGAGGTGCACATCTCCAACATCCACCGGCGCGAGGCGTTCCGGCACCACTCCTACGTGTCGCTGCGCGCGGACGGCGTCATCGCCGGCTGCGGGGTGCAGGGCTACGTGTTCGGCGTGGAGCGGGTCGCGGCCCTGCTGGGGGCGGCGCGGGCGGACGCGTAGGCCCGCGCGGGAGCGCTACAGCCGGCCCGCCTCCACGATCCGCCGCAGGAAGCGCCGGGTGCGTTCCTGCTGCGGGTCGCCGAAGACCTGCTCGGCCGTGCCTCGTTCCAGCACCACCCCGCCGTCGAGGAAGCACACCTGATCGGCGACGTCCCGCGCGAACCCCATCTCGTGCGTCGCCAGCACCATGGTCATGCCGTCGTCCTTCAGGTCGCGCACCACCTCCAGCACCTCGCCCACGAGTTCGGGGTCGAGGGCGGCCGTGACCTCGTCCAGCAGCAGAAGCCGGGGTCGTACGGCCAGAGCCCGCACGATCGCCACACGCTGCTGCTGGCCGCCGCTGAGCCGGTCCGGGTAGGCGTCCGCCTTGCCGGCCAGGCCCAGGCGCTCCAGCAGCCCCCTGGCCCTCTCCTCGGCCTCCTGCCGGGAGGCGCCGTGCACCCGGCGCGGCGCGAGGGTGATGTTGTCGAGCACGGTCATGTGCGGGAAGAGGTTGTAGGCCTGGAAGACCACGCCGATACGGCGGCGCACCGCGTCCCGGTCGGCACGCGGGTCGGTGATCTCCTCGCCGTCCAGCCAGATCGCGCCGTCGTCGATCTCCTCCAGGAGGTTGGCGCAGCGCAGCAGCGTGGACTTGCCCGAGCCGGAGGCGCCGATCAGCGCGGTCACGGTGTGCGCGGCGACCTCGAGGCCGACGTCCCGCAGGACGACCGAACCGCCGAAGGTCTTGCGGACGGACTCCATCCGCAGGACGGGCGCGCTGCTCCCCGGGGCGCTCGCAGTGGTGCTCGCAGTGGTGCTCACAGGGGTCCTCCCCAGGTATTCACAGGGATCCTCCCTGAGCCCGTCGCCTGTCCATCCTGGCCGTCACCCAGTCCGTGAAACGGGTCATCGGGATGGTCAGCGCCACGAACACCAGCCCCGCGACGATGTACGGCGTGTAGTTCAGACTGCGGCCCACGATGATGTCGGCCGCGCGGACGGCGTCCACCGCGCCGCCGATCGAGACCAGGCCGGTGTCCTTCTGCAGCGACACGAGGTCGTTGAGCAGCGGCGGCACCTGTCGGCGCACCGCCTGCGGCAGGACGACGTGGCGCAGCGCCTGCCGGTTGGTGAGGCCCAGCGAGCGGGCCGCCGCGCGCTGCGAGGGGTGGACGGACTCGATGCCGGCCCGGAAGACCTCCGCCACGTACGCCGAGTACGTCAGGGTCAGCGCGGTACCGCCGAGCAGTACCGGATCGACCGTCACGCCCTGGAGCCGCAGCGCGGGGACGCCCAGGACCACGATCATCAGGTTGATGATGAGCGGAAGGCCGCGGAAGAAGTCGGTGTACGCCGCCGCCAGCACCCGGAGCGGGAAGAAGACCGGGCCGCGCAGGGTCCGGGCGACGGCGATCAGCATGCCGAGGACGAGGACGGCCACACCGCAGATCAACAGCAGACGGACGTTCAGCCACAGACCCTCGAGAACCTTCGGGAGCGCCTCGCGCGCGTAGTGCGCGCTGAAGAAGGTCTCCTTGGTGCGCTGCCACCCCGGCGCGCCGACGACGACCAGATACAGCACGGCGGCCGTGACGAGCGTCGAGAGGGCCGCGACGGCCGTGGCGCGGTGGGCACGCGCGCGCTGGTAACGCTCGCGCGCCAGCCGCCGCTCGGAGGGCACGTAGCCGTCACCGGAAGCGCCCTCACCGGTTGCGCCGCCTTCGGGGGCGGCCATGCCGCTCTTGTCGTCCGCCCCCTCCCGGGCCGGCTCGCCCCGGGTGACCGTCACTTGAGCACCGGGGCGTCGACGGCGTCCGAGAGCCACTGCTTCTCGATCCGGGCCAGCGTGCCGTCCTTGCGCAGGGCGTCGACGGCGCGGGTCACGCACGGGGTCAGCGCGCTGCCCTTGTCCAGCACGAGCCCGAACTGCTCGGGCGCGCCGCCCTGGTTCTCGAACTGGCCGACGATCTTCGCCTCCGTCACCTCGGCCGCGGTGATGTAGAACGCGGTCGGCAGGTCGGTGACGACGGCGTCCACCTGCCCGTTCCGCAGCGCGGACTTGGCCTGGTCGTTCTTGGCGTAGACGGCGGGCTCCCGGGTCGGCTTCACCACGTCGGTGATGTAGTCGAGGCTCGTGGTGCCCACCTGGGCGCCCAGCTTGAGCTTCTTCAGGTCCGCGATGTCCGTCGCCCCGGCGGCCTTGCCGTCCTTCAGCGCGATGACGGCCTGACGCACGTCGTAGTAGCCGGAGGAGAAGTCCACGGCCTTCTTGCGCTCGGCGCTGATCGACACCTGGTTGATGTCGAAGTCGAAGGTCTTCACGCCCGGCGCGAACGCCTTGTTGAACGGCACGCTCTGCCAGACGACCGCGCTCCTGTCGTAGCCCAGTCGCTTCGCCACGGCGTAGGCGACCGCCGACTCGTAGCCCTTGCCGTCGGCGGGCTTGCCGTCCTTGAACCAGGGCTCGTACGCCGGTTCGTCCGTCGCCACCGTCAGCTTGCCCGACGTCTTGGTGGCGAGCCCGCCCTTCGCGCAGCTCTTGGCGGCCGGCCCGGACGGGGCCGCCGACGCGCTGTCCTCGGGTTGCGGAGCGCAGCCGACGGCGGTGGCGAGCAGAGCTATGGTCGCGGCGGCCACCGCGCGGCGCAGGGGGCGATGAGCAGGATGCATGGCCGGAGAGTGGCAGCGAACGACGCGTATGTCCAGGTCACCGCGGTGGTTGTCCGCATACTGGGAACGGGTGTTGCGGCCGTGTGAACGCAGGGGAAGACAGCCACCCACGCGCGCGTTCCGGAGCCCGGGCCGCCGGCCGAGGGCGGGGTGAAGACCGGCGGCCCTTGCCGCTCAGGAGCCGTCATCCTGCGCGGTGCTGTCCCCAGTTGACCGCCTCACACCGCTCCGGGGGAGCGCGCATGCGCGCCCGGTGCGCGCGAAATGTTCACACGGGGCGCGGGGTACGTGCCGCGCGCGGGGCGTACGAGCAGGGCGCACGCCCCGCGTGAAGGCAGGGTGAGCACGCCGGCCCGGGCCGCGTCCTCGCGCGTACGGGTTCCGGCGCACCATATCGGTGAGGCGCCCCCTCGCCGGGCGCTCACAGCGAGGCGCGCCGCTGTGAGGCCCGGCGCGCGCCGCTCACCACCCGCGCGCGTGCCACTCCGGCAGGTGCGGCCGTTCCGTGCCCAGCGTGGTGTCGTCGCCGTGCCCGGGGTAGACCCACGTCTCGTCCGGCAGTGCGCCGAAGATCTTCGTCTCCACGTCGTGGATCAGGCTGGCGAACGCCTGCGGATCCTTGCGCGTGTTGCCGACCCCGCCGGGGAAGAGGCAGTCGCCGGTGAAGACGTGCGGGTGGCCGTGCGGGTCGTCGTAGATCAACGCGATGGAACCGGGGGTGTGCCCGACCAGGTGACGCGCGGTGAGCTGCACCTGGCCCACCCGGATGACGTCGCCGTCGTCGACGAGGACATCGGTGGGCACCGGGATGCCGGGGGCGTCGTCGCGGCCGGCATACGTGCGCGCGCCCGTGCCGGCGACGACCCCGGCGAGCGCCTGCCAGTGGTCGCCGTGCTGATGTGTGGTGACGACGGACGCGATGCCGTCGTCACCGATCATGGACAGGAGCCTCTCCGCCTCGTTGGCGGCATCGATCAGAAGCTGCTCGTCGGTGGCCCGGCAGCGCAGCAGATAGGCGTTGTTGTCCATCGGGCCGACCGCGATCTTGGTGATCATCAGGTCCTTCAGCTCGTGCACGTCCGCCGGTCCGCCGACCTTGACCTCTCCGGAGTACGTCATGGCGGCCAGCCTATAGCGGGGGAGACCCGCCGGACGCTGTCGTCCTACAGCGGGGGCAGCTTCGGCAGCGCGCCGCCCTCCACCTCCAGCGCCGCCCCGTCGCGGCGCCCGGCGAGCCAGCCCAGCAGATCGGCCGGCCGTCCGGTGACGGTGATCTCGGGCACGTCCGCCTCACGGCCGGTGCTCCACGCGCGCGAGCCGTCCGTGATCCGGGTCGCGGGGACGTCGGGGTGCCCGGCGAACCGCTGTGCGAGGAAGCCGGTCTCCCGCTCCAGGAACTCCGCCGGGAGGTGCTCCAGCTCGTACCCGGTCCCGAGGTCGACGTGGTGCAGGTCCACCTCCGCCCATCGCCGGAACGGGATCCGGGCCGCCGAGTCGGTCACCCCGTTGCGCAGTTCGACGGTGCGCGTCCAGTCCGCCGGCGTGTCCCCGGCCGCCTGGAAGCGGGCCGCACTCTCCCGGACGTCGGTGAGCTGGACGGCCACGGGGCGCGGGGCGTCGCGCTCGATGTCGGCGTCGCGCTGCTCGGCGCTCGCGTACATGGGACGCCCTTCCAGGACGTTCACGAGCGCGTCGGCGTTGCGGGCGAGGTGGGCGAGCACATGCCCGCGGCTCCAGCCGGGTAGCCGTGACGGCAGGGCGAGTGACGCGTTGTCCAGTTCGGCGACCGCGGCGAGGAGCCGGTCGGTCGCGTCACGTACACGTGCCAGGTCATGAGCGTGATCAATCATGGTGCTGACCCTAGTGCGGCCACACCTTCGGGTGAAGGTGAGGAACCTCGCCCGCAAATCGAAAGCACGTGCTATATCGTCGAAGGTGGCGTCGGGCATGCTGGAGGGTCGGGGGTTGTTATGCAACCGGGCAATCCGACCGGCGTTGTCAGTGGCTCCCCCTAGTCTGAAGAAGCTCGGGGGCCCCGCCCCTGTCACTTCTCTAGAAAGGTGCGGACCGGCGTGGCCGACCGTCTCATCGTCCGTGGCGCGCGCGAGCACAACCTGAAAAACGTGTCGCTCGACCTGCCTCGTGACTCGCTCATCGTCTTCACGGGCCTGTCCGGGTCGGGCAAGTCCTCCCTGGCCTTCGACACCATCTTCGCCGAGGGCCAGCGCCGTTACGTGGAGTCGCTCTCCTCGTACGCACGGCAGTTCCTCGGGCAGATGGACAAGCCCGACGTCGACTTCATCGAGGGCCTCTCCCCGGCGGTCTCCATCGACCAGAAGTCGACCTCCCGCAACCCCCGCTCGACGGTCGGCACGATCACCGAGGTCTACGACTACCTGCGTCTGCTCTTCGCGCGCATCGGCAAGCCGCACTGCCCCGAGTGCGGTCGCCCGATCTCCCGCCAGTCGCCGCAGGCGATCGTGGACAGGGTCCTGGAGCTCCCGGAGGGGAGCCGCTTCCAGGTGCTGTCCCCGCTGGTGCGCGAGCGCAAGGGCGAGTTCGTCGACCTCTTCGCCGACCTCCAGACCAAGGGCTATTCCCGCGCGCGCGTCGACGGCCAGACCGTCCAGCTCTCCGAGCCGCCGGTCCTGAAGAAGCAGGAGAAGCACACCATCGAGGTGGTCGTGGACCGCCTGACGGTGAAGGACTCCGCCAAGCGCCGTCTCACCGACTCGGTGGAGACCGCCCTCGGCCTGTCCGGCGGCATGGTCGTGCTCGACTTCGTGGACCTCCCCGAGGACGACCCCGAGCGCGAGCGCATGTACTCGGAGCACCTCTACTGTCCGTACGACGACCTCTCCTTCGAGGAGCTGGAGCCCCGCTCCTTCTCCTTCAACTCGCCCTTCGGCGCCTGCCCCGAGTGCACCGGCATCGGCACGCGCATGGAGGTCGACCCCGAGCTGATCGTCCCGGACCCCGACAAGTCGCTGGACGAGGGTGCCATCCACCCCTGGTCGCACGGGCACACCAAGGACTACTTCAGCCGCCTGATCGGCGCCCTCGCGGACGCCCTCGGCTTCCGCACGGACATCCCCTTCGCCGGTCTGCCGCAGCGCGCCAAGAAGGCTCTGCTCCAGGGCCACAAGACACAGATCGAGGTGCGGTACCGCAACCGGTACGGCCGCGAGCGCGTCTACACGACCCCCTTCGAGGGCGCGGTGCCGTTCGTGAAGCGCCGGCACAGCGAGGCCGAGAGCGACGCCAGTCGCGAGCGCTTCGAGGGCTACATGCGCGAGGTGCCCTGCCCCACGTGCGAGGGCACGCGTCTGAAGCCGATCGTCCTCGCGGTCACGATCATGGGCAGGTCGATCGCCGAGATCGCCGCGATGTCGATCAGCGACTGCGCCGACTTCCTGGGCGAACTGAAGCTCAGCGCCCGCGACAAGAAGATCGCCGAGCGGGTCCTGAAGGAGGTGAACGAGCGGCTGCGCTTCCTGGTCGACGTCGGCCTGGACTACCTCTCGCTCAACCGCGCGGCCGGCACACTCTCGGGCGGCGAGGCCCAGCGCATCCGCCTGGCCACCCAGATCGGCTCCGGCCTCGTCGGCGTCCTCTACGTCCTGGACGAGCCCTCCATCGGCCTGCACCAGCGCGACAACCACCGGCTGATCGAGACCCTCGTCCGGTTGCGTGACATGGGCAACACGCTCATCGTCGTCGAGCACGACGAGGACACCATCAAGGTCGCCGACTGGATCGTGGACATCGGCCCCGGCGCCGGCGAGCACGGCGGCAAGGTCGTGCACAGCGGCTCCGTGAAGGAACTGCTCGCCAACACCGAGTCGCAGACCGGCGCGTACCTCTCGGGCCGCAAGTCGATCCCGCTCCCGGACGTGCGCCGCCCGCTCGACCCGTCCCGGCAGCTCACCGTGCACGGTGCCCGCGAGAACAACCTGCAGGACATCGACGTCTCCTTCCCGCTCGGTGTCTTCACGGCCGTCACCGGCGTCTCCGGATCCGGCAAGTCGACGCTGGTCAACGACATCCTGTACACGCACCTGGCCCGCGAGCTGAACGGCGCCCGGACCGTTCCCGGCCGTCACACGCGCGTGGCGGGCGACGACCTGGTCGACAAGGTCGTGCACGTCGACCAGTCGCCGATCGGCCGCACCCCGCGGTCCAACCCGGCGACGTACACCGGCGTCTTCGACCACATCCGCAAGCTGTTCGCCGAGACCACCGAGGCGAAGGTCCGCGGCTACCTGCCGGGACGCTTCTCCTTCAACGTCAAGGGCGGCCGCTGCGAGAACTGCTCGGGCGACGGCACCATCAAGATCGAGATGAACTTCCTGCCGGACGTCTACGTCCCGTGCGAGGTCTGCCACGGCGCCCGGTACAACCGGGAGACCCTGGAGGTCCACTACAAGGGCAAGTCCATCGCCGAGGTGCTGAACATGCCGATCGAGGAGGCCATGAACTTCTTCGAGGCGGTCCCGGCGATCTCCCGTCACCTGAGGACGCTGAACGACGTCGGCCTCGGCTACGTCCGCCTCGGCCAGGCCGCCACCACTCTCTCCGGTGGTGAGGCGCAGCGCGTCAAGCTCGCCAGCGAACTCCAGAAGCGGTCCACCGGGCGCACGGTCTACGTCCTGGACGAGCCGACCACCGGTCTGCACTTCGAGGACATCAGCAAGCTGCTCACGGTGCTCGGCGGGCTGGTCGACAAGGGCAACACGGTCATCGTCATCGAGCACAACCTCGACGTGATCAAGACCGCCGACTGGATCGTGGACATGGGTCCGGAGGGCGGCGCCGGTGGTGGCCTGGTGGTCGCGGAGGGCACGCCGGAGGAGGTCGCCGGTGTTCCGGCCAGCCACACCGGCAAGTTCCTGCGCGAGGTCCTCGGCGCCGACCGCGTCAGCGACGCGCAACCGGTCAAGGCGCCGCGGGCCACGACGGCCCGCAAGACGGCCGCCGCCAAGTCGCCGGCGAAGAAGACGGTGACGGCCAAGGCCGATAGCACCCCGGTCGGGAAGACCGCCCCGGCCGCGAAGAAGACGACGCCCGCGAAGAAGGCCACGCGGACCCGCAAGGCCTGAGCCGGCCGGACCGGGAGGCGGTCAGGACGCCCTCCGGCCCCGGACTGACGCATCATCAGAAACCGGCGCCCCGCGGGAACTCCTCGCGGGGCGCCGTTCGTTCCACCAACAGCCAGCCCGGTCCTGCGATCCGACAGGTCCCCGTACACCGCAGGGCCGGCCGTACCTTGTCAACAGCACAGGGAGAACAGACCGCTCACAGCGCGGCCGGCCCGCCCAGCTCGGCCGCGTACGGCGGCTCGGCCCCCGCCCGTGAGCAGGTGACCGCCGCCGCGCGGGCCGCGAAGCGCAGCAGCCGCGTCCAGCCCTCCGTCCCGAGGGAGGCGAGCGCCTCCGGCGTCAGCGCGTCCCGCACGGCCAGTCCGTGCAGCAGGGCCGCGTTCACCGTGTCACCGGCGCCGATCGTGTCCACGACGGCGACCTTCTCACCGGGCACGGCGTGCTCCCCGCCGTCCCGGGTGAACACGGTCAGGCCCTCCCCGCCCCGGGTGACGACCACGGCCGCCGGTCCCGCGGCCAGCCATTCGCGCGGGGTGCCGCCGAGCCACGCGGCATCCTCCGCGGACAGCTTCAGCAGCGTCACCGAGGGCAGCCAGCTCTCGAAACGCGCCCGGTAGGCGTCCGCGTCCGGGATCAGCCCCACCCGGATGTTGGGGTCGAGCGCGGTGAAGAGCCCCTGTCCCGCAGCGGTACGCATCAGCTCCTCGTAGGCGCTCGCGCCCGGCTCCAGGGCGAGCGAACAGGTACCGAAGGACACCGCGCGCGTACCGGCGGGCAGCGTCACCGGGCCGGAGAACAGGCGGTCGGCGGTGCCGTCGACATAGAAGGAGTAGGCCGCCGAGCCGGCGGTGTCGACCGTGGCCACCGCGAGGGTCGTCGGCTCCGGCCCCCGCTGTACGCCGGACACGTCGACCCCGGCCCGCCGCAGCCCGTCCAGCAGGGCCTCGCCGAAGGCGTCGTTCGACGCCCGGGAGCAGAAGGCGGTGCGGGAGCCGAGCCGCCCGAGGGCCACGGCGGTGTTGTAGGGGCCACCGCCGAGCGCCGGTCTCAGCACCGCGAGGGCGCCGGGGCCCTGCGGTACGAGGTCGATCAGTGCCTCACCGGCAACGACGATCATGAGGCGGTTCCCTCCTTGGCGGACCCGAACAGTGAGCGGCCCCGATCCCCGCGCCGCCCGAGCCGAGAGCGGCCCGGTCCCTGCGCCGCCCGAGCCGCGAGTCGGCCAGGTCCCTCCGCCGGTTCCCCGGTACAGGTGAATCCGGACCGAACCGCGCACCCGGGCCGCCGACCGAGCCGTCCCAGCCTGCGCCCCGGGCCGGCCGAACCGGGACGGTATCTCACCATCTCACCCCGCGTAAACGGGTACGTGAGCGCCTGCCGCCCCACGGGTCCGCGCGCCCCCACCCCCGGGTATCGTCGCCCTGCACACCCCGTGACCTGTGGAGCCCCAGATGCCCGCCCACTCCTCGGCAAGCCGCCGTACCGTCCTTCGAGGGGCCGCCGCCGCCCCGGTCGCCGGGCTCGGCCTGGCCGCGTGCTCGGCACCGGGCGGGAGCGGGTCTGCCGCGGCCACCCCGACCGCACCGGTCGATCTCGGTGCCGAGAGCGAGGTCGTGAACGGCGGCGCCCAGCTCTACCAGGACCACAACGTGGTGGTCAGCCGTGACCGGAACGGCACGCTGAGGGCGTACAGCACGATCTGCACGCACGGCGGGTGCCCCATCAACAAGCTGCGGGGGACGACTCTGGTCTGCCCCTGCCACGGCAGCGAGTTCGACGCCGTGACGGGCAAGGTGGTCCAGGCGCCGGCCACCGAGCCCCTGGGCGAGCTGAAGGTGAAGGCCGCGAACGGCAGGATCATCGCCGGCCCGGCGACCTGACGGAGGGCTGCCCGAAGTCACCCCGGGCCGCCCGGACCGGTCGCCGCGCACGAAGTGGCGGGCGGAGAGGCGGCCGGAGGGGTCCGTCACTCCCACTCCCAGGCGATCCCCACGATGCCCGGCCGGATGCGCGGCTCGACCACGTGCGCACAGTGGTGCAGGCCGGTCACGGCGAGGTCCTGGCGGCCGCTGCGCGGAGCCGCCGGCGAGTGCTGGGCGAAGCGGTGGCAGCGGGCCGGCAGGGCGGCCGGATCGAAGCGCACCTGGAGCGCGTACTGGCCACCGGGAGAGCCGAACCGCTGGACATGCTCACGAGCGGTACCGGCCGTGCCGTCCTCCACGGCGTACCGGAAGAGGAACGTGTCGCCGGAGCGCAGCCGGGTGTCGAACAGCAGCTCGGCCACCAGCACGCCGGTGTCCTGGTCCCAGCGCAGGCGTCCGGTGCGGCAGTTCTCCAGGGCGCGCACGGTCATACGGCGGGGATCGCAGCCCCGGTCGCCGTGGTGGACGGCGACGAAGCGGTCGACGCCGTCGCTGTGGGCCCGCACGATGTGGTGGGCCTCGCGGCCGGCCAGCTCGCGCCGGGCGCCGATCCGGACGCATTCATGGTGCCCCAGGGTGTGCAGCCCGCCGTCCACGGACCAGCCAAGGTCGGCCGTGAGCCGGTCCAGGACGTCCGAGGCCTCCACCAGGGAGCGGTAGGAGCGGCCCCCCGGACGGCCGGCCGTCGAGCGCTCGCCGACCTCGGCGAGCAGCCGGATCAGTGACTCGTCCGGGAGCTGGAGTATCTCCTCCAGCGCTCGTACGGCGCGCAGCGACTCGGGCCGCTGTGGGCGGCGGGCGCCCTGCTGCCAGTAGCTGAGGCTGGTCACGCCCACCTTGACTCCGTGGCGGGACAGATGGTGCTGCACGCGCTGGAGCGGCAGTCCGCGTGCGGCGATCGCGGCGCGCAGCGCCACGTGGAAGGGGCCGCCGCGCAGGGCCGTGTCGAGTTCCGCGGTGGGGACGTCCGCGTGCTCTGTGGCATGCCGCATGCCGAGGGGCCTTTCTGTGAGGTGTCACTCCGGCTGGTCGGGCCGTCTGTGCGGGTCCGCGGGCCACCCCCGTGGGCGCTGCGGGCCCGTGGCCGGGCACGCCGCGCCCGTGTGCAGGCGTGCACGGCCCCGAGTTCCCCCGCATTGAAGCGTGTTGACCAGGACCCGACAACACCTGGCGCCCGACCGCAGTGGACGGCTGGCCGGACCTCACCATCTCGCGGCGGGGGCGGCGGGGGAGGGCCATCGGGGGGCCGCGCCGGTGAGCATTGCTGGTGAGGAGGCCGGTGAACAGGGCGCACGGACAGGGGTGCGGACATCGCGGCGGCGGTGCCGCCGACGCACTCCCGGGGCGCCGCAGGGGGGCGGGCGTCGTCCACAGGCGCGACGCGGTGTCGGTGCTCGCCAGTAGGGTGTGAGACATGGCCGATCCCTCCAGCTACCGCCCCAGGCCGGGAGACATCCCGGACTCTCCCGGGGTGTACAGGTTCCGTGACGAGCACCGCCGGGTGATCTACGTCGGAAAGGCGAAGAGCCTGCGCCAGCGCCTGGCGAACTACTTCCAGGACCTGGCGAACCTGCACCCGCGCACCCGGACGATGGTGACCACCGCCGCGTCCGTGGAGTGGACCGTGGTGTCCACGGAGGTGGAGGCGCTCCAGCTTGAGTACTCCTGGATCAAGGAGTACGACCCCCGGTTCAACGTCAAGTACCGCGACGACAAGAGCTACCCGTACCTCGCGGTGACGATGAACGAACAGTTCCCGCGCGTGCAGGTGATGCGCGGTCACAAGAAGAAGGGCGTCCGGTACTTCGGTCCGTACGCGCACGCGTGGGCGATCCGGGACACCGTCGACCTGCTGCTGCGGGTCTTCCCGGTGCGCACCTGCTCGGCCGGTGTCTTCAAGAACGCCGCCCGTACCGGCCGCCCCTGCCTGCTCGGTTACATCGACAAGTGCTCCGCCCCCTGTGTCGGCCGGATCACCCCCGAGGACCACCGGGACCTGGCCGACGAGTTCTCTGACTTCATGACCGGCCGCACGGGTACCTACCTCCGCCGTCTGGAGAAGCAGATGACGGACGCGGCCGAGGAGATGGAGTACGAACGGGCGGCCCGCCTGCGCGACGACATCGGGGCCCTGAAGAGGGCCATGGAGAAGAACGCGGTCGTGCTCGCCGACGCGACCGACGCCGACCTCATCGCCGTCGCCGAGGACGAGCTGGAGGCGGCCGTCCAGATCTTCCACGTACGCGGCGGCCGGGTCCGCGGCCAGCGCGGCTGGGTGACCGACAAGGTCGAGGAGGTCACCACCGGCGCCCTGGTCGAACACGCCCTCCAGCAGCTCTACGGCGAGGAGACCGGGGACGCGGTTCCCAAGGAGGTGCTGGTGCCGGCCCTGCCCGAGCCGGTCGAGCCGGTCCAGGAGTGGCTGGCCGCCCGCCGCGGGTCGAACGTCTCGCTGCGCATCCCGCAGCGCGGCGACAAGAAGGCGCTCATGGAGACCGTGCAGCGCAACGCCCAGCAGTCCCTCGCCCTGCACAAGACGAAACGCGCCTCCGACCTGACCACCCGCTCGCGTGCGCTGGAGGAGATCGCCGAGGCCCTCGACCTGGACAGCGCCCCGCTGCGCATCGAGTGCTACGACATCTCGCACCTCCAGGGCGACGACGTGGTGGCCTCCATGGTCGTGTTCGAGGACGGCCTCCAGCGCAAGAACGAGTACCGCCGCTTCCAGATCAAGGGCTTCGCCGGCCAGGACGACGTCCGCTCCATGCACGAGGTGATCACCCGGCGCTTCCGGCGCTACCTGGCCGAGAAGGAGCGGACGGGGGAGTGGGCCGACGGCGCCGGCACCGAGGAGGTGCTCACGGACGGCGACGGCGCGCTCGCCGGCCCGGAAGTGGTCACCGACTCCCTCAAGGACGACGACGGGCGTCCCAGGAAGTTCGCGTATCCGCCGCAACTCGTCGTCGTCGACGGAGGTCAGCCGCAGGTCGCGGCGGCCCGGCGCGCCCTGGACGAGCTGGGCATCGACGACATCGCGGTCTGCGGGCTCGCCAAGCGCCTGGAAGAGGTCTGGGTGCCCGGCGAGGACGACCCGGTGGTCCTGCCCCGCACCAGCGAGGGTCTCTACCTGCTCCAGCGGGTCCGGGACGAGGCCCACCGGTTCGCGATCACCTACCAGCGGACCAAGCGTGCCAAACGCTTCCGGGCCGGCCCGCTGGACGACGTGCCCGGGCTGGGCGAGACCCGCAAGCAGGCGCTCATCAAGCACTTCGGCTCGGTGAAGAAACTGCGGTCCGCCACCATCGAGCAGATCCAGGAAGTGCCCGGGATAGGCCGGAAGACGGCCGAGACCATCGCCGTGGCCCTCGCCCGGGCGGTCCCGGCCGCACCCGCCGTGAACACGGCGACCGGAGAGATTATTGAGGACGAGGAACCCGACACGACGGGGGGTTCCTCGGGGGAGCCCGTGACCACGGGCCCCCCGGACGGACGACGGGGGCAGGAGACATGACCGAGCACGAGGCACAGCCCACAGCGCGGCGAGAACAGACGCACAGCGACACGGGCGACGAGGTCGCCCGGCAGGACGCCGGCCAGGGAGCGGGCGAGGACAACGGAGCACAGGTGAGTACGGGCAGCGAGACAGCCGGGGCCCCCGAGGCGGCCATCCCCGAGCTGGTGATCATCTCCGGCATGTCCGGAGCGGGCAGATCCACGGCCGCGAAGTGTCTGGAGGACCTCGGCTGGTTCGTCGTGGACAACCTCCCGCCCGCGCTGATCCCCACCATGGTGGAGCTGGGCGCCCGGTCCCAGGGCAACGTGGCGCGGATCGCGGTCGTCGTGGACGTCCGGGGCCGGCGCTTCTTCGACAACCTGCGCGAGTCCCTCGCCGACCTGGACACCCGGGGCGTCACCCGCAGGATCGTCTTCCTGGAGTCCTCCGACGAGGCACTCGTGCGCCGCTTCGAGTCGGTGCGCCGGCCGCATCCCCTCCAGGGCGACGGCCGCATCGTGGACGGCATCGCCGCCGAGCGGGAGCTGCTGCGCGAGCTGCGCGGCGACGCCGATCTGGTGATCGACACCTCCAGCCTGAACGTGCACGAGCTGCGCGCCAAGATGGACGCCCGGTTCGCCGGAGAGGAGGAGCCCGAGCTGCGGGCCACCGTGATGTCCTTCGGCTTCAAGTACGGTCTGCCGGTCGACGCCGACCTGGTCGCGGACATGCGGTTCCTGCCCAACCCGCACTGGGTCCCGGAGCTGCGCCCGTACACCGGCGTCAACGAGGAGGTCGCCGCCTACGTCTTCAACCAGCCCGGTGCGAAGGAGTTCCTGGACCGGTACGCCGAGCTGCTGCGGCTCATCGCGGCCGGCTACCGCCGCGAGGGCAAGCGGTATGTGACCATCGCCATCGGCTGTACCGGCGGCAAGCACCGCTCGGTCGCGATGTCGGAGAAGCTCGCCGCGCGGCTCGCGGCCGAGGGCGTGGAGACGGTGGTCGTGCACCGGGACATGGGACGGGAATGACAGGACGTACACCGCGGCTGGGCAGGCTGCGCCGCAGGGTGCCCGAGGCCCGTGCCGGCCGCCCGGCCGAGGTCCGTGGGGGCCGGCCCCGGCGGCGCGGCGCCCAGCCCAAGGTGGTCGCGCTCGGCGGCGGCATGGGCCTGTCCGCGTCGCTCACGGCGCTGCGCCGGATCACCGGCGATCTCACCGCCGTCGTCACCGTGGCCGACGACGGCGGCTCCAGCGGACGGCTCCGGGACGAGCTGGGCGTGCTGCCGCCCGGCGACCTGCGCAAGGCGCTGGCCGCGCTGTGCGGGGACGACGACTGGGGCCAGACCTGGTCCCGGGTCATCCAGCACCGCTTCCACTCCAGGGGCGACCTGCACGACCACGCGGTCGGCAACCTGCTGATCGTCGCCCTGTGGGAGCAGCTCGGCGACCATGTGCAGGCCCTGGACCTGGTCGGCAGGCTGCTCGGGGCGCACGGGCGCGTGCTGCCCATGTCGGCCGTGCCGCTGGAGCTGCAGGCCCTGGTCAAGGGGCACGATCCGCAGCGCCCGGACGACGTGGACACGGTCCGCGGGCAGGCGACCGTGGCCCTCACGCCCGGCGAGGTGCAGTCGGTGCACCTGGTGCCGCACGACCCGCCGGCCGTGCCGGAGGCCGTGGCGGCGGTCCTGGACGCGGACTGGGTGGTCCTCGGTCCCGGCTCCTGGTTCTCCTCGGTGATCCCGCACCTGCTCGTTCCCGAGCTGCTCGACGCCCTCACCGAGACCAAGGCCCGCCGGGTGCTCTCCCTGAACCTCGTGCCGCAGCCGGGAGAAACCGAGGGCTTCTCACCGCAGCGTCATTTGGAGGTTTTGGGCCGACACGCCCCTAAACTCGCCCTGGACGTGGTGCTGGCCGACGAGGCCGCCGTGCCCGACCGTGAATCGCTCACCGAGGCCGCCAAGCGGCTGGGAGCCGCGGTCGAGCTGGCGCCGGTGGCCCGGACCGACGGAACGCCCCGGCATGATCCGGAGCTGTTGGCCGCCGCGTACGACCGTATTTTTCGGATGCATGGAAGGAGGATCGGCCCATGGCGATGACGGCAGCGGTGAAGGACGAGATCTCCCGGCTCCCCGTCACCCGGACCTGCTGCAGGAAGGCAGAGGTCTCCGCCGTTCTGCGGTTCGCCGGCGGCCTCCATCTGGTGAGCGGGCGCATCGTGATCGAGGCGGAGCTGGATACCGCGATGGCGGCGCGCCGGCTCAAGCGGGACATCCTGGAGATCTTCGGCCACAGTTCCGAGCTGATCGTGATGGCGCCCGGCGGGCTGCGCCGCGGCTCGCGGTACGTGGTGCGCGTGGTCGCGGGCGGTGACCAGTTGGCCCGCCAGACGGGCCTCGTGGACGGCCGCCGGGGCCGTCCGATCCGCGGGCTGCCCCCGCAGGTGGTGTCCGGGGCCACCTGTGACGCGGAGGCGGCCTGGCGCGGGGCGTTCCTGGCGCACGGCTCGCTGACCGAGCCCGGCCGCTCCTCCTCCCTGGAGGTGACCTGCCCGGGCCCGGAGGCCGCGCTTGCGCTGGTCGGCGCGGCCCGCAGACTTTCCATCGCCGCGAAGGCCCGCGAGGTGCGCGGTGTGGACCGGGTGGTCGTCCGGGACGGGGACGCGATCGGCGCCCTGCTCACCCGTCTGGGCGCGCACGAGTCGGTGCTGGCCTGGGAGGAGCGCCGGATGCGCCGGGAGGTGCGGGCCACCGCCAACCGGCTCGCCAACTTCGACGACGCCAACCTGCGCCGTTCGGCGCGCGCCGCGGTGGCCGCCGGGGCCCGGGTCCAGCGCGCCCTGGAGATCCTCGGGGACGAGGTGCCGGAGCACCTCGCCGCCGCCGGACGGCTGCGCATGGAGCACAAGCAGGCCTCCCTGGAGGAGCTGGGCGCGCTCGCCGACCCGCCCCTGACGAAGGACGCGGTCGCGGGCCGGATCCGCCGCCTGCTGGCGATGGCCGACAAGCGCGCCTCCGACCTGGGCATCCCGGGCACGGACGCCAACCTCAGCGAGGAGCTGGCGGACAACCTGGTCGGCTGACGATACGTCACACTGCGGGTGCCGGGGACCGGTCGGAGCCTCGGCACCGGCCGTTCGGGGCTCGTTCACCGCCTCCCTCGGCGTGTCCGTGAGGCGCTCTTGACTCGATCAAGGAGTGACATGAGCCTGGCAGCGGTTCGTCGCTGTGGCGGACCACCGCTAGGGGGGTTCATGAGACACAGAGCGAGATCGATCCTCGCTGTCGGCGCGCTTCTGATCGGCGGAGCGAGCCTTGCGCCCATCGCCCAGGCACAGAACGGACGTCCGGCGCCACCCCGGCCGGACGAGGTCAGGGTCTTCCGCGCCGACGTCACCCGGCAGCAGGTGCCCCTGTTGCTCGAGGCGGGGCAGGACGGCCGCGAACTCGGCGAACAGGTGACCGGAAAGGGCCGGACGGAGGTCGAGGTCTACCTCACCGGCAAGCAGGCCGCGCGGCTGCGCGAACAGGGCGTCGACCTCACCGAGCGCACCCTGTCCGCCCGGGCACGGGCGCGCGTCGAGGACGCCGGGCAGGGCGTGTTCCGCCCCTACAGCGGCAGTGGCGGGCTCAGGGAGGAGATCCTGCGCACCGCCCGGGACCACCCCGGTCTCACCAAGGTGGAGTCCATCGGCAGGACCGTCGACGGCCAGGACATCCTCGCGCTCAGACTCACCAGGAACGCCGAGAGGTCGCGGGACGGCTCCAAGCCGTCCGTGCTGTACATGTCCAACCAGCACGCGCGCGAGTGGATCACCCCGGAGATGACCCGGCGTCTGATGCACTACTACCTGGACCACTACACGACCGACCGGCGGGTCAAGAAGATCGTCGACTCGACCGAGCTGTGGTTCGTCCTGTCGGCCAACCCGGACGGCTACGACTACACCTTCCGGGACGCCGGCACCCGCCTGTGGCGCAAGAACCTGCGGGACGTCAACGGCGACGGCGTCATCGGCACGGGTGACGGCGTCGACCTCAACCGCAACTTCCCGTACAAGTGGGGCTACGACGACGAGGGTTCGTCGCCCGACCCGACCAGCCAGACCTACCGCGGCGCGAGCCCCGCGTCCGAGCCCGAGACCCGGGCGCTGGACGCCTTCGAGAAGCGCATCGGTTTCAGGTACGCCATCAACTACCACTCCGCCGCCGAACTGCTGCTCTACGGCGTCGGCTGGCAGGTGGCCACCCCCACGCCCGACGACGTCCTCTACCGGGCGCTGGCCGGCACCCCCGACAACCCGGCCGTTCCCGGCTACCGTTCGCAGGTCTCCTCGGAGCTGTACACCACCAACGGCGAGGCGGACGGCCACGCGTCGAACGTCAACGGGATGGCGATGTTCACCCCGGAGATGTCGACCTGCCAGACCGCGTCGGACCTCGATCCGGACGACGCCTGGAAGGCCCAGGACTGCCGGTCGGTCTTCAGCTTCCCGGACGACGAGAAGCTGATCCGGCAGGAGTTCGAGAAGAACGTCCCGTTCGCGCTCTCCGTCGCGGAGACCGCCGTACACCCCGACAGGCCGGCCTCCTCGGTCGGTCTGAGCGCCGCCGACTTCACCCCGGCCGCGTTCTCCACGTCGTACTCCCGGGGCGCGGACCAGGAGGTCTCGGCCGTCGTCCGCAAGGCGATCCGGGACAAGGAGCTGAAGTACCGCGTCAACGGCGGCCGTACGCTCGACCAGGCGCTGCGGCCCTGGAAGGGCGGGCAGACCTACGGCGGCGAGGACAACCTCTACTTCGACGAGTACCGGGCCAGGGTGCGCGACGGCGCGCCGGGCGACCGGGTCGAGGTGTGGTTCACCGGCGAGACCAGGGCCGGCAGGAAGGTCTCCAGCTCCCACTTCACGTACACCGTCGCCGAGCGCCCGAAGGCGGACACCCTCGTCGTCGCCGAGGAGGGGACGGCCGCCACCCAGGCGCGGGCGTACGTGGACGCGCTGAAGGCGGCCGGGCACAGGGCCCTCGTGTGGGACGTGGCCACCCAGGGCGCCCCCGACGCGCTCGGCGTGCTGCGGCACTTCCGGACGGTCGTGCACTACTCGGGGGCGAAGGGCCCGGCCAACCCCACCCAGCTCGAGCTGCGCGCCTACCTCAACGAGGGCGGCAGACTGATCGAGGCCGGTGAGCTGGCCGGCGGCAGCGTCGACCTCGGCGACGGCACCCTGTCGGACGACTTCAGCCAGTACTACCTGGGGGCCTTCAGCCGTACGTCGACCAAGGGGGCCACCGGCTTCACCGGCACCGGCGCGCTCGACGGCGTCACCGGCACCCTCGGCGACGCGCCCGGCAACCCGTTGGACAGGGCGGGCACCTACGGCGTCACCTCCGACGAGCTGCCGGACTCCACGTACCCGCAGTTCAGGAGCGCGGGCGCGGGGACGTTCCCCGGGACGGCCGACCCGTACGGGCCGTACACGGGTGCCGCCATGGCCGCCGCCGTGCACACCGACGACGCCTACAAACGACTCACCCGCACCATCGACCTCACCGGTGTCGGCGCCGCCGACAAGCCGGCCCTGAGCATGCGGCTGCTGTGGGACACCGAGCCCGGCTACGACCACGCGGTGGTCGAGGCGCACACCACGGGCGCCGCCGACTGGACGACCCTGCCGGAGGCCGGCGGGGCCACGAGCACGGCCGTGCCGGCCGACTGCGGGGACGGCTTCCTGATCGGCGAGCACCCGTGGCTCAAGCACTACCTGACGCTGACGGGCAACACCTGCACGGCGACCGGCACCACCGGTTCCTGGAACAGCCTCACCGGCAGCTCCGGCGGGTGGCGGCAGGTGAGTTTCGACCTGAGCGGGTACGCCGGGAAGTCCGTCGAGGTGTCGCTCGGCTACGTCACCGACCCCGGCAGCGGCGGCCACGGTGTCCTGGCCGACGACGCCTCACTGGTGGTGGGCGGCACGGCGAGGGAGACCGAGGGCTTCGAGTCGTCCCTGGGCGCCTGGAGGGCGGCCGGACCTCCCCCCGGCAGCCCGGCGGTGCTCAAGGACTGGGCGCGCACCGGGACGCTGTTCCGGACGTACGCAGCGGTCGCCACGGACGACACCGTGCTGCTCGGATTCGGCCTCGAACAGATGGCGTCGGCGGCCGACCGGGCGGCTCTGCTGAGGAAGGCGTTCGACTCGCTCGACAGGTGAGCGGACCCCCTTCTCAACGGTGCGCGAACGGGGTGCCCATCAAGTGAGCCGACCCGCTCACGAACGAGTGAAAATGGCGCCGAAAGTGCCCCGCAATTCGTCGCACATACGGATGAAACCGTTGCCGATCCGAGGCGGTCCGTACCCCTACTGACCAGTACGGACCGCCTGCCCGTGTATGCGCCATCTCGATGTCACCCCGGGGCCCGCAGAGAGGTAGGGTCGGTGGTGGTCGGGGACATCCCAAACAGAGCTCGCCGGCACCGCATGGCCGGCGTACCAACGAGGAGATCGGTTCGTGACGATCCGCGTAGGCATCAACGGCTTCGGCCGTATCGGGCGTAACTACTTCCGCGCACTGCTGGAGCAGGGCGCAGACATCGAGGTCGTGGCTGTCAACGACCTGGGTGACACCGCGACCACCGCCCACCTGCTCAAGTACGACACGATCCTGGGCCGCCTCAAGCAGGAGGTCTCCCACACCGCCGACACGATCACGGTCGACGGTCACACCATCAAGGTGCTCTCCGAGCGCAACCCCTCGGACATCCCGTGGGGCGAGCTGGGCGTCGACATCGTCATCGAGTCGACCGGCATCTTCACCAAGAAGGACGACGCCGCCAAGCACATCGCCGGCGGCGCCAAGAAGGTCCTCATCTCGGCTCCGGCCAAGGACGAGGACATCACCATCGTGATGGGCGTCAACCAGGACAAGTACGACGCGGCGAACCACCACGTCATCTCCAACGCCTCCTGCACCACCAACTGTGTGGCGCCGATGGCCAAGGTCCTCGACGAGAACTTCGGCATCGTCCGGGGCCTGATGACGACAGTGCACGCGTACACGAACGACCAGCGCATCCTTGACTTCCCGCACAAGGACCTGCGCCGCGCCCGTGCCGCCGCCGAGAACATCATCCCGACGACCACCGGCGCCGCCAAGGCCACCGCCCTGGTGCTGCCGCAGCTCAAGGGCAAGCTGGACGGCATGGCCATGCGCGTCCCGGTCCCGACCGGCTCGGTCACCGACCTCGTCGTGGAACTCAGCCGCGAGGTCACCAAGGAAGAGGTCAACGCCGCCTTCCAGAAGGCCGCCGAGGGCGAGCTGAAGGGCCTCATCGACTACACCGAGGACCCGATCGTCTCCTCGGACATCGTCAACGCCCCGGCGTCCTGCACCTTCGACTCCTCCCTGACCATGGTCCAGGAGGGCAACAGCGTGAAGGTCATCGGCTGGTACGACAACGAGTGGGGCTACTCCAACCGCCTCGTGGACCTCACGGTCTTCGTCGGCAACCAGCTCTGATCGCTGGAGCAGGACCCCGAAGTGGGCGCAGGGCCCGGGCAGCGCACCGCCGCGCTGCCCGGGCCCTGTCCCGCGTACTGACCACGTCCTCTTACGATCAGGTGCACCACGAGCCCTCCTCAGGAGTCCACTCAATGAAGACGATCGACGAACTTCTCGCCGACGGCGTACGCGGCAAGCGGGTCTTCGTCCGCGCCGACCTCAACGTGCCGCTGGCCGACGGGACGATCACCGACGACGGCCGTATCCGCGCCGTCCTGCCCACCGTCAGGGCCCTCGCCGACGCGGGCGCCAAGGTGGTCGTCGCCTCCCACCTGGGCCGCCCCAAGGGCGCTCCGGACCCCGCCTTCTCCCTCGCGCCGGCCGCTTCCCGCCTGGGTGAACTCCTCGGTTCCGACGTGGCCTTCGCGACCGACACCGTCGGGCAGTCCGCCGCGGACACGGTCGCCGGTCTCGCCGACGGCCGGGTCGCCGTCCTGGAGAACCTGCGCTTCAACCCCGGCGAGACCGCCAAGGACGACACCGAGCGCGGCGCCTTCGCCGACCGGCTCGCCGCCCTCGCGGACGTCTACGTCGGTGACGGCTTCGGCGCCGTGCACCGGGGGCACGCCTCCGTCTACGACCTCCCGGCCCGCCTGCCGCACTACGCCGGCTACCTCATCGCCACCGAGGTCGGCGTCCTGAAGAAGCTCACCGACGACGTCAAGCGCCCCTACGTCGTCGCGCTCGGCGGCGCCAAGGTCTCCGACAAGCTCGCCGTCATCGACCAGCTCCTCGGCAAGGCCGACCGCATCCTCGTCGGCGGCGGCATGGCCTACACCTTCCTCAAGGCCAAGGGCTACGAGGTCGGCATCTCCCTGCTCCAGGAGGACCAGGTCCCGGTCGTCCAGGAGTACATCCGGCGCGCCGAGGCGCAGGGTGTGGAGCTGGTGCTCCCCGTCGACGTCGTGGTCTCCCGGGAGTTCCCGGACCTGAAGGCCAAGGCCCCGACCGAGCACACCGTGGTCGACGCGGACAAGATCCCCGCCGACCAGGAGGGCCTGGACATCGGCCCGAGGACCCGGGAGCTGTACGCCTCGAAGCTCGCCGACGCCGAGACCGTGTTCTGGAACGGTCCGATGGGCGTCTTCGAGCACCCCGACTACGCCGAGGGCACCAAAGCGGTCGCCCGGGCCCTCGTCGGCGCCGGCGGTTTCACCGTCGTCGGCGGCGGTGACTCCGCCGCGGCCGTGCGTACGCTCGGCTTCGACGAGAACGCATTCGGCCACATCTCGACCGGTGGCGGCGCCTCCCTCGAATACCTCGAGGGCAAGACGCTCCCCGGCCTCGCCGCACTGGAGGACTGACCCTTGAGCACCCGCACGCCGATCATGGCGGGCAACTGGAAGATGAACCTCAACCACCTCGAGGCCATCGCGCACGTCCAGAAGCTCGCCTTCGCCCTGGCCGACAAGGACTACGAGGCCGTCGAGGTCGCCGTCCTGCCGCCCTTCACCGACCTCCGCTCCGTGCAGACCCTGGTCGACGGCGACAAGCTCCGCATCAAGTACGGCGCCCAGGACATCTCGCAGCACGACTCCGGTGCCTACACCGGCGAGATCTCCGGCCCGATGCTGGCCAAGCTGAAGTGCACGTTCGTGGTGATCGGCCACTCCGAGCGCCGCCAGTACCACAACGAGACCGACGAACTGGTCAACGCCAAGGTCAAGGCCGCCTACAAGCACGGCCTGACCCCGATCCTGTGCGTCGGCGAGGAGCTGGACGTCCGGGAGGCCGGCGACCACGTCGCCCACACCCTCGCCCAGGTCGACGGCGGTCTGAGGGACCTGCCGGCCGAGCAGGCCGAGACCGTCGTGATCGCCTACGAGCCCGTGTGGGCCATCGGCACCGGCAAGGTCTGCGGTGCCGAGGACGCCCAGGAGGTCTGCGCCGCCATCCGCGCCAGGCTCGGCGAGCTGTACTCGCAGGACGTGGCCGACAAGATCCGCATCCAGTACGGCGGCTCCGTGAAGTCGGGCAACGTCGCCGAGATCATGGCTCAGGCCGACATCGACGGCGCCCTGGTCGGCGGCGCCTCGCTGGACGCCGACGAGTTCGTCAGGATCGTGCGGTTCCGCGACCAGTGACGCGGCCATGAGTAGGCGGTAGCGGCGATACGTCGTACCCTTGCGGGGCCGGAACTGTCACGGGAGCTGCCAGCCCCCGCGGGAGCGTCGGCCCCGTCGTCCATCAGAATCCGAGGAAGTTGGTCCAGCCGTGGTTTTGGGGTTCTCGATCGCCCTGATCGTCTTCAGCCTGCTGCTGATGCTGCTGGTGCTGATGCACAAGGGGAAGGGCGGCGGCCTCTCCGACATGTTCGGCGGTGGCATGCAGTCCTCCGTCGGCGGTTCCTCGGTCGCCGAGCGCAACCTCGACCGGATCACCATCGTGATCGCTGTGCTGTGGTTCGCGTGCATCATCGTCCTCGGCCTGCTGATGAAGTCGAACGGCTGACACGCGAACAGCGCAACCCGCCCGTTTCGCACGTAAAGCCCCATGTTCGGTACGCGATCCTGAGCGCGGCCTATCATGGGGCTTGCGTCTTGATGTGGGGGCCGGTAACTCCAGTCACTGGACGCGCGTTGGGCCTTACGTAGACTGAGGCGCTCGCGGCGAAGCGAAACGCCGACTCGCTTCGCGGCACCATCACGCAGGGAGTTACGACCGTGGCAAGTGGCAACGCGATCCGAGGAAGCCGGGTCGGGGCGGGGCCGATGGGCGAGGCCGAGCGCGGCGAGTCCGCGCCGCGTCTGCGCATCTCCTTCTGGTGCTCCAACGGGCATGAGACGCAGCCGAGCTTCGCCAGCGACGCGCAGGTTCCCGAGACCTGGGACTGCCCACGCTGCGGCTTCCCGGCCGGCCAGGACCGGGACAACCCGCCGGACCCGCCGCGCACCGAGCCGTACAAGACGCACCTCGCGTACGTACGGGAGCGGCGCAGCGACGCGGACGGCGAGGCGATCCTCGCCGAGGCGCTCGCCAAACTGCGGGGCGAGATCTAGCGACACCGACCGGCCGGGTACCCGAGGGTGCCTGGCCGGAGCCGTGTGCGGCGCGCCGCCCCGGTCTGCCGTCGACGTGCCGGCTCACGTTCCATGCTGATCAACTAGGTTGGAACGGCTGGGACAGGCACGACGGAAGGCGGAGGTCGGAAATGAACGCGGACGGCCGTACGAGGCTCAACCGGACGCCCGAGTGGACGGCTCTGGCCGATCATCGCGCCGGGAACCAGCCGCGTTTGCGGGAGTTGTTCGAGGCCGATCCCGGCCGTGCGGAGCGGTACACGCTTCAGGTCGGTGATCTGCACATCGACTACAGCAAGCAGCTGGTGACCGACGAGACGCTGCGGTTGTTGCGGGAGCTGGCGGCGGCGGCGGACGTGTTCGGTCTGCGCGATGCCATGTTCGCCGGTGAGAGGATCAACGTCACCGAGGACCGGGCGGTGCTGCACACCGCGTTGCGTGCGCCGCGGGACGCGGTGGTCGAGGTCGACGGTGAGAACGTGGTGCCCCAGGTGCACGCCGTGCTGGAGAAGATGGCCGGGTTCGCCGAGCGGGTCCGTTCGGGTGAGTGGACCGGTCACAGCGGCCGGCGGATCCGTAACGTCGTCAACATCGGTATCGGGGCTCGGATCTGGGTCCGGCGATGGCCTATGAGGCGCTGCGTCCGTACGCGGCGCGGGAGTTGACGTTCCGGTTCGTGTCGAACGTGGACGGCGCGGACCTGCACGAGGCGACCCGGGACCTGGATGCGGCCGAGACGCTGTTCGTCGTGGCGTCCAAGACGTTCACCACGATCGAGACGATCACGAACGCCACCTCCGCGCGGACCTGGCTGCTGCGGGCGTTCGGCGGGGACGAGAAGGCGGTGGCGAGGCATTTCGTGGCGTTGTCCACGAACGGGGAGAAGGTCAGCGACTTCGGTATCGACCCGGAGAACATGTTCGGGTTCTGGGACTGGGTCGGCGGCCGGTACTCCTTCGACTCCGCGATCGGTCTGTCGTTGATGATCGCGATCGGTCCGCAGCGGTTCACCGAGATGCTGGAGGGTTTCCGGCTGGTCGACGACCATTTCCGTACCGCGCCGCCGGAGGCCAACGCCCCGCTGCTGCTGGGTCTGCTGGGTATCTGGTACGGCAATTTCCATGGCGCGCAGTCGCACGCGGTGCTGCCCTACAGCCACTACCTGTCCAAATTCACGGCCTATCTTCAGCAGTTGGACATGGAGTCCAACGGCAAGTCGGTGCAGCGTGACGGCACGCCGGTGCAGTGGCGGACGGGGCCGGTGGTGTGGGGCACGCCGGGCACGAACGGGCAGCACGCCTACTACCAGTTGATCCATCAGGGCACCGAGCTGATCCCGGCGGACTTCATCGGTTTCGCCCGTCCGGTGGGGGAGCTGAGCGGTGAACTGGCCGCGCAGCACGATCTGCTGATGGCGAACTTCTTCGCGCAGACGCAGGCGCTGGCGTTCGGCAAGACGGCCGAGGAGGTCCGTGCGGAGGGGGTGGCCGAGGAGCAGGTCGCGCACCGTACCTTCCACGGTGACCATCCCACCACGACGGTCCTGGCGCGGGAGCTGACCCCGTCCGTGCTCGGCCAGTTGATCGCCCTGTACGAGCACAAGGTGTTCGTCCAGGGCGCGGTGTGGAACATCGACTCCTTCGACCAGTGGGGCGTGGAACTGGGCAAGGTCCTCGCCAAACGCGTCGAACCCGCCCTCACCGAAGGCACCGACGTACCCGGCCTCGACCCGTCCACCAGGGCCCTCGTCGCCGCCTACCGGGAGCTGCGCGGCCGTAGCTGACACATCGCGGTGCCGGCCCCCGGCTCTGACCGGCCCGGCCCGGCACTGTCCGGTACGGCGCCGTCCGGCCCGGCGCAACAGCCCCCGCGGGCCGGGTTCAGCCCACCGCGCTCAGCGTGTCCGCGAGGCGCCGGCGGGCCGCCCGGGCCGCCGGGAGCGCGGCCAGTGCCGCCGCGCCCAGCACCGCCGCCGACCCCAGCAGGACAAGCTGCCCCGGTGCGGGGTACTGGGCGATCCCGGCCCCGATGCCGCTGGAGCCGCCCTGGGCGTCGATCAGCCGGCGGGCCAGCGGCAGCCCCAGCGCCATGGCGGCGACGGCCGCCGCCAGGGCCGTACAGCTCGTCGCGGTGACGGCGATCCCGGTGATCTGACGCGGCGACATCCCGATCGCCCGGAGCGCCAGCACGTCCCGCTCGCCCTCGCGGACGGTGCCGCCGATCGCGGTGAGCAGCTCGACCAGACCGATGAGGGCCAGCACGGCGATCAGCCCGGCGACCACCGCGCGCAGCGGGGACAGCCCGTCGGCCGGGTTCGTCACCGGATGCACGTCAAGGTGGCCGCGGCCGGCCGCGGTGAGGGCGGCGGCCACCCGCCGCGGGTCGGCACCGGGGCGCAGCCGCAGTTCCCAGAAGGCCGCGGACACGCCCGGATCGTTCTCGCGGAGGGTGTCCAGGGACGTGGTCACGACCCGCCCGGCGTTCTGCGGTTCGATGCTGCGGCCCACGATGTGCAGGATCTGCGGCCGGTCGCCCACCGTCATCCGCACCCAGTCCCCGACCCGCGCGTGCAGCAGGTCGAGCAGGCCCTGGCCGGCCACCGCCTCGTCCGGCCCGCGGGCGGCCCGGCCCTCGGCGAGGACGCGGGGACAGGGCTCCGCGCGGGTGCCGATGCCGCGCAGCGCGATGGTCCCGGTCTGCCCGGGGACCAGCGCGGCCACCTCGACGCCGGGGTAGGCGGCGGCGACCCGGGGATCACGGGTCAGCAGGGCCCGGGTGCCGGACGGGGACGGCGCGCCGTCCGAGCGGACCGTGAGCGCCGTGGGCAGGCCCATCCGTTCGGGGCTGCTGTGGAAGCGGTCGAGCGTGGTCCACGCGCTGAGCGCCACCACGATCAGCAGCAGCGGCAGCGTCAGCCGGGCCACGGTGGCCAGGGACCGGCCGCGCCCCGCGAACGCCTTGTGGCAGCCGAGGACCAGCGCGGCCGGCAGCCGCAGGCCGAGCGCCCGCCGGGCCGGCCCGGTCAGCCGGCCGCCCGCCGGCCCGGCCGGGCGCGGCACCGGGACCGGCGGCACCCGCCCCGCCCGCCAGGCCGCGAGCCCCGTGGTCAGGCCGATGAACAGCACCGCGCCCGTCGGCACCGCGGACAGCGCCACGGTGTGCCCGGGCAGCCCCTGCCACACGCCCACGGCGTCCCCGAGCCGTCCCGGGACCCGGCTGCCCAGCGCCTCGGTGAGCGCCGCCGCGGCCACGGCGCCGAGCAGGGCGTACGCCAGGTGCTGGAGCAGGAAGATCCGTACGACCTGCCCGGGGGTGAAGCCGATCGCCTTCAGCACCGACAGGTCCCGCAGATGTCCGCGGATGCGGGTGGCGATCGCGCCGTGCACCGCGAACCCGGCGGCGATCAGGGCGCCCAGGCCGAACAGCCCGAGCACCTGGCCCAGCAGACGGTTCTCGCCCTGCGCCGCGGCGCGGGCCTGCTGCCAGGTCGAGACCTCCCCGACGACGCCCGCGCCCAGCACGGTGACGGCGCGCTGCACGGCGTAGTCCGTGTCGGCCGGGTCGTCGAGCCGCAGCCCGACGACCTGGCCGCCGGAGGCGCGTACGGCGGACGGCAACGCCCACACCAGCCCCGGCTGCTCGCCCGGGCGGTAGGGGGGGTCGGCGCTGTCCGCGACCCCTTCGACGGTCACGGTGCGGGCCGTGCCCGGCAGGGCCAGGGTGTCCCCGGGTTCGGCCAGCAGGGCGCGGGCCAGGCTGCTCTCCAGCACCACGCCGTCCGGCACGGCCGGGTCAAGCCAGTGCCCGGCGGTCAGCAGCGGCCGGCCGACGGAGGGCGGGCGGGGGGTGCCGCGCAGCTCCACGGCGGCGCGGGTGCCGCGGGCGGTGACGGTGGCGGACTCGGTGCGGTAGGGACCGGCGACCGCGGTGACGCCGTCCAGCCGGGCCACGGCACGGGTGTCGGCGGCCGGGGTGGTGTGCAGCCACACGTGTGCCCCGCGCGCCTCGGCGAACGTGCGCTGCCAGGGGTTGGTGGCGTACCCGAACAGGGCGGTGGCGAACAACAGCGAGGCGACGATGCCGGCGGTGGCCAGCACCAGGAACAGCGCCTCGCCGCGGTGCGTGCGCAGATCGGAGTGCGCCCAGCGCAGAGCGGCCCGCACCCGCCTCAGCCCCTCAGTCCGGCCCGCGCCGGGGGCCGCCTCGTCGGTCCCGGGCGGCTCACGCGGGGGCGGCTCGCCGGCGGGCGGGTGTGCGGTCGGCCCATCAGTCCCTCAGCTCCAGTACGGCGGAGATGCCGCCGCGCCGGGGCGGCGGGGTGCCGTCCAGCGTGGCGTCGTCGGCTATGCGGCCGTCGAAGAAGCTGATCACCCGGTCGGCGGCGCTGGCCAGCCGGGCGTCGTGGGTGACGAGGACGATGCTCTGCCCGCGGCCGTGGAAGCGGGACAGCAGCCGCATCACCTCGCGGGTGCCCTTGCTGTCCAGGCTGCCGGCCGGCTCGTCCGCGAGCAGCAGCGGCGGATGGTTGACCAGTGCCCGGGCGAGCGCGACCCGCTGCTGCTCGCCGCCGGACAGCTCGCCCGGCATGCTGCGCTCCTTGCCCTCCAGACCCAGCTCGGCGAGGAGTTCCGCGCGCTCGGCGCGGGCCTTCCTCGGCGGGACACCGGCCAGCAGCGCGGGCAGCTCGACGTTGTCGGCGACCGACAGGTTCGACACCAGGTTGAAGAACTGGAAGACGATCCCGATGGACTTCCTGCGCTCCACCGCCCACCGGGCCTCGCCGAAGGAGTCCGTGCACCGGCCGTCGAGCCAGATGCTGCCCTCGTCCGGCCGCTGGAGTCCGCCGAGCAGGTGCAGCAGCGTCGACTTGCCCGCACCGGACGGGCCGGTGATCGCCACGAACTCGCCGCGCGCCACGGACAGGCCGACCCCGCGCACGGCACGCGCGGGCGCGCCCTCGCCGTGGTGGGTCTTCACCAGGCCCTCGGCCCGCAGCACGGGGGCGGCGTGCTCGCTCATTCCAGTTCCTCCTGGCACCGCTCCAGCCAGTCGAGGTCCGCCTGGAGGTGCAGCATCGCGCCCTCGATCAGCAGATGGGCGATTCGGTTGTCCCGGTCCTCGGCCGCGGCCAGTTTCGACAGGACGCGCATGGTGTTGAGGTACTGGCGCCGCTGCCGGTTGATGAGGGCGATCTGGTCGGCGAGACCGGTCTGCGGGGCGAGGGCGAGCTTCATGAAGAACTCGTCCCGCACCCGCGGCTCGTCCTCGGTCTCCTCGAACCAGACGTGCAGTGCCTCGCGTCCGGCGTCGGTGAGGCGGTAGACCTTTTTGTTGGGCCGGCTCGACTGCTCGACGTCCTCGCCCTCGATCAGCCCGGACTTCTCCAGGCGGCCGAGGGTGACGTAGACCTGGCCGATGTTCGGCTGAGGGTACGCGGAGCCCAGCAGTTGCTCAAGGTCCTGTTTCAGCTCGTAGCCGTGGGCCGGGCCGCGGGCGAGGAGTGCCAGGAGGGGCAGGCGCACGCGTGCTGTCCTCCTGTCTGCCGCATGTGCTCCAGGCCCTAGTATCGCGCATACCTAACAGGTATACATGGCCTCTGTCCCCGGGCGAAGACGCCCGTGGTGCCGGTGTACAGGGAGGAACCTATGCGGTGGACGCACGCCGCCGGTAGGGTCCTTCTCGTACTCGTGGTGATCATGGCAGGGTACGTGGCCTCCGGTGCCCGTGCCGACGAGGCCGCCCGCAGCGGTCGCGGCCCGCTCACCCTGGCCACCGCAGGGGACCTCACCGGCTATCTCGGCCCCCTGCTGCGGGGCTGGAACCGCACTCACCCCGGTGAGAGGGTCACCCTCGTCGAGCTGCCGGACTCCGCCGACGAGACGCACGCGCAGATGACGACCGACCTGCGCGGCGGCGGCCGGGGCCGGTTCGACGTCCTCAACATCGACGTCGACTGGACCTCGGAGTTCGCGGCGGCCGGCTGGATCAGCCCGCTGCCCCGCGACCGCTTCCCGCTGCGCAGCTTCCTGGCGCCGGTGGTGGACACGGCGACGTACGGCGGCCGGCTGTACGCGGTGCCGTACGTCACGAACGCCGGGCTGCTCCTGTACCGCAAGGACGTCCTCGCGAAGGAGGGCGTGCCCCCGCCGCGCACCTGGGCCGAACTGGAGCACGACGCGCGGACCATCGCGCCGAAGTACGGGCTCGCCGGCTACGCGGGCCAGTTCCTGCCCTACGAGGGGCTCACCGTGAACGCGGCCGAGGCCGTGTACTCGGCGGGCGGCACGATCCTCGGCGGCGAGGGCAGGCGTGTCACCGTCGACTCCGCCGCGGCCCGCGAGGGCATCGGCTTCCTCGCCCGCGGCGTCCGCGAGGGCTGGATACCGAAGCAGGCGCTGACGTACAAGGAGGAGGAGTCCAAGCGGGCCTTCCAGGACGGCAGGCTGCTCTTCCTGCGCAACTGGCCCTACGCGTACGCCGTCGCCTCGGCCGCGGGCTCGAAGGTCGCCGGGAGGATCGGCGCCGTACCCCTGCCGGGGCCCGACGGGCCGGGGACGAGCGTCCTCGGCGGCTCGAACCTCGCGGTCAACGCCCACGCCCGGCACCCCGACTCCGCCGCGCGGCTGATCGCCTACCTCACCAGCGCGCCCGTCCAGCGCGAGGTGCTCGTACGGGGCGCGCTGCCGCCCGTGCGCGCCGCGCTGTACGAGGATCCCGCGCTGGTGCGAAGGTTCCCCTACCTGCCGACCCTGCGCACCGCGGTCGTGACCGCCAGGCCGCGCCCCAGGAGCCCGCACTACGACCAGGTCAGCCTGGCCGTGCAGGCGGTCGTGCAGGACGCGCTCACCGGGCGGCAGACGCCCGGCCGGGCCGTGCGCCGGCTGGCGCGCGAACTCGACGCCATCGCCCGTCGCTGACGCGACACCATGGGGCGTCTTTAGTTACTTGTTAGGTAACGCCGCCATCACGACTGTGTGCGTCGTGCGGCGATTTGCCCTTGTTCATCCACGCAACTGGTCAGTATTTTTCGTTCACTTCGTTGACACCTCTGCTCGTCTCCTACCTAACATGCATGCACAACAGCCCCCTTTCAGAGACAGGTTCCACAGGGTTGAACAGGCATCATTGGTGGCGCGACGCGGTGATCTACCAGGTCTACGTCCGCAGCTTCCTGGACAGCACCGGCGACGGCATCGGCGACCTCGCCGGCGTCCGGGCGGGGCTCCCGTACCTCAAGAAGCTCGGCGTCGACGGCATCTGGCTGAGCCCGTTCTACCCCTCCCCGCAGCACGACCACGGCTACGACGTGGCCGACTACTGCGACGTCGACCCGGTCTTCGGCGACCTCGCCGAGTTCGACCTGCTGATGACCGCGGCCCGGCGGCTCGGCATCAGGGTGCTCCTCGACATCGTCCCCAACCACTGCTCCAGCGAGCACCCGTGGTTCCGCGCCGCCCTGGCGGGCGAGCCCGGCAGTCCGGCCCGCGCACGCTTCCACTTCGCCGACGGCCGGGGCCCCGACGGCAGCGCGCCGCCCAACAACTGGCACGCCATGTTCGGCGGCCCGGCCTGGTCCCGGGTCACGGAGTCCGACGGCCGCCCCGGCCAGTGGTACCTGCACATGTTCACGCCCGAACAGCCCGACTGGAACTGGCGCGACCCCGGCGTCCCCGCCGAGTTCGAGCGCGTCCTGCGCTTCTGGCTCGACCGGGGAGTGGACGGCTTCCGCATCGACGTCGCCGCCGGGCTGTACAAGCACCCCGCACTGCCCGACTCCGACGACCCGCAGGCCGACGCCCGCACCCGCGACTCGGTCAACCCGCTCGCCTGGAACCAGCCCGAGGTGCACGAGGTGTGGCGCCGCTGGCGCGCCGTCTGCGAGGAGTACACCGGCCGCGACGGACGCGAACGCCTCCTGGTCGGCGAGGTCTCCGTCCCCACCGCCCGCGAACACGCCCTCTACGTCCGCCCCGACGAACTCCACCAGGCCTTCTTCTTCGACCTGCTCGGTGCCGCCTGGGACGCCGACGCCTTCCGCAAGGTCATCTCGGAGGCCATGCAGGACATCGCCGGCACCGGTTCCACCGTCACCTGGGTCCTCAACAACCACGACCAGGTCCGCACCGTCACCCGCTACGGCGAACCCGCCACCGAGGGCAGCGGACTGGGCGCCGCCCGCGCCCGCGCCGCCGCGCTGCTGATGCTGGCCCTGCCCGGTGCCGCGTACATCTACCAGGGCGAGGAGCTGGGCCTGCCCGAGGTCGTCGACCTGCCCGACGACGTCCTCACCGACCCGATCTTCCGGCGCACCGGCAGCCGCGCCCGCATCCGCGACGGCTGCCGGGTGCCCCTGCCATGGTCCGGGCAGGCCTCGCCGTTCGGCTTCACCTCCGGCACCGAGGGAGCCAAACCCTGGCTGCCCCAGCCGTCGTACTTCGCCGAGTACGCCACCGACCGGGCCCTCGCCGACACCCGCTCCTTCTGGCACCTGTACCGCGACGGCCTCCAGCTACGGCACTCGCTGCCCCAACTGGGCGAGGGCGCCCTGCGCTGGCTCGACACCCCGCCCGGCGTCCTCGGCTTCGTCCGCGGCGACGGACTGGTCTGCGCCGTCAACTTCGGTACGGCCCCCACCCCCGCGCCGGCCCCCGGCACCCCCCTGCTCTCCAGCGACGGCCCCTGCCCGCCCGGCGTCCTGCCCGGCTCCACGGCCGCCTGGTGGCTGACCGGCCTCTGATCCACCGCCATTCCCCTAGGAAAGGTCCGTCAACGATGATGCGACGACGCACGACCCTGCTCACCGGCTGCACCGCCCTCGCGCTCGCCCTCGGCGCCACCGCCTGTGGCGGCGGACCGGTCTCCGCGGGCGGCGGTGACAAGGCCCTCGACGGCCAGACGGTCACCGTGGCCGGTGTCTGGTCCGGCAGCGAACAGAAGAACTTCCAGAAGGTGCTGGACGCCTTCACCGAGAAGACCGGCGCCAGAACACAGTTCGTGTCCACCGGCGACAACGTCTCCACCGTCGTCGGCAGCAAGATCGAGGGCGGCAACGCACCCGACGTCGTGATGGTCCCGCAGGTCGGCGTCCTGCAGCAGTTCGCGAAGAAGGGCTGGCTCACGCCGCTCTCGCAGACCGCCCGGCGGACCGTCGACGCCGACTACGCCCCCGTGTGGAAGAAGTACGGCAGCGTCGACGGCACCCTGTACGGCCTCTACTTCAAGGCCGCCCACAAGTCGACCGTCTGGTACAGCCCCGAAGCGCTCACGGCCGCCGGGGTCCGGCCGCCGAAGACGTACGACGAGCTGCTGAAGGCCGGGCGCACCGTCTCCGACTCCGGGCTCGCCGCCTTCGCGGTCGCCGGACAGGACGGCTGGACCCTCACCGACTGGTTCGAGAACGTCTACCTCTCCCAGGCCGGCCCCGGGAAGTACGACGCCCTCGCCGCCCACACGCTCAAGTGGACGGACCCCAGCGTCGTGAAGGCGCTCACCACCCTCGGCAAGCTGTTCGAGGACAAGCAACTCGTCGCGGGCGGCCCGAACGAGGCCCTGAACACCGACTTCCCCGGCTCCGTGGAGAAGGTCTTCGGCCCGAAGCCGCGGGCCGGCATGGTCTACGAGGGAGACTTCGTCGCCGGCGTCGCCCACGACCAGTACGGGAAGGCCATCGGCAAGGACGCCGACTTCTTCCCCTTCCCCGCGGTCGGCGGCGGCAGCGCTCCCGTCGTCAGCGGCGGTGACGCGGCGGTCGTCCTCAAGGACGCCAAGAACGCCAAGGCCGGCATGAAGCTGCTGGAGTACCTGGCGACCCCCGAGGCGGCGGCCGTCTGGGCGAAGGCGGGCGGCTTCCTGTCGCCCAACAGGAAGCTCGGCCTCGACCGGTACGGCGACGACGTCACCCGCGCCACCGCCAAGTCCCTGACCGGCGCCGGGAACTCGGTCCGCTTCGACATGTCCGACCAGGCACCGGCCGCCTTCGGCGGCACCAAGGGCACCGGCGAGTGGAAGCTCCTCCAGGACTTCCTGCGCGACCCGTCCGACCCCAGGGGGACCGCCGCGAAGCTGGAGTCCGCCGCCGCCAAGGCCTACCGGGACTGAGCCGCGCCATGACCGCCATCACTGTCGAGAAACAGCAGGCGGGCCCGCGGGCCGCCGCCGGCCCGGCGCGCGTGCGCCGCGGCCGGCGGCGCACCCGGCTGATCGCCCTGCTCTTCGTCCTCCCCGCGCTGCTCCTGCTCGGCGCGCTCGTCGTCTACCCGGTGCTGTTCTCCGTCGGCCGGAGCTTCTTCGACGCCTCCGGCACCCGGTTCGTCGGCGGCGGCAACTACGCGGAGATGTTCCGCGACCCGGCCACCCTCAAGGCCATCCGCAACACCGTCGTCTGGGTGGTCGTCGCCCCCGCCCTGCTCACCGGGCTCGGCCTGATCCTGGCCGTCCTGGTGGAGAAGGTCCGCTGGGCCACCGCCTTCAAGCTGCTCCTCTTCATGCCGATGGCCGTGTCCTTCCTCGCCGCCGGCATCATCTTCCGCCTCGCCTACGACGCGGACCCGGACAAGGGCGTGCTCAACGCCGCCGTCGTCTCCGTCCACGACGCCTTCAAGGGGACGTCGACGTACCCGACGGCCCGCGGGCGCGCCGGACTGCTCGCCCAGGACCGGGACGGCTCCTACCGCACGAGTGCCACCCCGGGCGAGACGGTGACCCTCCCGATGGTCGGCGTCCTGCCCGGTGACCTGCCGCGCGACGCGGCACCCGCGGCCCGCGCGGCCGGCACCAGGGCCGCCCCCGGCGACCTGCGCGGCGTCGTCTACCTGGACTTCACCCCCGGCGGGGGCGGCAAGCAGGGCAGGGTCGATCCGCGGGAGAGCGGGCTGCCCGGGATGAGGGTGGAGGCGGTACGTGACGGCAGGACGGTCGCGAGCACGGCCACCGCGGCCGACGGCTCCTTCCGCTTCACCGGCCTGCACGACGGCTCGTACACGGTGCGGCTGCCCGCCGCCAACTTCGCCCCGCCCTACCAGGGCGTCTCCTGGCTCGGCCCGACCCTCGTCACCCCGGCGATCATCGGCGCCTACCTGTGGATCTGGACCGGCTTCGCCATGGTGCTCATCGGCGCCGGGCTCTCCACCCTTCCGCGCGACACCCTGGAGGCCGCCCGCATGGACGGCGCGAACGAGTGGCAGATCTTCCGCCGGATCACCGTCCCGCTGCTCGCGCCCGTGCTCACCGTGGTCTTCGTGACCCTCGTCATCAACGTGATGAAGGTCTTCGACCTCGTCTACGTCATCGCGCCCGGCCCGGTCCAGGAGGACGCCACCGTCCTCGCCACCCAGATGTGGCTGGTGTCGTTCGGCGGCGGCAACGACCAGGGTCTCGGCAGCGCCCTGGGCGTCCTGCTCCTGCTCCTCGTCGTCCCCGCGATGGTGTTCAACGTCCGCCGCTTCCGAAGGAGTCAGCGATGAACGCGATCAGGCGCGGCCTGGGCAGCGGCCTGGTGCAGGCCTTCCTGGTGGTCATCGGGCTGGTCTGGCTGACCCCGCTCGCCGGACTGTTCCTCTCCTCCCTGCGCTCGGCCGGGGACACGGCCCGCGGCGGCTGGTGGACCGCCCTGGCCGACCCCGGCCGGCTGTCCTTCGACAACTACACGGCCCTGCTGAAGAACGCGGGCATCACCCAGGCCTTCTGGAACACCGTGCTCATCTCGGTGCCGGCCACCACCCTGGTCGTCGTGATCGCGGCCCTCGCCGGATACGCCTTCGCCTGGCTGGACTTCCCGCTCCGGGAGCCCCTCTTCCTGCTCGTGGTGGCGCTGCTGGTCGTGCCGGTGCAGATCGGCCTGCTGCCGGTGGCCAAACTCTTCGGCGCGCTCGGCCTGTTCGGCACGATCCCCGGGGTCGTCCTCTTCCATGTGGCGTACGGACTGCCCTTCGCCGTCTTCCTGCTGCGCAACTACTTCGCGGAGATGCCGAAGGAGATGCTGGAGGCGGCGCGGATGGACGGCGGCAGCGAGTGGCGCATCTTCACCCGGCTGGTGCTGCCGGTGGGCCGTCCCGCGATCGCCTCGCTCGCCATCTTCCAGTTCCTGTGGGTCTGGAACGACATGCTGGTCGCCCTGCTCTTCGCCGACAGCTCCGCCCAGCCGCTGACCGTTCAACTCCAGTCGCAGATACGGCAGTTCGGCAGCAACATCGACGTGCTGGCGCCGGGCGCGTTCCTGTCGCTGATCGTGCCGGTGGTCGTGTTCTTCGCGTTCCAGCGGCACTTCGTGCAGGGGGTGATGGCCGGGTCCGTCAAGTGACCCGGGACGGCCTCCGGCCGGCACGACCGAGCCGAGGACGGCAGGACGCCGAAACAGCACCGGGGCGGCGGGAGAGTTCCCGCCGCCCCGGTGGCGCGTCACGGCCTCACGGCGATGCCGGCGGATACAGCGACCGCGGCAACTGCGAGGCCGCCGCGGTGTCCAGCAGCCACAGCGTGCGGGACCGGCCGTGCGCGCCCGCCGCCGGGGCCTGCACCTCGCCCGCGCCCGACAGGGCGATCGCCACGGCCTCCGCCTTGTCCTCGCCGGCCGCGAGGAGCCACACCTCCCGCGCCGAGCGGATCGCCGGGAGCGTCAGGGAGATCCGGGTCGGCGGGGGCTTGGGCGCGCCGTGCACGCCGACCACCGTGCGCTCGGTCTCCCGTACGGCCGGCAGCTCCGGGAAGAGCGAGGCCACGTGGGTGTCCGGGCCGACGCCCAGCACCAGGACGTCGAAGGCCGGCACCGAACCGTGGTCCTCGGGGCCGGCCGCCTTGGCCAGCTCCGTCGCGTACGCCTCGGCCGCCGCCTCGGCGTCCGAACCGTACGGGCCGTCGGAGGCGGGCATGGCGTGCACGCGCTCCGGGGCCAGCGGCACCGAGTCCAGCAGGGCCTCGCGGGCCTGCGTGACATTGCGCTCGGGGTCGCCCTCGGGGAGGAAGCGCTCGTCGCCCCACCACAGGTCGAGGCGGCCCCAGTCGACGGCGTCCCGGGCGGGCGCCGCCGCCAGCGCGGCCAGCAGGCCGTTGCCGTTGCGGCCGCCGGTGAGGACCACGGACGCGCTGCCCCGGGAGGCCTGCGCGTCCACGATCTTCGTGATCAGACGGGCCGCGGCGGCCTGCGCCATCAGCTCCTTGTCGCGGTGGACGACCAGCTGCGGTGTGTTCACTTCGCCGCCGCCTTCCTCGCCGGGGCCTTCTTCGCGGTCCTGGCCGCCGCCTTCTTCGCGGGTGCCTTCGCGGCCTCCTCGACCGGCTCCGGCTCGGTGACGGGCGCCTCCGCCTCGGCGACGGACGCGTCGGCCGCCTGCTGCCGCGGAACCGTCGTCAGCCGCTCCACGCCGTAGCGCAGCGCCGACGCGTAGGTGTCGTCCGGGTCCAGCCGGCGCAGCTCCTCCGCGATCAGCTCGGCGGTGTCCCGCCGCTTCAGCGCCACCGCGCGGGCCGGCTGGCCCTCGATGGTCAGCGTGGCCAGCGAGCCGTCGGCCCGGTCCAGCACGATCGGCCCCTGACTGGTGTCCATGCGGACCGCCGTCAGACCGGGACCGGACGACAGCGACCGCTGCACGGGCACGTCCAGCCGGTCCGCGAGCCACATCGCCAGCAGCTCGCAGCTCGGGTTGAACTCCTCGCCCTCCACCTCGACGGCCGTCACCTCGCAGGTGACCTGGTCCAGGGCCGCCGCCAGCATCGAGCGCCACGGCGTGATCCGGGTCCAGGCGAGGTCGGTGTCGCCGGGCTCGTAGGCCTCGGCGCGGGCCGACAGCTCCCGCACCGGATGCTCGGCGGCGTAGGTGTCGGTGACCCGGCGCTGCGCCAGCGCGCCCAGCGGGTCCTTCGCCGGGTCCAGCGGCCCGGTCACCGGCCACCACACGACCACCGGGGCGTCCGGCAGCAGCAGCGGCAGGACGACGGAGTCGGCGTGGTCGGCGACCTCGCCGTACAGCCGCAGTACGACCGTCTCTCCGGTGCCCGCTTCCACGCCCACCCGTACCTCGGCGTCCAGCCGTGAGGACGTGCGGTCGCGCGGGCCGCGGGAGACCCGCTTGATGACCACCAGCGTGCGCGAGGGGTGCTCGCGCGAGGCATCGTTGGCGGCCTTCAGGGCGTCGTAGGCGTTCTCCTCGTCGGTGACGATGACGAGGGTGAGGACCATGCCGACGGCGGGGGTGCCGATGGCGCGGCGGCCCTTGACGAGCGCCTTGTTGATCTCGCCGGCGGTGGTGTCGGTCAGGTCTATCTTCATGGCCGGCGCCAGCTCCGTCCGTCTCGTGCGAGCATCTCGTCCGCCTCGGCGGGGCCCCAGGTACCGGACCGGTACTGCGCGGGCCTGCCGTGCTTGTCCCAGTACTCCTCGATCGGGTCGAGGATCTCCCAGGACAGCTCGACCTCCTCCGTGCGCGGGAAGAGGTTGGCGTCGCCGAGCAGCACGTCCAGGATCAGCCGCTCGTACGCCTCCGGGCTGGACTCCGTGAACGACTCGCCGTAGGCGAAGTCCATGGACACGTCCCGGATCTCCATCGAGGTGCCCGGCACCTTCGAGCCGAACCGCACCGTGATGCCCTCGTCGGGCTGGACGCGGATGACGATCGCGTTCGAGCCCAGTTCCTCCGTCGCCGTGTGGTCGAAGGGGGAGTGCGGGGCCCGCTGGAAGACGACCGCGATCTCCGTCACGCGACGGCCGAGCCGCTTGCCGGTGCGCAGGTAGAAGGGGACGCCCGCCCAGCGGCGGTTGTCGATGCCCAGCTTGACCGCCGCGTACGTGTCGGTCTTCGACTTCGGGTCGATGCCCTCCTCCTTCGAGGTAGCCGATGACCTTCTGACCGCCCTGCCAGCCGGCCGCGTACTGCCCGCGCACGGTGCTGCGGCCCAGGTCCTTCGGCAGCCGAACGGCACCGAGCACCTTGGTCTTCTCCGCGGCCAGCGCGTCCGCGCCGAAGGAGGAGGGCTCCTCCATCGCGGTCAGCGCGAGAAGCTGGAGGAGGTGGTTCTGGATGACGTCCCGGGCGGCGCCGATGCCGTCGTAGTAGCCGGCCCGGCCGCCGATGCCGATGTCCTCGGCCATGGTGATCTGCACGTGGTCCACGAAGGACCGGTTCCAGATCGGCTCGAACATCGTGTTGGCGAACCGCAGCGCGAGTATGTTCTGGACGGTCTCCTTGCCGAGGTAGTGGTCGATCCGGAACACCTGGTCCGGCTCGAACACCTCGTGCACGACCTTGTTCAGCTCCTCGGCCGACGCCAGGTCGTGCCCGAAGGGCTTCTCGATGACCGCGCGCCGCCAGGAACCGCCCGACTGGTCGGCCAGGCCGTGCTTCTTGAGCTGCTGGATGACCACCGGGAAGGAGCGGGGCGGCACCGACAGGTAGAAGGCGAAGTTGCCGCCCGTGCCCTGTGCCTTGTCCAGCTCCCCGATGGTGGCGCGCAGCCGCTCGAAGGCCTCGTCGTCGTCGAAGGTGCCCTGGACGAAGCGCATCCCCTGGATGAGCTGCTGCCAGACCTCCTCACGGAACGGGGTGCGCGAGTGCTCCTTGACCGCGTCGTGCACGACCTGGGCGAAGTCCTCGTGCTCCCAGTCGCGGCGGGCGAAGCCCACCAGCGAGAAGCCCGGCGGCAGCAGACCCCGGTTGGCGAGGTCGTACACCGCGGGCATCAGCTTCTTGCGGGACAGGTCGCCCGTGACGCCGAAGATGACCAGGCCCGACGGCCCCGCGATACGCGGGAGCCGCCGGTCGGCCGGGTCACGAAGCGGGTTCGCTCCGGAACCGGAAACGGGTGACAACTCAGCCCTCCGAAGGGGCGAGGCGCTCGAGCTCCGCCTGGGTCGACTTCAGGAGGTCGTTCCAGGACCCCTCGAACTTCTCGACGCCCTCCTCCTCCAGGACGCGCACGACGTCGTCGTACGCGATGCCGAGCTTCTCCAGCGCGTCGAGGTCGGCACGCGCCTGCTCGTAGGTGCCGGCGACGGTGTTGCCGCCGATCTCGCCGTGGTCCTCGGTGGCCTCCAGCGTGGCCTCCGGCATGGTGTTGACCGTGTTCGGCGCGACCAGCTCGGTGACGTACAGGGTGTCCGGGTACGCCGGGTCCTTCACGCCGGTCGACGCCCACAGCGGACGCTGCTTGTTGGCGCCCGCCTTCTCCAGCGCGTTCCAGCGGTCGGAGGAGAAGACCTCCTCGTACGCCTGGTAGGCGAGGCGCGCGTTGGCGAGGGCCGCCTTGCCGCGCAGCCCCTTGGCCTCGTCGGTGCCGATCTCGTCCAGGCGCTTGTCGATCTCGGTGTCGACGCGGGACACGAAGAAGGACGCCACGGAGTGGATCCCCGACAGGTCCAGGCCGCGCTCCTTGGCCTTCTCCAGGCCGGAGAGGTAGGCGTCCATGACCTCGCGGTAGCGCTCCAGCGAGAAGATCAGCGTGACGTTGACGCTGATGCCACGGCCGATGACCTCGCTGATCGCCGGGACGCCCGCCAGAGTGGCGGGGATCTTGATCAGGGTGTTCGGGCGGTCGACCAGCCAGGCGAGCTGCTTGGCCTCGGCGACGGTCGCGTGCTCGTCGTGGGCCAGCCGGGGGTCGACCTCGATGGAGACCCGGCCGTCCTGGCCGTCGGTGGCGTCGAAGACCGGGCGCAGGATGTCGGCGGCGTCGCGGACGTCCGCCGTGGTGATCATGCGGATGGCCTCTTCGACGGTGACCTTGCGGGCGGCGAGGTCCGACAGTTGCTGGTCGTAGCCGTCGCCCTGGGAGATCGCCTTCTGGAAGATCGTCGGGTTGGTGGTGACGCCTACGACGTGCTGCTGGTCGATCAGCTCGGCGAGGTTGCCGGACGTGATCCGCTTGCGCGACAGGTCGTCCAGCCAGATCGCGACGCCTTCCTCGGAGAGGCGCTTGAGTGCGTCTGTCATGGAATACATCTCCTACGTGTCGTGTGTGAGCGTCAGCGCTGGGCGGCGGCGAGGGATTCCCGCGCCTTGGCGGCCACGTTCTCGGCCGTGAAACCGAACTCGCGGAAGAGCACCTTGGCGTCGGCGGAGGCACCGAAGTGCTCCAGGGAGACGATGCGGCCGGCGTCCCCGACGTACTTGTGCCAGGTCAGTCCGACGCCCGCCTCCACGGCGACCCGGGCCTTCACGGACGGCGGCAGCACGGACTCCCGGTACCCCTGGTCCTGCTGCTCGAACCACTCCACCGACGGCATCGACACGACCCGGGTGGGAACGCCGTCGGCCTGGAGCTGCTCACGCGCCTCCACGGCCACATGCACCTCGGAACCGGTGGCGATCAGAATGACCTGCGCCTCAGCGCTCCGCCCTTCGGGCCCTTCGGCCTCGAACAGCACGTAGCCGCCGCGGGCGGCGTCCTCGTTCGGCTCGTAGGCCGGCACGCCCTGGCGGGTCAGCGCGAGACCGTGCGGCTGGCCCTTGCCGAACTCCTTGGTCCAGCGGCGCAGGATCTCGCGCCAGGCGATCACGGTCTCGTTGGCGTCCGCCGGGCGGACGATGTTCAGACCCGGGATCGCGCGCAGCGAGGCCAGGTGCTCCACCGGCTGGTGGGTCGGGCCGTCCTCGCCGAGACCGATGGAGTCGTGCGTCCACACGAACGTCACCGGCAGGTGCATGAGCGCCGACAGGCGCACGGCGTTGCGCATGTAGTCGGAGAACACCAGGAAGGTGCCGCCGTAGACGCGGGTGTTGCCGTGCAGCGTGATGCCGTTCAGCTCCGCGCCCATGGAGTGCTCGCGGATGCCGAAGTGGATCGTCCGGCCGTACGGGTTGGCCTCGGGCAGCGGGTTGCCCTCGGGCAGGAACGAGCTGTCCTTGTCGATCGTGGTGTTGTTCGACCCGGCGAGGTCGGCGGAGCCGCCCCACAGCTCGGGGATCACCGCGCCGAGCGCCTGGAGCACCTTGCCGGAGGCGGCACGCGTCGCGACGGCCTTGCCGGGCTCGAAGACGGGGAGCTTCTCCTCCCAGCCGGCGGGCAGCTCGCCCTTGGCGATCCGGTCGAACTCGGCGGCGCGCTCGGCGTCGCCGTTGCGCCACTCCTGGAACGACTTCTCCCACTCGGCCTTGGCCTGCCGGCCCCGGTCGAGCGCCTGGCGGGTGTGGGAGAGGACCTCGTCGGCGACCTCGAACGTCCGCTCCGGGTCGAAGCCGAGGACGCGCTTGGTGGCCGCGACCTCCTCCTCGCCCAGGGCCGAGCCGTGCGCGGCCTCGGTGTTCTGCGCGTTCGGGGCCGGCCAGGCGATGATCGAGCGCATCGCGATGAAGGACGGCCGGTCGGTGACCCGCTTGGCCTCCTGGATCGCGGCGAAGATCGCCTTCGGGTCCAGGTCGCCGTTCTCCTGGGCCTCGACCCGCTGGACGTGCCAGCCGTAGGCCTCGTACCGCTTGACGGTGTCCTCGGACACGGCCGTCTCGGTGTCGCCCTCGATCGAGATGTGGTTGTCGTCCCACAGCAGGACCAGGTTGCCGAGCTTCTGGTGGCCGGCCATCGAGGACGCCTCGGCGGAGATGCCCTCCTGGAGGCAGCCGTCACCGGCGATGCAGTAGATGAAGTGGTCGAACGGGGACTCGCCGGCGGGCGCCTGCGGGTCGAACAGGCCGCGCTCGTACCGGGCGGCCATCGCCATGCCGACCGCGTTGGCGACACCCTGGCCCAGCGGGCCCGTGGTGGTCTCCACGCCCCTGGTGTGTCCGTACTCCGGGTGACCGGGGGTCTTGGAGCCCCACGTCCGGAAGGACTTCAGGTCGTCCAGCTCCAGGCCGAACCCGGCCAGGTAGAGCTGGGTGTAGAGGGTCAGGGACGAGTGGCCGGCGGACAGCACGAAGCGGTCGCGCCCGACCCACTCCGGGTCGGCCGGGTCGTGGCGCATCACCTTCTGGAAGAGCGTGTACGCGGCCGGGGCCAGGCTCATCGCCGTACCGGGATGGCCGTTGCCGACCTTCTGTACGGCGTCTGCGGCCAGGACGCGGGCGGTGTCGACGGCCCGCTGGTCCAGCTCGGTCCACTCGAGGTCTGTGGTGGTCGGCTTGGTGCTCACCCTGGGTCAGGGCTCCTCTCCACATGTCGGTCGCCGGTCTTCGGGGCATACGCCCACCCGGCCGCCGGCGTGCTTGTCGCCCACCGGCCGTTGTCGAGCCTACCCCCGCGAGGACGTGCGTTTTTTCGAGTGTTCACAGACTGCCGGGAGTCGGTGCGATCCGCCTCCCGACTGGCCGGGAAGGCATGTGGCACATGAATACGGAGCCGCTCATCTGACTGCTCAATCGAGCCTCTGTACGCACGTCCGAACGCCCCCGTCGACCGCCCCGTCAACACGACCCCACCCCCGCGAAGGCCGGGGTATGGGCAACGTCTAAAGTGGCGTGGTACGCGCGAGCCCTGGTCCCCGCTTCCCACGGGGAGGCTCGCTGGGATGTCTCTGTCAGGGGTGTGCGTGACGGCCGTCGAATCCCGTCCAGCGGGGGTGCTCGGTGCGAGCCAGGGCCCGGTTCACCGGCCGTTCGGGGCCCGTGTCAAGGCATTCGTGGCGCTGACCAAGCCACGGATCATCGAGCTGCTCCTCATCACCACCGTCCCGGTGATGTTCCTGGCCCAGCAGGGCGTGCCCGACCTGAAGCTGGTCCTGCTGACCTGCGTCGGCGGCTACCTGTCCGCGGGCGGCGCCAACGCGCTGAACATGTACATCGACCGGGACATCGACGCCCTGATGGACCGCACCTCCCAGCGCCCGCTGGTGACCGGCATGGTCGGCCCGCGCGAGTGCCTGGCCTTCGGCATCACCCTCGCGGTCGTCTCCACCCTGCTCTTCGGCCTGACCGTCAACTGGCTGTCGGCCTGGCTGTCCCTCGGCGCGCTCCTCTTCTACGTCGTCGTCTACACGATGCTGCTCAAGCGGCGTACGTCCCAGAACATCGTGTGGGGCGGCATCGCCGGCTGCATGCCGGTGCTGATCGGCTGGTCGGCCGTGACCGACTCGCTCTCCTGGGCCCCGCTCATCCTCTTCCTGGTGATCTTCTTCTGGACGCCGCCGCACTACTGGCCGCTGTCCATGAAGGTCAAGGACGACTACGCGCGCGTGGGCGTCCCGATGCTGCCGGTCATCGCCTCCAACAAGGTCGTCGCCCGGCAGATCGTCCTCTATAGCTGGGTCATGGTCGCCGTCTCCCTGCTGCTCACCCCGCTCGGCTACACCGGCTGGTTCTACACGGCGGTCGCGCTGGCCTCGGGCGGCTGGTGGCTGTGGGAGGCGCACGCGCTCCAGAACCGGGCCAGGGCCGAGGAGACGGGCGTGAAGCTGAAGGAGATGCGGCTCTTCCACTGGTCGATCACCTATGTGTCGCTGCTGTTCGTGGCGATCGCGGTGGACCCCTTCCTGCGCTAGAGCCCTCGTACACCGACGGGAGGGGTGCGTGGCCAAGGCCACGCACCCCTCCCGTCGCCGTTCGGCCTACCCGTCGGTAGCATCCTGGCCATGGCAGACACGCAGCAGGTTGACCCGAAGGCCGACGCCCGGACCGAGCGCACGGTGGCGAAGCTCGCCCGGCGGATCGGCGCCTTCTCCAAGGCCCACGGCGGTGCCGAGGGCCAGGTGGCCTACCTCGGCGAGCGCGGCGCCCGCATCGTCCTCGTCGGCGAGGACGGCGGCTGGGGGGACCTGGTGGCCCCCAGTTGCGCCGTCGCCGAGCGGGCGGTGCGCGCGTCCGGGATCACGGTCCACGAGTCCTTCGACGGCGAGTTCGCCGCGAAGGTGCGCACGGGCCCCTACGAGTGGAAGCGGATGGCCGGCATCCAGGTGGGCGGCCCCGCCAACGGCTGAGCCGAGGCGCGGGCCACCGCGCGCGGGGCCCGGCCGCGACCTCGGACCCCGTTCACCCGTTAGGACGTGCAAGGCAGCACAGCGCGTCCGCACGGGGAGCCGGAATGATCGAAACGCCGTTCCTCGTGGACCAGTACTGCCACGGCGTACTGCGGACGGAGCTGGGCCTCGGCACCTTCGAGGCCCAGCTCTCCCGCACCGAGGGGCCCCCGGCGCCGGGCACCACCCTCTTCGACACCCAGACCGGCTTCGCCGTACGGCGCTGGTGCCCGCCCCTGCTCGGCCTCGAACCGCACTGCGCGCCCGCCCGCTATCTGGCCCGGCGCCGCGAACTGGGCGCCCTGGAGGCGGGCCGCAGGCTGCTGCGGGGCAGCGGCATCACCACCTACCTGGTCGATACGGGCCTGCCCGGGGACCTCACAGGTCCCGGCGAGATGGCCTCGGCGGGGGACGCCGAGGCCCGGGAGATCGTCCGGCTGGAGCCGCTCGCCGAGCAGGTCGCCGACACCTCCGGGACCGTCGAGTCCTTCCTCGCCAACCTCGCCGAGTCCGTGCACGGAGCCGCGGCGACCGCCGTCGCCTTCACCTCCGTCGCGGGACTGCGGCACGGCCTGGCCCTCGCGCCGGAGCCCCCGGGGCCGGGGGAGGTGCGGGGCGCGGCGGGCCGCTGGCTGGCCGGCCGGCGGGTCGGCGGCGCGCTCACGGACCCCGTGCTGCTGCGGCACCTGCTGTGGAACGCGGTCGCCTCGGGCCTGCCCCTGCAACTGCACGCGGGCCTCGGCGAGCCGGGCTACCGCGCCGACCGCACCGACCCGGTGCTGCTCACCGACTTCATCCGGGCCACGGCCGGCCTCGGCACCGACCTGGTCCTGCTGCACGGCTACCCGTACCACCGCCACACCGCCCACCTGGCCGGCGTCTTCCCGCACGTCTACGCCGACTCCGGCGCCGCCCTGGTGCGCACCGGCGCCCGTGCGGCCACGGTCCTCGCCGAGATCCTGGAGCTGGCCCCCTTCGGCAAGATCCTCTTCTCCACCGGCGCCCACGGCCTGCCCGAACTCCACGTCATCGGCGCCCGCCTCTTCCGCGAGGCCCTCTCCCGCGTCCTGGGCGGCTGGGTCGCCGAGGGCGCGTGGGTCCGGGCGGACGCCCAGCGGGTGGCCCGGCTGATCGCGGCGGACAACGCGCGCCGGGTGTACGGACTGGGATAAGACTGTACGGCCGTACGCCCGGGCGCGGAGACTGGGGCGATGCAGACCGACGCCCTGCTCGACCGCTTCCTGCGCGACCTCGCGCCCCTGCGCCCCCTCGCCCTGTGGGCCCACGGCTCCCTGGCCGGCGGGGACTACCAGGAGGGACGCAGCGACCTGGACCTCATCTCCGTACTCCCCGGGCCGTTGGGCATCGGGCGGATCCGGCAGGTGGCGCGCCTGCACCGCGAGCTGCGCGGCACACCGCTCGCCGTGAATCTCCATTGCAGCTATCTGACCCCGGCCACCCTGGACGGCCCCGGGCGCTCGCACCTCACCTGGGCGCACGACGGACTGCTGCGCCGTCCCGTCACCCCCGTCACCCGGCGCGAGCTGCACACCTTCGGCCGGGTGCTGTACGGGCAGGCACCGGCCGCGCTGCTGCCCGCGGTGCCGGACCGGCAGCTCACCGACTTCGTCGTGCGCGACCAGCGCGACTTCTGGCGGCCGGCGGTGGACCGGGCCCGGCGGTGGCAGCAGGACGTCTGGGTCGACCTGGGCCTGCTGACGTACGCCCGGGCCGGCGTCACTCTGCGCGAGGGGCGGCTGATCTCCAAGAAGGAGGCGCTCGGCGAGCTGTCCGGACTGGGTGCGCCCGCCGAGGTCGTCGAGGACATCGCCCGGCGGCGCTACGGCACCCCCGCCCCGCCGGACCCCGCCCGGCGGGCCCGCCGCGCTGAACTGACCCGTGCCTTCCTGGGCCCGGCGATCGACGCCCTCGTGGCCGCGCACGGGTGAGACGCCCTCGTCGCCGCGTGCGGGTGGGTCAGGCGCGGGAGGCGACCGTCACCTCGGCGGAGGGGCCCGGCAGGTCCGCGACGAGCGCGGGGCGTTCCCGCAGCGACAGCAGGACGCGCAGGACCCAGATCCACATCACGGCGGAGCCCGCCATGTGCGCGGCGACCAGGGCCTCGGGGAGATGGGTGAAGTACTGGACGTACCCGAGGGCTCCCTGGCACAGCAGGACGACGAACAGCTCCCGCGTCCGCGCCACCGGCTCCTTCGGGGCGTCCACCGCCTTCAGCACGAACCACAGCGCGAAGGTCAGCGTGACCACGATCCAGGCGAGCACCGCGTGCAGCTTGGCCACGTTCTCCCAGTCGATCGGGATGCGCTCGACCTCGCTGGAGTCACCGGCGTGCGGCCCGGCCCCGGTCACCACCGTGCCCACCGCGATGAGCAGCGCCGACGCGGCCACCAGGACCCACACGAGCTGCCGCACCGCCGCGCCGACCAGCGGACGCGGGGCCCCGTCGCCCTCCCGGGCGCGCTGCCACATCAGCGTGGCGACGGCGATCAGCGCCGAGGAGAGCAGGAAGTGCGCGGCGACCGTGTACGGGTTGAGGCCGACCAGCACCACGACGCCACCGAGCACCGCGTTGCCCATGACCACCCAGAACTGCGCCCAGCCCAGCCGGGTCAGGGCGCGCCGCCACGGCTTCTGGGCACGGGCCGCGACGATGGCCCAGCCGACGGCCGCGCACAGCACGTACGTCAGCATGCGGTTGCCGAACTCGACCACTCCGTGGAAGCCCATGGCCCGGGTGGTGGTCAGCGAGTCCTCGGTGCAGGTGGGCCACGTGGGGCAGCCCAGCCCGGAGCCGGTCAGGCGGACGGCGCCGCCGGTCACGACGATGACCACCGACATCACGAGCGCGGCGAGCGCCGCCCGCCGGACGGTCCGGGGATCCGGACTCCAGCGGTCGGCGATGAGGGCGAGCGGGTTGCGCAGGGCGGCCCGGGCGTCGGCGCGGTTCAGCTTTGGCACGCCCACCATCGTAGGCCGCCGCTTGTGCACGCGTTCACGAGGGTCACTCCCAGCGGAAGAATCTCCCGGCCGCGGCGAGCCCCGCCACCGCCCACACGGCGAGGACGCCCAGGTCGCCCCACGGCATGCCGGCGCCGTGCTGGAGGACGTCGCGCAGCCCGTCGGACAGGGCGGAGATCGGCAGCAGGCCGAGCACCCGTTGTCCCGCCGCACCGAACTTCTCCAGCGGGACGATCACCCCGCCGCCCACGAGCAGCAGCAGGAAGACCAGGTTGGCGGCGGCCAGCGTGGCCTCCGCCTTCAGGGTGCCGGCCATCAGCAGGCCGAGGCCCGAGAACGCCGCCGTGCCCAGGAGCAGCAGCAGGAGCACCGCGAACGGGTTGCCGTGCGGGTGCCAGCCGAGGGCGAGGGCGATCGCCGTCAGCAGGATCACCTGGAGGACCTCCGTGACCAGCACCGACAGCGTCTTCGCGGTCATCAGGCCCCAGCGCGGCAGCGGGGAGGAGGCGAGCCGCTTCAGGACGCCGTAGCGGCGTTCGAAGCCCGTCGCGATGGCCTGGCCGGTGAACGCCGTGGACATCACGGCGAGCGCCAGGATGCCGGGGGCGAGGAAGTCGACGGCCTCGCCGGCGCCGGTGTCCACGATGTCGACCGAGCTGAAGAGCACGAGCAGCAGGGCCGGGATGACGACCGTCAGCAGCAACTGCTCGCCGTTGCGCAGCAGCATCTTCGTCTCCAGTGCCGCCTGCGCCGCGATCATGCGGGGGAGCGGGGCGGCCCCGGGGGCGGGGGTGTAGGTACCCGTGGTGGTCACGCGCGCAGCTCCTTGCCGGTCAGCTCCAGGAAGACGTCCTCCAGCGTGTGCCGCTCCACCGAGATCCGGTCCGGCATCACCCCGTGCTGGGCGCACCAGGAGGTCACCGTGGCCAGCAGTTGCGGGTCGACCTTGCCGGTGACGCGGTAGCTGCCCGGGGTCAGCTCGGCGGCCGTGCAGTCGGCCGGGAGGGCCATGAGCAGGGAGGCGACGTCGAGGCCGGGGCGGCCGGTGAAGCGAAGGGTGTTCTCGGCGCCGCCCCTGCACAGCTCGTCGGGCGAGCCCTGGGCGATGACCCGGCCGCCGTCGATGATCGCCACGTCGTCGGCGAGCTGTTCGGCCTCGTCCATGTGGTGCGTGGTGAGGATCACCGAGACGCCGTCGGCGCGCAGGTCCCGCACCAGGTCCCAGGTGGCGCGGCGGGCCTGCGGGTCGAGCCCGGCGGTCGGCTCGTCCAGGAAGACGAGTTCCGGGCGGCCCACGACGGCCATGGCGAGCGCGAGCCGCTGCTGCTGGCCGCCGGACAGCCGGCGGTAGCCGGTCCGGCCGCAGGAGCCGAGGCCGAGGCGCTCGATCAGGGCGTCGACGTCCAGCGGATGCGCGTGCAGCCGCGCGATGTGCCGCAGCATCTCGTCGGCGCGGGCGCCGGAGTAGACCCCGCCGGACTGGAGCATCACGCCGATGCGGGGCCGCAGCCGCGCGGACTGGCGCACCGGGTCGAGTCCGAGGACGCTCACCGTGCCGCCGTCCGGCTTCCGGTAGCCCTCGCAGGTCTCGACGGTCGTCGTCTTCCCCGCCCCGTTGGGGCCGAGTACGGCGGTCACGCCCGGCTGGGCCACCAGGTCGAGGCCGTTCACCGCGGTCTTCGTGCCGTACCGCTTCACCAGGGCCTGGACCTGGACCACGGGCTCACTTCGCATGAGTCCAGAGTCTAGGGAGAGCGCCGGCCGGTCAGGCGGCCGGGTGCGGGAACTCCTCCTCCCGGGGACGGTGCAGCGGCAGCCACCGCTCGGCGTAGGCCACGGCGTCCGCCACGGGGAACAGCCGTACGTCCGCCGCGCCCACCGTCCCGCGCACGACGGGCCGGTCCCGTTCGAAGTCGTGCCCCAGCTCGTCGAACCGGCCGGAGTCGATCGACACCTCGACCACGGTCTCCCAGCCGCCGCCGGGAGCGGGCCGGCCGATCTCCACGCGCGGTGCCGGTGTCCGGTACTCGGCCAGGTGGAAGGCGGTGCAGGAGTCGTAGCCCGCGCCGAGCAGCAGCACCCGGGCGCCCAGCTTCTCCAGCCGGGCCAGCGGGCTGCGCTCGCCCAGCCGGCAGTCGGGGGCATGGCCGTCGGTGACCTCCCGCGCGCGGCGGCCGACCGCCGCGAAGGAGGACTGCGGGTGGGCGCTGCGCAGGGCACCGGGCCAGGTCCGCACCGTCTCGGGGACGGCACCGATCCCGTACGTGGGCGTGGTCCGGGGGTCGTACGGGGGCATGGTGGCCCGGATCCGGTCCCACCACTGTTCGGGTACCGGCGGCCTGCTCCACGACGCCGGGTCGGACACCTGGGTGGAGTGGGCGGGCACGACGAGCGTGCCGGAAGGGCCGAGGGCGTCGAGGATGCCCTGGACGACCGCGACGGCCCCTCCGTTGACCCAGCCCAGGGAACTCAGGGAGGAATGCGCGAGAAGGATCTCGCCGGTCCCGACACCGAGCAGCCGCAGGCCCGCGGCGACGGTGTCCCGGGTGACAAGAGGGCCGGTGGGAGGGGGTATGGGCATGGTCCGGGAGTCTTCCCGACGGGGCGGTCCCACGCCACCTCTTTGATCGGCGGGCCCGCCCCGGATGATCGATCAGAGATCGTTTCCGCAGGTCACATTAGGTTCACCTAAGTGACGCAGGGCACCGCCCGGTGATCCGGACGCCGCTTGTCAGGCTCCGAGGAATTACGCAACAATGGCGTTGTGAAAAACGTCGGCGAGGCTCGGGAGACCCCGGTGGGGACCCCGCAGGAGGAGCTAGCGACCGGTGAGCGCTCGACGCGCAACCGGGTCGCGCGGTCCATCCTGGACCACGGGCCGTCGACCGTCGCGGAACTCGCCGGCCGGCTGGGACTGACCCAGGCGGCCGTACGGCGTCACCTGGACGCGCTGGTGGCCGACGACGTCGTGGAGGCGCGCGAACAGCGGGTCTACGGCGCGCGCACGCGCGGCCGGCCCGCCAAGGTCTTCGCGCTCACCGACTGCGGCCGGGACGCCTTCGACCAGTCCTACGACAAGCTCGCCGTGGACGCGCTCCGCTGGATCGCCGAGCAGGGGGGCGGCGCCGAGGCGGTCGCCGCCTTCGCCCGCGCCCGGATCACCGCGCAGGCGAGCGCGTACCGCAAGGCGATCGAGGCCGCCGGCCCCGACAAGCGCGCCGAAGCGCTCGCCAGGGCCCTGAGCGCCGACGGGTACGCTGCCACGGCGCGCAGCGCACCGGTCGGCGAGCAGCTCTGCCAGCACCACTGCCCGGTCGCCCACGTCGCGGAGCAGTTCCCGCAGCTCTGCGAGGCGGAGACCGAGGTCTTCGCGGAGCTGCTGGGCACCCACGTCCAGCGACTGGCGACCATCGCCCACGGCGACGGCGTCTGCACGACGTTCATCCCCGAGATTTCCACTGACGCACCTGCAAGCACGGCCGGGAGGAACCCCGCATGACTCTCCCCACGGAGACTGCTCACCCCGAACTCGAGGGCCTGGGCAAGTACGAATACGGCTGGGCCGACTCCGACGTGGCCGGTGCCTCCGCCAGGCGTGGCCTGAACGAGGACGTCGTCCGTGACATCTCGGGCAAGAAGTCCGAGCCGGAGTGGATGACGAAGCTGCGCCTGAAGGGCCTGAAGCTCTTCGAGAAGAAGCCCATGCCCAACTGGGGCTCGGACCTCTCGGGCATCGACTTCGACAACATCAAGTACTTCGTGCGCTCCACGGAGAAGCAGGCGGAGTCCTGGGAGGACCTGCCCGAGGACATCAAGAACACCTACGACAAGCTGGGCATCCCGGAGGCCGAGAAGCAGCGCCTCGTCGCCGGTGTCGCCGCCCAGTACGAGTCGGAGGTCGTCTACCACCAGATCCGCGAGGACCTGGAGGAGCAGGGCGTCATCTTCCTCGACACCGACACCGCCCTGAAGGAGCACCCCGAGCTCTTCAAGGAGTACTTCGGCACGGTCATCCCGGTCGGCGACAACAAGTTCGCGTCGCTGAACAGCGCGGTGTGGTCCGGCGGCTCCTTCATCTACGTGCCGAAGGGCGTGCACGTCGAGATCCCGCTCCAGGCCTACTTCCGCATCAACACGGAGAACATGGGCCAGTTCGAGCGGACCCTGATCATCGTCGACGAGGGTGCCTACGTGCACTACGTCGAGGGCTGTACGGCCCCGATCTACAAGTCGGACTCGCTGCACAGCGCGGTCGTCGAGATCATCGTCAAGAAGAACGCCCGCTGCCGCTACACGACCATCCAGAACTGGTCGAACAACGTCTACAACCTGGTCACCAAGCGCGCCGTGGCCTACGAGGGCGCGACCATGGAGTGGGTCGACGGCAACATCGGCTCCAAGGTGACGATGAAGTACCCGGCGGTCTACCTGATGGGCGAGCACGCCAAGGGCGAGACCCTCTCCATCGCCTTCGCGGGCGAGGGCCAGCACCAGGACGCCGGCGCAAAGATGGTCCACATGGCGCCGAACACGTCGTCCAACATCGTCTCCAAGTCCGTGGCGCGCGGCGGCGGCCGTACGTCGTACCGCGGCCTGATCGAGATCGGCGAGGGCGCCTCGGGCTCCAAGTCGAACGTGCTGTGCGACGCGCTGCTGGTGGACACCATCTCCCGGTCGGACACGTACCCGTACGTCGACGTCCGCGAGGACGACGTGTCCATGGGCCACGAGGCCACCGTCTCCAAGGTCTCCGACGACCAGCTCTTCTACCTGATGAGCCGCGGCCTCTCCGAGGACGAGGCCATGGCGATGATCGTGCGCGGCTTCGTCGAGCCGATCGCCAAAGAGCTGCCCATGGAGTACGCGCTGGAGCTGAACCGGCTGATCGAGCTTCAGATGGAAGGCGCGGTCGGCTGACCCGCCCCATCACCGGCAGACGTCTCACTCAGAAAGAGAGCACTACGACAGCCCATGGCTGAGGCCCAGAACTCCCCCACTCTCGGCTCCGCTCGAGAGCGGGGGGACCCCCGCCGGCGGGTTCCACCACCGCCGGCTCGATCGCGGTCGCCGCGGAGTCGACCGTCGTCTCGCGCATGAGCGCGCCCCCGTCCTTCGACGTGACGGACTTCCCGGTCCCGCACGGCCGCGAGGAGGAGTGGCGGTTCACCCCGCTGGAGCGGCTGCGCGGACTGCACGACGGCACCGCCGTCCCGAACGGCGACGGCCTGAAGGTCGACGTCCGGGCCCCCGAGGGCGTCACCGTCGAGACCGTCGGCCGTGACGACGCGCGGATCGGCAGGGCGGGCACCCCGGTCGACCGGATCGCCGCGCAGGCGTACTCCGCGTTCGAGAAGGCCTCGGTCGTGACCGTCCCGAAGGACACCGTCCTCACCGAGCCGATCCGCATCGCGGTCCACGGCCGGGGCGGCACCGCCTTCGCCCACCAGGTGATCGAGCTGGGCGCCTTCGCCGAGGCCGTCGTGGTGATCGACCACACCGGTGACGCGGTGCTCGCCGCCAACGTCGACTACGTCCTTGGCGACGGCGCCAAGCTGACCGTGGTCAGCGTCCAGGACTGGGACGACAAGGCCGTCCACGTCGCCCAGCACAACACGCTGATCGGCCGCGACGCCTCCTACAAGTCCGTGGTCCTCACCTTCGGCGGCGACGTCGTCCGCCTGCACCCGCGCGTGGCGTACGCCGGCCCCGGCGGCGAGGCCGAGCTGTTCGGCCTGTACTTCACCGACGCCGGACAGCACCAGGAGCACCGCCTGCTGGTCACCCACAACGCCCCCCACTGCAAGTCGAACGTCGTCTACAAGGGCGCGCTCCAGGGTGAGAACGCGCACGCGGTCTGGATCGGTGACGTGCTCATCGAGGCCAGCGCCGAGGGCACGGACACCTACGAGATGAACCGCAACCTGGTCCTCACGGACGGCGCGCGCGTCGACTCGGTGCCGAACCTGGAGATCGAGACCGGCGAGATCATCGGTGCCGGCCATGCCTCCGCCACCGGCCGCTTCGACGACGAGCAGCTCTTCTACCTGATGGCCCGCGGCATCCCGGAGCACGAGGCGCGTCGCCTGGTGGTCCGCGGCTTCTTCGCCGAGCTGATCCAGCAGATCGGTGTCCCCGACATCGAGGAGCGCCTGCTCGCCAGGATCGAGGACGAGCTGGAGGCTTCGGTCGCATGACCTTCGTACGCGTCTGCGGGCTGGGCGAACTGGCCGAGGACACCCCCAAGCGCGTGGAGATCGACAGCACGCCGGTCTCGGTCGTCAGGACCGGGGGCGAGGTGTTCGCCATCCACGACATCTGCTCCCACGCGAACGTCTCCCTCTCCGAGGGGGAGGTGGAGGATTGTCAGATCGAGTGCTGGCTGCACGGCTCCGCCTTCGACCTGCGCACCGGCAAGCCGTCCGGCCTCCCCGCGACGCGCCCCGTCCCCGTATACCCCGTAAAGATCGAAGGGGACGACGTTCTCGTCTCCCTCTCCCAGGAGTCCTGAGGCACCCATGGCAACGCTTGAAATCCGAGACCTGCACGTCACCGTCGAGGCCGACAACGCCACGAAGGAGATCCTCAAGGGCGTCGACCTCACCGTGAAGCAGGGCGAGACGCACGCCATCATGGGCCCCAACGGCTCCGGCAAGTCGACGCTCGCCTACTCCCTCGCGGGTCACCCGAAGTACACGATCACCAAGGGCACCGTCACCCTCGACGGCGAGAACGTCCTGGAGATGTCCGTCGACGAGCGTGCCCGCGCGGGCCTGTTCCTGGCGATGCAGTACCCCGTCGAGATCCCCGGCGTCTCGGTCTCCAACTTCCTGCGCACCTCCGCCACCGCCGTCCGCGGCGAGGCCCCCAAGCTGCGCACCTGGGTGAAGGAGGTCAAGGAGACCATGGAGCGTCTCCACATGGACCCGTCCTTCGCCGAGCGCAATGTCAACGAGGGCTTCTCCGGCGGTGAGAAGAAGCGCCACGAGATCCTCCAGCTCGAGCTGCTCAAGCCGAAGTTCGCGATCCTCGACGAGACCGACTCCGGCCTGGACGTCGACGCGCTCCGCATCGTCTCCGAGGGCGTCAACCGCGTCCACGGCACCGGCGAGGTCGGCACCCTGCTGATCACGCACTACACGCGCATCCTGCGCTACATCAAGCCCGACCACGTCCACGTGTTCTCCGCCGGCCGCATCGTCGAGTCGGGCGGCCCGGAGCTGGCGGACAAGCTGGAGAACGAGGGCTACGAGGCATACGTGAAGGGTGGCGCATCCGCGTGACACAGCTGCCGGGCCTCCTCGACACCGAGGCGATCCGCAAGGACTTCCCCATCCTGGACCGCGTGGTCCACGACGGCCGGAAGCTCGTGTACCTGGACAACGCGGCGACCAGCCAGAAGCCGCGCCAGGTACTGGACGCCATGAGCGAGTACTACGAGCGCTACAACGCCAACGTCCACCGCGGTGTGCATGTGCTCGCCGAGGAGGCCACGGCGCTGTACGAGGGCGCACGCGACAAGGTCGCGGAGTTCATCAACGCGCCGAGCCGCGACGAGGTGATCTTCACCAAGAACGCCTCCGAGTCGCTGAACCTCGTGGCGAACATGCTGGGCTGGGCCGACGAGCCCTACCGCGTGGACCACGAGACCGAGATCGTCATCACGGAGATGGAGCACCACTCCAACATCGTGCCGTGGCAGCTGCTGTCGCAGCGCACGGGCGCGAAGCTGAAGTGGTTCGGCCTCACCGACGACGGCCGCCTGGACCTGTCCAACATCGACGAGATCATCACCGAGAAGACGAAGATCGTCTCCTTCGTGCTGGTGTCGAACATCCTGGGCACGGTCAACCCGGTCGAGGCGATAGTCCGCCGCGCCCAGGAGGTCGGCGCCCTGGTCTGCATCGACGCCTCCCAGGCCGCCCCCCACATGCCGCTGGACGTGCAGGCCCTCCAGGCCGACTTCGTGGCCTTCACCGGCCACAAGATGTGCGGCCCGACGGGCATCGGCGTCCTGTGGGGCCGCCAGGAACTGCTGGAGGACCTTCCCCCGTTCCTGGGCGGCGGCGAGATGATCGAGACCGTCTCGATGCACTCGTCCACGTACGCCCCGGCGCCCCACAAGTTCGAGGCGGGCACGCCCCCGATCGCGCAGGCGGTCGGTCTCGGCGCGGCGATCGACTACCTGAACGCGATCGGCATGGACCGGATCCTCGCCCACGAGCACGCGCTGACGGAGTACGCGGTGCAGCGTCTGGCGCAGGTCCCGGACCTGCGCATCATCGGCCCGGCGACGGCCGAGGACCGAGGCGCGGCGATCTCCTTCGCCCTCGGTGACATCCACCCGCACGACGTGGGCCAGGTCCTCGACGAGCAGGGCATCGCGGTCCGTGTGGGGCACCACTGCGCCCGTCCGGTCTGCCTGCGCTACGGAATTCCTGCGACCACGCGAGCGTCGTTCTATCTGTACTCCACGCCGGCCGAGATCGACGCACTGGTCGACGGCCTGGAGCACGTACGGAACTTCTTCGGCTGAGGGGCGTGCTGAAAAGGTGAAGCTGGACTCGATGTACCAGGAAGTCATCCTGGACCACTACAAGAACCCGCACGGGCGTGGTCTGAGGGACGGCGACGCCGAGGTGCACCACGTGAACCCGACGTGCGGCGACGAGATCACCCTCCGCGTGAAGTACGAGGGCTCGACGATCACGGACGTCTCGTACGAGGGCCAGGGCTGCTCCATCAGCCAGGCCAGCGCGTCGGTCCTGAACGAGCTGCTGGTCGGCAAGGAACTCGCCGAGGCGCAGAAGATCCAGGAGACCTTCCTGGAGCTGATGCAGTCCAAGGGCCGGATCGAGCCCGACGACGCGATGGAGGAGGTCCTGGAGGACGCGGTCGCGTTCGCCGGGGTCTCCAAGTACCCCGCGCGGGTCAAGTGCGCCCTCCTGAGCTGGATGGCGTGGAAGGACGCGACGGCCCAGGCGTTGAACGGCGCCGACGCCGAAAGGAAGACCGCATGAGCGACACCGTCGAGATGAAGCCGGCCTCGGAGGAGGAACTCCGTGAGGCCCTGATGGACGTGGTCGATCCCGAGCTGGGCATCGACGTCGTCAACCTGGGCCTGATCTACGGCATCCACGTCGACGACGCGAACATCGCGACGATCGACATGACCCTGACCTCGGCGGCCTGCCCGCTGACGGACGTCATCGAGGACCAGGCGAAGTCCGCGACGGACGGCCTGGTCAACGAATTGCGCATCAACTGGGTGTGGATGCCGCCGTGGGGGCCGGACAAGATCACGGACGACGGCCGCGACCAGCTCAGGGCACTCGGCTTCAACGTCTGAGCCGCCTGTCCTCGCGGCAGAGCGCACGAGAAGGGGCCACGGCGGCGCGCCGTGGCCCCTTCCGCGTGTCCGGGCAGCCGGCACGTGGGACGCGGTTCGCTCTCGGTGGCCCGACCGCGTTAGGTTTTCCTCCATGACCGACTCTGCTTCCCGTACCACCGGCGCCGCCGCCGCCGGCCTCGCCACGATCGCCTCCGACGGCACCGTGCTCGACACCTGGTTCCCGGCCCCCGAGCTGGTCGAGGAGCCCGGCCCCGCCGGCACCGAGCGGCTGACCGCCGAGCAGGCGGCGCGGCTGCTGGGCGGCGGAGCCACCGCGGCGACCGGTCCGGACGCCCGCCGGGGCGTCGAGGTGGTCGCGGTCCGCACGGTCATCGCCTCGCTGGACGACAAGCCCGTCGACGCGCACGACGTCTATCTGCGTCTGCACCTGCTCTCGCACCGCCTGGTCAGGCCGCACGGCCAGAACCTGGACGGCGTCTTCGGCCACCTCGCCAACGTCGCCTGGACCTCGCTCGGCCCGGTCGCCGTGGACGACATCGAGAAGGTGCGCCTGAACGCCCGCGCCGAGGGCCTGCACCTCCAGGTGACCTCGATCGACAAGTTCCCGCGCATGACGGACTACGTCGTACCCAAGGGCGTGCGCATCGCCGACGCCGACCGGGTCCGCCTGGGCGCGCACCTCTCGGCGGGCACCACCGTCATGCACGAGGGCTTCGTCAACTTCAACGCCGGCACCCTGGGCACGTCGATGGTCGAGGGCCGCATCTCCGCGGGTGTCGTGATCGGCGACGGCTCGGACATCGGCGGCGGCGCCTCCACCATGGGCACCCTGTCCGGCGGCGGCAACGTGATCATCTCCGTCGGCGAGCGCTGCCTGATCGGCGCCGAGGCGGGCGTCGGCATCGCGCTCGGCGACGAGTGTGTGGTCGAGGCCGGCCTCTACATCACCGCGGGCACCCGCGTCACGATGCCCGACGGCCAGATCGTCAAGGCCCGCGAGCTGAACGGCGCCTCGAACATCCTCTTCCGCCGCAACTCGGTCACCGGCACCGTCGAGGCCCGCCCGAACAACGCGGTCTGGGGCGGCCTGAACGACATCCTGCACAGCAACAACTGACGCGCGGCTCGTCGCGGCCGTGCGGGAGGCGGTCGGGCGGCCGGGTCGCGCTCGTGGCGGGCGTGGGCACCGCCGACACCCGGCACCGTGGAGCTGGCGCGAGCGGCCGGTGAGGCGGGCGCCGACGGCGTGCTGGTGGTGACGCCGTACTACAGCGGGCCCCCGCAGGACCTCTTCGTCGTCCGTGGTGGTGGGCGACTCGCCGGTGGTGCCGTTGAGGACCAGGCCGTCGCAGCCCTCCGCCACCAGGCGCACGGCCAGCCGCTGCGCGCCCGCCAGGTCGAGCGCTCTCCAATCGAGTGATCCTGAGATGGTGTCGGGCGTCGGCACCCGCCCTGTGTCGCACTCGGCCCCTCATGGGTCACTATGGGCGGAGGGGCACCTACGTCAGGTCATGGGAGGCGCCATGAAGCTCGGCAAGGCACTGGCCACCGGGACCGCCGAGGAGCGGCCGCTCGTCCGCGAGGAGGAGCCGCGGCCCCGCGAGGAGGCCGTCCGCCCCGGACCGGCCGAGCCGGTCCGTGAAGAGGTCCCGGCCGCCCGATGAGGGCACGGCTCCCGGCCGAACGTCCCACGGAGCCGCCGACCGGATACAAGATCGCCCACCCGGTGCTGTCCCAGGACGGCACCCGGGCCGGGTTCACCGGCGTGTCGCTCGGCGGCGCGCTGCCGTACGGAGTGCTCGACGACGCCGTCTGCGTCTACGGCCGCCGGCACCGACCGCCCGCGCGCCGGTGCGACTGCGGCTTCCACTGCGTGCACGACCGGGCGGCGGCCGAGGCCCTGCTGTGCACCGCCGAACACCGGACGGCCGTCCTGCTGGAGGTCTCCGTCCTCGGCGCCTACATCCGCTTCGAGCGCGGCTTCCGCTACGCCCGGCAGCGGGTCCGCACGGCCACGGCCGGCCCGTGCGCCTGCGGGATCAGGGCGGTCGCGTTCGCCGACGCGGGCTGGGGCCGCCCCGGACGGCGTGCCCTCGCCCCGGCCTGCGCGGGCTGCGTGCGGGGCCGCCCCTCCGTCTCCCTCGCGGAGTTCGCCCGGCTGGCCGGGCAGGGCTTGCGGGTGGTGGCCGGCGGTGCCGGTACGGATTTCGCACCGTCCGGGTCGGCGCTGGCCGCCGAGCCGGGCGTGCCCGAACTCATCGCCGAGGCAGCCCTGTTGCAGGCCCGCCTCGACTGGTTGCAGTCCCAGCTCGCGCGCCTCGGCGAACGCGGCACCGGGAGCGGCGCGCACGGCTGAGGATCTTCGGCCCGGGTACCCGGAAGCCGCGCTGAGGAAGGAGGCGGACCACCGTGACCGCGACCCCGTACGCCCGGCCCACGGCCGGCCCCGAGCGGACACCCGGCAGTGCCGGGGCGGACGCCGACGCGAGCAGGGAAAGGGCACACCGATGACGGACACGAACCCGCACGGCTCGGGCGCCAAGGGCCCCGACGAGCTGCGGCAGCAGATCGAACAGACCAGGAGCCGACTCGGCGACACCGTCGCCCAGTTGGCGGACAGGGCCGATGTGAAAGGCCGGGCCCGGGCGCGGACCGCCGATCTCAAGGACAAGGCCGGTGCCATGACCGTGCAGCTACGCGAGAGCGCCGCGCACGCGGGGCACGGCGTGCAGGGCCAGGCGGCCCGGGCGGGGCACCTGGTCCAGGACCGTGCCGTGCGGGCCGGCCACGGCGCGCAGGAACGGATGACGCGGGCCGGTCATCGGGTGCAGGAGCGGGCCGTGGAGAGCGGGCACTCCCTCCAGGAACGGGCGGCGCGGGCCGGACGCACCGTGGAGGACGACCAGCGGGTGCCGCGCCCGGTGCGGTCCGCCGCGGGCGCCGCGCTGCGGCACCCGGGGCCCGCACTGCTCGCGGGCGCGGTGGGCGCCGCCGCCGTCACCGGGGCCGTGCTCTGGTACCGGGCCGGCCGCCAAGGGTGAGCGCGGGCCGGCGGGGCCGGTGGGCGTCGAACGGCGGGGCCGGCCGGGCGGAGGTGCCCGGCCGGCCCCGCCGTGCCGTACTACGGACGGAACCGCAGCACCTGCGGGTCGTGGTCGCTGATCTGGTCGTTGAACTCCGAGTTGATGTGCACGCTGTCGTACTCGAAGTCGCAGCCGCGCCGGATCGCCGGGCTGATCAGGATCTGGTCCAGGACCTGCTCGTTGCCCTGGTAGTCGTACGTGTACCGCTCGCTCCTCGGCAGCGACTTGATCGCCGACCACAGTTCGCCGTCGCCCTCGAGGATCTCCGCGGTGCCGGAGAACTCGAAGTCGTTCATGTCGCCGAGCGCGATGACGTCGGCGTTCTTCTGCGCGGACAGGATGTCCTTGACGAACGCGTTCACCGCCGTGGCCTGCGCGTGCCGCTGGATCTCCGAGCTGCGCACCGGCGGCTGGTACTGCGCGGCCAGACCCTGGTCGCCGCCCTTGGAGTTGAGGTGGTTGGCGATCACGAAGACGGTCCTGCCGCGGAAGACGAACTCGCCGGCGAGCGGCTTGCGGCTGCTCTTCCAGGCCGCGTTCGACGGGTCGATCCGTCCCGGGGAGATCGTCAGCCGCGCCTTGCCGTGCACCTCGGTGACACCGGCCGGGGTGGTCGCGTCGCCGCCCGCGCGGTCCGTGAAGGACACCCGCTCGGGGTTGAACAGGAACACCTGGCGGATGTTGCCGCCGGGCTCGCCGCCGTCCTGGTCGTTGACCGGGTCGATCGTGCGCCAGTCGTACCTGGGGCCGCCCGCCGCGACGATCGCGTCGATCAGCTTGCGCACGGTCTCGCCGGAGCCGACCGTGCCGTCGTCCTTGGCGCCGTTGTCGTCCTGGATCTCCTCCAGGGACACGATGTCGGGCGACCGCAGGTTGTTCACGATCGCGGAGGCGTGCGAGGCGAAGGTGGTGTCCGACGGGTCGAGGTTCTCGACGTTGTACGTCGCCACCGCCAGCTCGCGGCCCGACTGCCGCCGTGTCGTCTCGCGCTGGAGGCCACCGCTCTCCAGTGTGCCGAGCGTGCTCGCCACCAGGGTGTAGCCGCCGAACTGGTTGAAGTCCAGCGGGCCCGTGGTGGTGCCCCCCAGGGTGTCGCCGACGTTCGCCTTCGGGAAGTCGGCGGTTGCGCCCAGCGACTGTATCTGGAGCCGGCCGGTGTTCTGGGAGTCGTAGGAGCCGTACACCGTGCCGCCGCGGCGGTTGCGGTGCTCGTGCGGCTTCACCGTGACCCACAGCTCGCTGTACGGGTCGGTCGCCGTCACCACCCGGGCGTCGTGGACCTGGACCGTCATGCCCTCCAGGGACTCGTAGTAGTCCAGGGCGTACGCCGACGGGTCGAGGGTGAGGCCGTTGACGGAGCCGTTCGCCGCGGTGTCGCCGGCCGGGCTGTACGCGTCCGGCACCGCGTCCTCGTCGACGACGGCCGGCGCCGGGACGGCGTTGCCGGAGGAGACGGTGGTGACCACCGGCTTGGTGATCTCCGTCACCGACTGGTTGCCGGACGAGGTGCCGCCCGGGACGTACTCGGAGACCGTGCCGGTCACCGTGACCGAGTCGCCGACGGCGGCCTTCGGCGCGGAGCTGGTGAAGACGAACACGCCCTCGCTGGTCGCGGGGTTCTCGTCGGGGGTGGCGTCCTGCATCCAGAAGCCCTTGGAGGAACCGTACGTGCGCGTGGCCGTGACGATGCCGGGCACGTCCGACACCTTCTGCCCGGCGAACGGGGACACCCGGGTCGTGCCCTGGACGTCGTGGATGCGCACCGCGTCGGCGTGCGCGGGCGAGGTGAGGACGACGGCCGACGCTGCGGAACAGACGGCGGCGACGGTGAGCGCGGCGAGGCGCGCGGAAGACCTGCTCGGCAAGGGGATCCCTCCGGGGACGTGCGTGAGCGCCGGGACGAGGGTGGAACGGGAGCGTGCCGGGCCGGTGGCCCTCTGTGACACGCGCAGAGCCGAGTGAACAGTTGTCCCCCCAACTTCTACGCGCGTCAATCTCCTGCCTGGCACGGGAAGTTGTCAAGGTTTCGGCCATGTACGGCGGTGGGCGCGGGAGTGAACCGGGTGGCATGGGTGGAAATCCGTCTAGGCTGAGGGGTTGAGTCCGTTCACGGTCCGAGGAGAACCAGCCGATGTCAGACAGCTCCCCCCTGCCGCCCGCGCGGCTGCGCCCCGAAGCGGAGCTGGCGCGTGCCGCGCTGTCCACGCCGCTGCTCTCCCGGGCGGCCCGCCTCGCCCACTGGGCCGGGCCCGCCACCCGCGTGGACGCCGGCGGTTCACTGGCCGAGGAACAGTTGCCGGCCGCCGTCGAGCTGCTGGACCTCAGCGGCGACGACGCCGCCGCGCACGCCGGCGAGGCCTGGCGCGCCGCCCTGGACGCCGGACTGGTGGAGATCGCGGACGAGGAGGCCGGCACCGTCCGGACGGGCGAGGAGCTGAAGCTGCTCACCGCCGGCTCCCCGCAGGACGTGCTCACCGTGTGGCGCGCCGCGCTGGAGACCGCGCTCGCCGACGCGAGCGTGCCCGACCTGGACGACCTGGTCGACGCGCTGGACCAGGGCGGCGAGGTCGATTTCTCGTCACTCGGCTGGGACCCGGAGGCCGAGGCGGAGTTCCTCGACGGCGTCCTCGGCAACCTGTACCTCCTGACCGTCGGTGAGGAGAATCCCGTCGGGGGCCCCGTGCCGCTGCCCGCCCTCGCCGCCTCGGTGATCGTGCCCAGCGGGATGGGTGAACCCACCAACGACGTCCTTGAACAGGTGTCCGACGCGATGATGCGGCTGGACGACCAGTTCCGGGTGCTGGAACCGGTCGGGCTGGTGGAGTACCAGCCGGTGGACGAGGCGCTGATGTCGGACGCCGACGAGGAGCCCGCCGCGCCGGTGGACGACACCGACGTCTCCCGCTACGGCATGGTCCGGCTCACCCCGCTCGGCGTGTACGGGCTGCGGGCACGGCTGCTGGAGGCCGGGTTCGACGCGCCGGCCGTCGGCGACCTGGCCGACGCCGGCGCGGACGCGCTGCTCGACGGCACCGCCACGGTACGGGCAGCACGCCGCCCGGGCCGAGACCGGGCAGTGGCTCGACCGTCGCGAACCTCTCGCCGCGGCAAGGGAGTTGCTGAGGGCGGCGCGGGGCGCGGACGCGGCTGCGCCGCTGCGCAGGCTGCGCTGCCAGCAGGCGCTGTCGCTGGTGGGCATCGAGGCCGAGCCGGCGCTGCGCGAGGTGCTGGACGACCCCGAACTGGGCGGGCTGGCGCGGGTGTGGCTGAGCGAGCGGGGCGCCGAAGGGGTGCCCGCACCGTCGCAGGAGATGGTGTTCTGGCTCACCGTCGACACGGTGGCCGCGCAACTGGCGGCCGAGGGCAACTCCGAGGAGCTCCAGGCACTGGTGGAGGGTCTCGCCTCCCGGCACAGCGGGTTCTTCGCCGCGGCCTGGCGGGTGGAGCACCCCGCCACCGCGGACGTGCTGGAGGCGATGGGACGGTTGCACCCGGACAAGAAGGTGGCGAAGGAGGCACGCAAGGCCGCGTTCAAGGCCCGGTCCCAGCAGGCCGGTTGAGACGGGGCCGGTGGCGGCGGTCCCGACCTGGGCCCCGGCCGGCCACGGGGCGGTGCGTACGGGTTCTTGAACAGGGACCTTCGAAGTACCCCGGTGTTCAGACCGTGTTCAACACCGGGCGGGAGCGTGTGCGCCGAACCGAGGCCCGCCACCCTCCACGGCACCGCCACCGTCGTCACAGGAGACACCATGTCGCTCACCCGCAGGGACTTCGCCAGAAAATCCGCGATCACCGGTGCCGGGGTCGCCCTGGCGGGCAGCGTCGGCGCGCTCGCCACCGCGCCGAACGCTCTGGCCGCCACGGACACCGACAGCGCTCAGGCGCGGTCCGCGCACGGTGACCACCACCACGGTGTCGGCTACGGCCCGTTGATCCCCGACCCGGACGGCATCCTCGCCCTGCCCGCGGGCTTCACGTACGAGATCGTCACCTACAGCGGCAGGACCAAGCTGGAGTCCGGCGAGTTCACCCCGTCCAACCACGACGGCACCGCCACCTTCGACGGCCCGCGCGGCACCACCCTGCTGGTCAACAACCACGAGCTGGCCGGTGCCCGCGCCCAGTGGCCGCACCCGGTGCCGCTCGTCGAGGGCCTCGTCTACGACCCGGCGGCGGCCGGCGGCTGCACCGTCGTCGAGGTCCGCCGCGGCGGCCAGGTCGCCGAGTGGGTGGGCATCGCCGGCACCGCCACCAACTGCGCGGGTGGCAGCACCCCCTGGGGCACCTGGCTGACCTGCGAGGAGACCGAGGACAAGGCCGGCAAGAACGGCTTCACCAAGGACCACGGCTACGTCTTCGAGGTCGACCCGGAGGACCGCCGGGCCAACCGCGACCCGAAGCCCGTCAAGGCCCTCGGCCGCTACGCCCACGAGGCCGTCGTCGTCGACCCGCGGCGCGGCCACCTCTACCTCACCGAGGACGCCGCCGGCCCCAACGGCCTGTTCTACCGCTGGACCCCGCCGGAGGGCTTCCGCCACGGCCGCGGCCGGCTGCGCACCCTCGCCGACGACGCGGGGGTGCTCCAGGCCTTCAAGTGCTTCGACTCCGGTGGCAAGTTCGTCGACGACCTCTCCCGCGCCACGAGCATCGGCACCGTCTACGGCGTCGACTGGGTGGACGTCCCGGACCGCGACGCCAGGACGGTCTCCACCCGCAAGCAGTTCACCGACGGCCAGATCACCCGCGCCCGCAAGCTGGAGGGCATGTGGTGGGGCGACGGCGGCGTCTACGTCGTCTCCTCCTTCGCCCGCTCGGAGAGCCCGGTCCAGCACGACGGCCAGGTCTGGTTCTACGACCCCAAGCGCCGCACGCTGACCCTGAAGGTGCTGTTCGGCGTGAACCCGGACCCGTCCGCCGACGGCGCCTTCGACGGCCCCGACAACATCACCGTCTCGCCGTACGGCGGCCTGGTCATCGCCGAGGACGGCGAGGGCGTCCAGCACCTGTTCGGCGCCACCGAGAGCGGCCGGACCTACCCGATCGCCCGCAACGAGATGAACATGGGCACCGCCGAGGAGCCGGAGTACAGCGAGTTCACCGGCGTCACCTTCTCGCCCGACGGCCGGACCCTGTTCGCCAACATCCAGACGCCGGGCATCATGCTCGCCATCACCGGCCCCTGGAAGCGGCAGAAGCGCGGCTGACCCGCACGCCGCACCACCTGGGCCCGCGACGCCCCGCGGCCCCCTCCCGGAGTGCCGTCCACTCCGGGGGGCCGAGGGTCCGTCTCCCGCCACCGGCCGGTGCGGACCGGCCAGCAGGCGCTCGATAGGATCCGGGGGAAGTCGCCGGTTCGGCGGCTCGGCAGGGAGTTGCTGGATGACGCGGGTCAGACCCATGCGCGCGGACGCCCGGCGCAATCACGAGCGCCTGCTGGCGGTGGCGGCGGAGGCCTTCGCCGAGCAGGGGGAGAACGCCTCGCTCGACCGGATCGCCAGACGGGCGGGCGTCGGCTCGGGCACGCTCTACCGGCACTTCCCGACCCGGCAGGCGCTGCTGGAGGCGGCGTACGTGGACCGGATCGAGGCGCTGGGCCGCCGGGCCGACGCACTTGCCGGGGAGCTGCCGCCGGGCGAGGCGCTGACGGAGTGGCTGAACGAGCTGTGCCTCGCCACGATCGAGCTGCGGGGCATGAAGGCCCTGCTGGGGGCGGCGGTCACGGACGGCGCCCCGACGGCGCCGACGGCGTGCGGCGTGGCCTGCGGTACGGCGGTGAAGGGCGCGGCGGGCCGGCTCGTGGAAGCGGCGCAGGCGGACGGCGCACTGCGGGCCGACCTGGAGCCGGTGGAGATCCTGCGGCTGGCGCACGGGATGGCCACGGCGTCGGAGCTGGCGGACGAACCCGGCAAGGAGATCCGCCGCTGCCTGATCCTGCTGACGGAGGGCCTGCGGCCGTAGCCCCGCGCCCGGAGGAGCGCGGGGAACCGCGTGATCAGCCGGCGCGCTACAGCGCGTTCGCTCCCGGGTCCACCATGTTCCGTACCGTGCGCGCCTTCACGAAGTCGCCCAGTGCCGTCATGTCCCACTCACCGGAGAACTGCCGGACCAGCTTGGCCATCAGCACGCCGGTCCGCGGCTCGGCGCCGGTGAGGTCGAAGCGGACCAGTTCCTCGTCGGTCGCGGCGTCGACGAGGCGGCAGTAGGCCTTCGCCACCTCCGTGAACTTCTGGCCCGAGAAGGAGTTCACCGTGAAGACCAGGCCGGAGACCTCCTGGGGGAGGCGGCCGAGGTCGACCACGATGACCTCGTCGTCGCCCCCGCCCTCGCCGGTGAGGTTGTCACCGGAGTGCTTGACCGAGCCGTTCAGGATCGTCAGCTTGCCGAAGTAGCAGCTGTCGATGTGGTCGCGCTGCGGTCCGTAGGCGATGACCGAGGCGTCCAGGTCGATGTCCCTGCCGCGGAACGCCGGTTCCCAGCCGAGGCCCATCCGCACCTGGGAGAGCAGCGGCCGGCCGTCCTTGACCAGGGACACGGTCTGCCTCTTCTCCAGGCTGACCCGGCCCTTGTCCAGGTTGATCTTGCCGGCGCCCGGTGCGGGGGCGGCGGACGGCGCGGGCACGGACGCGGCCGGCGCCGGGGGCGCGACCTGAGCCGCGGGCGCGACGGGGGCCGGCGTCGCGGCCGGGGCCGGGGTCGTGGCCGGGGTCGGCTCCTCGACCGTCACGCCGAAGTCCGTCGCGATGCCGGCCAGTCCGTCGGCGTACCCCTGGCCGACGGCGCGCGCCTTCCACGCGCCGCCCCGGCGGTAGACCTCCACGACCACCAGCGCCGTCTCGGTGCCGAGCTGCGGCGGGGTGAACGTGGCCAGCACCGCGCCGTCGTCCGCGTTCCTGATCGTCGCCGTCGGCTCGACGCCCTGGAAGGTCCGGCCGGCCGCGTCCGGGCTGGCCGTGACGACGATCTTCTCGATGTCCGGCGGCACGGCGGCGGTGTCGACCGTGACCGTGTCCGGGGCCGAGCCGCCACCGGAGCGGTAGGTCACGCCCGGGCCCGTCGGCTGGTTGTAGAAGATGAAATCGTCGTCGGAACGCACCTTGCCGTCGGCGGTGAGCAGCAGGCCCGACACGTCGAGCCGCACCGGAGCGGCGACGTCCACCGTCACGCGCGCGGCCGAGAGGGAGATGTTCGAGCCAGGGGTCATAGCTGTCATGCCGGGTGAACGAACGGCACCGCTTTACCGTTCCCTTACCGGCCGAACGGGTCACGGCACCACCACCGCGACGACCGCCCCGGCCGCCGGGACCTCAGTACGGCCAGATCGGCGGGTCGTTCACGAAGTGCCCGCCCAGACGGGTGTGGGCCGGGTTCTCGGGGTCCGGCTCGCCCTGTTCGGCGATCAGCTTGGCGGCGTACGGCTCGGAGTCGTCCCGCGGCTCGTAGCCGAGGGCCCGCGCGCTGCCCAGGTCCCACCACAGGCGCGTGTTGGCGGAGGAGCCGTGGACCACGGTGTGGCCGACGTCCTCGGCGGTCAGGGCCGCGTGGAAGAGGCGGGCCCCGTCGGCCGGGCTCATCCACACCGAGAGCATGCGGACGCTGGTCGGCTCCGGGAAGCAGGAGCCGATGCGCACCGAGACCGTCTCCAGGCCGTGCTTGTCCCAGTAGAGCTGGGCCAGGTCCTCGCCGAAGCACTTCGACAGGCCGTAGAAGGTGTCCGGGCGGCGCGGGGTGGTGACCGGGATCAGCGGCTCGCCCGCGCGCGGGGCCGGTGTGAAGCCGACGGCGTGGTTGGAGGAGGCGAACACGATCCGCGGCACACCCTCCTGGCGGGCGGCCTCGTACAGGTTGTAGGTGCCCTCGATGTTCGACCGCAGGATCTTCTCGAAGGGCGCCTCAAGGGAGATGCCCGCGAGGTGGAGGACGGCGTCCACGCCGCGCACCGCCTTGCGCAGCGCCTCGGTGTCGGTGAGGTCCGCGGTGATCGCGTCCGGCGCGTCCTCGACGGGACGCACGTCGAACAGGCGCAGCGTGTAGCCGTACTCCGGCAGCAGGGACCGCATGAGGGTGCCGAGCCCGCCGGCGGCACCGGTGAGCAGGAGGGTACGGGGAGCGGGCATCCTTCGATCTCCTTGGGGTCCTCGGTGCCGCTGCAACACGCCGCGTGCGTGGACGGCATTCACATCCGTGGACACGCTAGGGAGCGGCGGCGCGCTCCGTCAAGTGTGCCGTGACAGGGCGAAATCCGCCGCAGTGTTGCCCGTTCGGGCGCTTGACCCGCTCCGATGACGGCCCGTAGCGTAAGGCTGTTCAGAAATATGGACGCCGATCAGAAACATGCACCGACAGGGAGCGCCCGTGACGCCAGCCCCTCTCGCCGCCCGGCTCCGTGACCCGAGCGGGCCGCTCTTCTTCCCCGTCACGGCCTACGGTCCCGGCGGCTCACTCGACCTCGACGTCTACCGCACCCATGTGCGCCGGGGTGTGGCGGCCGGTGCCGCCGCCGTGTTCGCCTGCTGCGGCACCGGGGAGTTCCACGCGCTGCTCCCGGAGGAGTTCGAGGCCTGCGTGCGGGCGGCCGTCGAGGCGGCCGAGGGGCGCGTCCCGGTCGTCGCGGGCGCCGGCTACGGCACGGCGCTCGCCGTGCGCTACGCGCGCCTCGCCGCGGCCGCGGGCGCCGACGGCCTCCTCGCCCTGCCGCCGTACCTCGTCCTCGCCGGCCAGAGCGGCCTGCTGCGGCACTACCGGGAGATCGCCGCGGCCACCGCCCTGCCCGTGATCGTCTACCAGCGCGACAACGCCGTCCTCACCCCGTCGACCGTGGTCGAACTGGCCCGCACCGACGGCGTCATCGGCCTCAAGGACGGCCTCGGCGACCTCGACCTCATGCAGCGCACCGTCAGCGCCGTCCGCACCGAGGCCCCCGGCGACTTCCTTTACTTCAACGGCCTGCCCACCGCCGAGCAGACCCAGCTCGCCTACCGCGCCCTCGGCATCACCCTGTACTCCTCGGCCGTGTTCTGCTTCGCGCCGGAACCGGCCCTCGCCTTCCACCGCGCCCTGGAGACGGACGACCTGGGCACCGCGCACCGCCTGCTGGACGGCTTCTACCGCCCGTTCGTCGAACTGCGCGCCCAGGGCCGCGGATACGCCGTCTCCCTCGTCAAGGCCGGCGTACGGCTGCGCGGCCTGGACGTCGGCGAGGTGCGGCCCCCGCTGCACGAGCCGGCCGAGGAGCACGTCGAACAGCTCGCCCGGCTGATCGAACGCGGCTACGCCCTGCTGGAGGGGGACGCGTGAGCGGGCCCGGCCGCGCGCACGAGGAGGAGGCCGCGTGAAGGCGTCGGCGTTCGTGTACCCCTGGGACGTCAACGGGGACCCCGGGGCCCCCGCACGCATCGCGGGACTCGGTGTCGGCCAGGTGACCCTCGCCGCCGCCTACCACTCCACCCGCGCCCTGACCCCCCGCCACCCCCGCCACCGCATCGTCACCGCCGAGTACGCGGCCGTCCTCTACCCGCCGGGCGGCCGCTGGGCGGGTCGCGGCCTGCGGCCCTACCCCGCCGGCCGCTGGGCCCCCGGCAACGCCTACGGCGAGGCCGCCGACGCCCTCGCCGCCGCCGGCCTGGAGGTGCACACCTGGGTCGTCCTCGCGCACAACTCCCGCCTCGGCGCCGAGCATCCCGACATCTCGGTCGTCAACGCCTACGGCGACCGCTACCCGTGGGCGCCCTGCATCGCCCAGCCCGCCACGCGCGCGTACCTGGTCGACCTGGCCGCCGAGGCCGCCGTACGCCCCGGCGCGCACGGCACCGAACTGGAGTCCCTCGGCTGGTACGGGCTGGCGCACCTGCACGCCCATGACAAGACGGCCGGCGTCGGCCTCGGCGAGGCCGGGCAGTACCTGATGTCCCTGTGCTTCTGCCCGTCCTGCCGCGTCGGCTACGGCGCACACGGCCTGGACGCCGACGAGCTGGCGGCGGCCGTACGGACCGCGCTGGAACCGCTGTGGCGGGGCGCGGCGGACGACGAGGGCTGGCCGACGGTGGACAGGCTCCTGGGAGCGGACACGGCGGCCGCCACGCGCGCGTGGCGCGACACCACCGCCCACACCCTCCAGGAGGAGGCCGTCACCGCCGTACGCGCCGCCGCGCCCGCCGGCTTCCAGGTGCTCCTGCACGCCGACCCGGTGTCCTACCACTGCGGCGCCAACGCCGGCGTCGACCCCGCCCGCATCCTCTCCGTCGCCGACGGCGTGGTGGTGCCCTGCACGGGCGGCACGGCCCCGCTGGCGCCGTTCGCCGCGCACGCGGGGGAGCGGACGGTGCTGGCCGCCAACCTCACGGTCGTCGCCGGGATGGGCGGCGGCCCCGGCACCCTCGCGGCGGACGCGGCCCGCGCGCGTGCCCGGGGCGCCACGGAACTGCGGCTGTATCACGCCGGGTTGGCATCGGACGGGGATCTGGAGGCGGTCCGGGAGGCGCTGGCCGCCCGCTGAGCCGTCCGGATCGCCGTCAGCAGCAGCGCGACGCCGTAGAGCGGCAGCAGCAGCCCGGGGCCGGCCAGTTCCACCAGGCCGGCCCCGAGGGCGAGCCCGAGCACGTTCGGGGCGAGGACCAGCGTGCCGGCGGTGGCCGTCACCCGGCCGAGCAGCGGGCCGGGGGTGCGGCGCTGCACGGCGGTGAGCACGGCGACCAGCACACAGGGCAGCCCCAGCCCGGCCGCGGCACCGGACACCAGCACCACCGAGTCCGACGGCACGGCCCGCGCGATCGCCGAGGCCCCCGTCAGCGCGATCCCGGCCGCCGCGCACCGGTGTTCGCCGAACCGCCGCAGCGCGGGCCCGGCGAGCAGCCCGGCCACCACCGAGCCGGCGCCCTGGGCGGCGTACAGCACGCCCGTGTAGGCGGGGGAGTGTCCGAGGCGGCCGACGACGGCGTACACGGTCGCGCTGCCGAGCGAGGTCAGCAGCATCGTCGTACCGCCCGCCAGGACCAGCGTGCGCAGCTCCGGCTGCCCCCAAAGCTGCCGGACGCCCTCCGCGGTCCGCGTCCGCCAGCCGTCGCCGGACCGGACGGGCGGCTGCTCCCGCACGCGCAGCAGCGCGCACAGCCCGGCCGCCAGGACGAACGTGACCGCGTCCAGGCAGGCCACCGCCGGGCCGCCGCGGGCCGCGTACAGGGCCGCCCCGGTCAGCGGGGCGACCAGCTTCATGCCCTCCGTGACGGTCATCCGCAGCCCGTTGAGATCGCCGCGGAGGTCCGGGCCGACGGCGGCCGTGACCAGGGCGGACTCGGCCGCGTCGTGGACGGCGTCGGCGGCGCCGTACAGGAACAGCACGGCGAACAGCAGCCACACGCGACCGGGGGAGTCGACGGCGAACAGCACGAGGAGCAGTCCCGCCAGGCCCAGCTCCAGGCCGACGAGCAGGGGTCTGCGGCGCGTCCGGTCGGCGAGCGTGCCCAGGGCCGGCCCCGCCAGGGTGGGCGCCCACAGGGCGAGCGGGCACAGGGCAGCCAGGCCGTCGGACCCGGTGAGGTCCTTCACCCACACACCCGAGGCCAGCCACAGCGAGGAGGTACCGAACGCGGACACCACCGCACCGGCGAGATACAGCCCCGCCGTGCGATCCCGCAACACACGCACCACGGTCCAGGAAGTCGTCATACCGACGCATCGTGCGCCTGAGGCGTCCCCTGCCGGATCGGCAAGGTGCCGGATATCGGCGGCGGGCGGCCGATGAGTTCCGGGGGATCCACCGGTCAGCATTCCGTACGGGGGACCCGACACCGAGGGAGTGATGAGAGATGACCGGGGTGGATCTGGGCCCGCAGGCCAGGATCGTGGCGCGGCTCGCCGGGGCCGTGACCGACGCGCGGCTGACGGGCGCCACACCGTGCCCGGACCTCACGGTGCGGAACCTGCTGGGCCACCTGCTGACGCTGTCCGTGGCGTTCCGTGACGCCGCCCGCAAGAACCTGGGCCCGACGACCGACACCAGCCCGGACGCCGTCGTCCCGGACATCGGCCCCGGCTGGCGCGAGGAGCTGCCCGGGGTGCTCGACGAGCTGGCCGGCGCCTGGCGCGAGCCGGCCGCCTGGACCGGCCGCACCCGCGCCGGCGGCGTGGACCTGCCGGGCGCGGTCGCGGGCGCCGTCGTCGCCGACGAACTGGTGATCCACGGCTGGGACCTGGCCCGCGCCACCGGCCAGGACTACACCCCCGACCCCGCCGCCCTCGACGCGGCCCACGGCTTCCTGCTCGCCGCGGCCGAAGACCCCGGCCGGGGGAAGGCGCCGTTCGGCCCGGTCGTCCCCGTCCCCGCGGACGCGTCCTTGCTGGAGCGGACGGTGGGGCTGAGCGGCCGGGAGCCGGGCTGGCGGCCGTAGGAGGGGGCGGGCGGGCCCGGCGTGCGTGCGGCGGCCGGTGGGCCGGGCCCGGTGCACCGGGCGCCTGACGGTCATGTGGCGCGCGACGCATCCGAGCGGCCCGGCGGGGCGGGGAGGGACGGGCGGAAACCGGGTCGGACGCTGCTCGGTGCACCCTTCCCGCGCCCCGGCCGCGGGCCCCGTCGTACGCTCCCTCTCATGCCCCTCACCCTCACCGTCCTCGGCACCGCCTCGCCGCACCCGGGTCCGGGCCGGCCCTGTTCCGGATATCTGCTCTCGGGCGGGGGCGCCGAGGTGTGGGTGGACGCGGGGCCCGGCACGTTCGCCGCGTTGCAGCAGTACACGGACCCCGCGCGGCTGACCGCGATCTGGGTCTCGCACCTGCACGCCGATCACAGCGCCGACCTGCTCGCCGCCGCCTACGCGTTCGCCTTCGGCGGGATGACCCCGCCCGCACCGGTCCCGGTGTACGCCCCGCCGGACTGCGCCCGGCGCCTGGCCGGATTCCTCGGCCACCCGGACGTCGGCTTCCTGAAGGACGTCCTCGACTTCCGGAGCCTGTACGACGGCCATGACGTCCGGCACTGGAACCTGCGCCTCACCGCGCGCGCCGTCGCCCACGGCACCGAGGCGTACGGGCTGCGGGCCGAGTGCCAGGGGAGTGTGTTCGCCTACTCCGGGGACAGCGGTCCGTGCCCGGCGCTCACCGAACTCGCCGCCCGCGCCGACCTGTTCCTGTGCGAGGCGGACATCGGGGAACATCGCGAAGGCGAACACCACGGGCAGGTCCATCTGACGCCGGAGGACGCCGGCCGCGTCGCCCATGACGCCCACGTGCGCGAACTGCTCGTGACCCATGTGGGGCCCACCCTCACCCGGGAGTCGGCCACCGCCCGGGCCGCCGCCGTCCTCGGCCGGCCAGCCGGCACGGCCCGCGAGGGCGACCGGCACACCTTCTGAGACCGCGTTCACGGATCGTCGCGGCTTCCTTTGTCAGAAGCATTGACGAAACACGTGCCCCCTCCTACCTTCGACGCGTCGTACTTCGTACGTCATATATGAGACGCGATATGTGAGATCCGAGAGGGCCGCATGACCTCTGTGCCCACCCCGATCCCGTCCCGCACGCAGGTCGTGCTCGACGCGATCAAACACCGCATCCTGACCGGGCTGCTGACACCCGGTCAGGCCCTGGTCGAGACCGAGCTGGCCGCGCAGTTCGGGGTGTCCAAGACCCCGGTGCGGGAGGCCCTGAAGACCCTCGCCGGGACCGGTCTGGTCGTGATGAGCCAGTACAAGGGCGTCACGGTGCGCATGGTGGACGCGGACATGGCGCGCGAGGTCTACGACGTGCGGCTGCTGCTGGAACCGGAGGCCCTGCGGCGGGCGGTCGCGCGCGGTGCCTCCCTCGACGCCGCCCGCGACGCGCTCGCCCGCGCCGACGCCGCCACCGACACCGCCGAACGCTCCCTGGCCAACCGGGAGTTCCATCGCGCCCTCTATCTGCCGTGCGGCAACCCGCTGCTCGGCCGGATGCTGGACGAGGTCCGCGACCAGGCCGCCCTCGTCTCCGCCGTGGCCTGGGCGGCGGACCCCTCCTGGGAGCGGGAGGCCGCCGAGCACCGGGAGATCCTGCGGCTCGCGCTGGACGGCGACGCGGACGGCGCGGCGGGCGCCCTGCACGCCCACATCGGGTCCTTCGTGCGCCGTGCTTTCCCCGAGCTCCCCCCAGCGGAAGGTCATCAATGAGCAGCGTGACGTTCGAGACCCGGCGGGCGGCCCTGGCCGACGTGGTGGCCATCCCGGTGACCCCGTTCGCCGAGGACGGCTCCGTCGACCGGGACACCCACCGGGCCCTGCTGCGTCGCCTGCTCGACGGCGGGATCACCACCCTCACCCCGAACGGCAACACGGGCGAGTTCTACGCCCTCACCCCCGACGAGCGCCGCCTGGTCACGGAGTGGACGGTCGAGGAGGCCGGCGACCGCGCCACGCTCCTCGTCGGTGTCGGGCACGACCTGCCCACCGCGACCGCCTCCGCCCGGCACGCCCGTGACCTCGGCGCCGGCATGGTCATGGTCCACCAGCCGGTGCACCCGTACGTGTCGGCGGCCGGCTGGGTCGACTACCACCGCGCCATCGCCGAATCCGTCCCCGAGCTGGGCGTGGTGCCGTACCTGCGCAACGCCCAGCTACCCGGCGCCCGCCTCGCCGAACTCGCCGACCACTGCCCGAACGTCATCGGGGTCAAGTACGCCGTCCCGGACGCCGCCCGGTTCGCGGCCTTCGCCCGGGACGCGGGCCTGGACCGCTTCGTATGGGTGGCGGGCCTCGCCGAACCGTACGCCCCCTCCTACTTCTCCGCGGGCGCCACCGGCTTCACCTCCGGGCTGGTGAACGTCGCGCCCGCCGTCTCCCGGAACATGATCGAGGCGCTCCGCTCCGGCGACTACCCGGCCGCCATGAAGGTGTGGGAGCAGATCCGCCGCTTCGAGGAGCTGCGGGCCGCGCACGGCAACGCCAACAACGTCACGGTCGTGAAGGAGGCCCTCGCCGCGCTCGGCCTGTGCCGCCGGGACGTCCGCCCGCCCAGCCGGCCGCTGCCCGAGGACGAGCGCGCCGAGGTCGCCGCCATCGCCGCCGGGTGGTCGATATGAACGCACCGCGCAGGAGCCCGCGGGACCTGAGGAGCCACCAGTGGTACGGCACCGACGGGCTGCGCTCCTTCAGCCACCGCGCCCGCACCCGCCAGCTCGGCTACCTGCCCGAGGAACACCTCGGCAAGCCGGTCATCGCGATCCTCAACACCTGGTCCGACATCAACCCCTGCCACGTCCACCTCCGCGACCGCGCCCAGGCCGTCAAGCGCGGGGTGTGGCAGGCGGGCGGCTTCCCGCTGGAGTTCCCGGTCTCCACCCTCAGCGAGACCTTCCAGAAGCCGACCCCGATGCTCTACCGCAACATGCTCGCCATGGAGACCGAGGAGCTGCTGCGCTCGTACCCGGTCGACGGCGCCGTGCTGATGGGCGGCTGCGACAAGTCCACGCCCGCCCTGCTGATGGGCGCCGCCTCCGTGGACCTGCCCGCCGTGTTCGTGCCGGCCGGGCCCATGCTCCCGGGCCACTGGCGGGGCGAGGTCCTGGGCTCCGGCACCGACATGTGGAAGTACTGGGACGACAAGCGGGCCGGCCTCATCGGCGACTGCGAGATGACCGAGCTGGAGAGCGGCCTGGCCCGCTCGCCCGGCCACTGCATGACCATGGGTACGGCGTCCACGCTGACGGCCGCCGCCGAGGCGCTCGGCGTGACCGTGCCGGGCGCGTCCAGCATCCCGGCGGTGGACTCCGGGCACGACCGCATGGCCGCCAGGGCCGGCCTGACCGTCGTCGAACTGGTCCACCGGGACCGGCGGCTGTCCCACATCCTGACCCGCGAGGCGTTCGAGGACGCGGTCACCACCGTGCTGGGCCTCGGCGGTTCCACCAACGCCGTGATCCACCTGATCGCCATGGCGGGCCGGGCGGGCGTACGGCTCACCCTGGACGACTTCGACCGCGTCGCCCGCACGGTCCCGGTCCTCGCCGATGTCCGCCCCGGCGGCCGGCGGTACCTGATGGAGGACTTCCACTTCGCCGGCGGCCTGCCCGGTTTCCTCTCCCGGATCACCGACCTGCTCCACCTGGACCGGCCGACCGTGTCGCACGACACCCTGCGCGAACAGCTCGAGGGCGCGCAGGTGCACGACGACGACGTCATCCGGCCCCGGGACAACCCCGTCGCGAGCGAGGGCGGGGTCGCCGTGCTGCGCGGCAACCTCTGCCCGGACGGCGCCGTCATCAAGCACATCGCCGCCGAACCCCACCTGCTCAGGCACACGGGCCCGGCCGTCGTCTTCGACGACTACCGGACCATGCAGCGCACCATCAACGACCCCTCGCTCGGCATCACCGCCGACAGCGTGCTGGTGCTGCGCAACGCCGGCCCCAAGGGCGGCCCGGGCATGCCCGAGTACGGCATGCTCCCCATCCCGGACCACCTGCTGAAGCAGGGGGTGCGGGACATGGTCCGGATCTCCGACGCCCGGATGAGCGGCACGAGTTACGGCGCCTGCGTCCTGCACGTCGCCCCGGAGTCGTACGTCGGCGGACCGCTGGCCCTGGTGCGCGACGGCGACCTCGTCACCCTGGACGTCGAGGCCCGCGGTCTGCACCTCCACGTGGACGACGAGGAGCTGGAGCGCCGGCGGGCCGCGTGGACCCCGCCGCCCGCCCGGTTCGAGCGCGGCTACGGCGCCCTCTACGAGGAGCAGATCACGCAGGCCGACACCGGCTGCGACTTCGAGTTCCTCGCCAGGCCGGGCACGGTCCCGGACCCGTACGCCGGCTGACGCCCATCCCCGGGTGGAGGCCCTCACCCATGTGTACGTAGCAAGCGCTTCCTACGTCCGGTTCCTCCGATCCCCCCGGTCCACCCGCTGTACCCGCCCCCCTGTGAACGGAGAACAGTCATGGCCCAAGCCGCAGCCGTGGCGAAACCGCCCGCGCCACCCCGGCGGCGCCGTGCCTCCGCGACCCCGCGCAGGCTGCCGTACCTGCTGATCGCCCCGGCGGCCCTGCTCATGCTGGGCTTCATCGCCTACCCGGTGCTCAACGTCTTCTACTACAGCCTCCAGGACTACAACCCCACCAAGCCGTGGCGGAACGGCTTCGCGGGCCTCGGGAACTTCACCCAGGCCTTCGGCCACGACCCGCAGTTCCGGGACACGCTGACCTTCAGTGCCAAGTGGGTCGTGGTGGAGGTCGGGTTGCAACTGCTGTTCGGCCTCGCCCTCGCGCTCATCGTCAACCAGACCTTCGTGGGGCGGGCGGTGGGCCGCGCCCTCGTCTTCTCACCCTGGGCCGTCTCCGGCGTCCTCACCTCCGCGATCTGGGTGCTGCTCTACAACTCCCAGACCGGCGTGACCCGTTACCTCGCCGACGCGGGCCTGGGCTCCTACGGCACCAGTTGGCTGTCGGACACCTCCACGGTCTTCCCGGCGGCGGTGGCCGCCGACCTGTGGCGCGGAGTCCCCTTCTTCGCGATCCTCCTCCTCGCCGACCTCCAGTCCGTCTCCCGGGACCTGTACGAGGCCGCCGAGGTCGACGGGGCCGGCCGGCTCAAGCAGTTCTGGCACATCACGCTGCCCCACCTGAAGGACGCGATCGTCCTCGCCACCCTGCTGCGCGCGGTGTGGGAGTTCAACAACGTAGACCTGCTCTACACCCTGACCGGCGGCGGCCCGGCCGGCGAGACCACGACGCTGCCGCTCTACATCGCCAAGACCAGCGTCGACGCCCACAACTTCGGCTACGCCTCCGCCCTGACCACGGTGGCGTTCGTCATCCTGCTCTTCTGCTCGATCGTCTATCTGCGGCTGAGCAAGTTCGGAGGTGAGTCCAGGTGATCACCGAGATCGCTCCGGCACCCGAGCGCGTGGCGCCCGAGCCCGCACCGGCCGGCCGGAAACGGCGCGCCTGGGACGAGGCGCCGCGCTGGCAGATCTACGTCCCGCTGGGGATCTACCTCCTCTTCACCCTGATCCCCTTCTACTGGATCCTGCTCTTCGCGCTCCGCCCGGCCGGCTCCACCTCGCTCGTGCCCTGGCCCATGACCGGCGAGCACTTCCAGAAGGTGTGGACCGAACGCGGCTTCGGCACCTACTTCACCAACAGCGTCTACGTCGGCGTCGCCACCCTGCTGCTGACCACCGTCGTCGCCCTGGCCGGCGGCTACGCCCTGGCCCGCTTCGACTTCCGGCTCAAGCGCGGCTTCATGCTGGCCCTGCTGTGCTCCCAGTTCGTGCCGGGCGCGCTGCTGCTGGTGCCGCTGTTCCAGATCTTCGCCAAGCTGTCGATGATCAACTCCCTCGGCAGTGTCGTCCTCGCCGAGACCGTCTTCCAGTTGCCGCTGTCGATGATCCTCATCAGCGGGTTCATCCGGAACGTGCCCTACTCGCTGGAGGAGGCCGCCTGGGTGGACGGCTGCAACCGGCTCACCGCCTTCCGGATCGTCGTCCTGCCGCTGCTGCGGCCCGGACTGATCGCCGTCGGCTCCTTCGCCTTCGTGCACGCCTGGAACCACTTCCTGTTCGCCCTGATGTTCCTCTCCGACCAGAGCAAGCAGACCGTCCCGGTCGGCCTCAACACCCTGATGAGCGCGGACAGCGTCGACCTGGGCGCCCTGGCGGCGGGCGGCATCATCGCCGCCGTACCCGTGGTGATCGTGTTCGCCTTCATCCAGAAGTGGCTGATCACCGGCTTCAGCGCGGGGGCGGTGAAGGGATGACACACCACCCGGTCACCTCCCGGCGGACGGCCCGCGGCGCGGGCGCGGGGAGGACCCCATGACCGTACCCGTCGTCCTGGCGGGCGCGCGCGGACACGGCCACTGGCACCTGGACAACATCCGCCGGCTCCAGGCCCGGGGCACCCTCCGGCTGGCCGGGATCTGCGAACTGACCCCGCTCACCGCCGACGAGATCCCGGACGGCCTCGGCACACCGGAGCAGTCGGCCGACCTCGGGGCGCTCCTGGCGGCCACCGGCGCCCGGATCGCCGTCATCTGCACGCCGATCCCCACCCACACCGGCCTGGCCCTCACCGCCGCCGAGCACGGGGCGCACGTGCTGCTGGAGAAGCCGCCCGCGCCCTCCTACGCCGAGTTCCGCCGCATGGCCGACGGCCTCGCGAAGGCCCGGGTGGTCTGCCAGATCGGCTTCCAGTCCCTCGGCTCGCACGCCGTGCCCGCGATCCGCCGCCTCGTCGCCGAGGGCGCGATCGGCGAGGTCACCGGCGTCGGCGGGGCCGGCGCCTGGGCCCGCGACGAGGCCTACTACCGGCGCGCGCCCTGGGCCGGCCGGCGGCGCCTGAACGGCACCGACGTGGTCGACGGCGTGCTCACCAACCCCCTCGCGCACGCCGTCGCCACCGGCCTCGCCGTCCTCGGCACCACTCGCGCCGAGGACGTCACCGGCATCGAGACCGAGCTGCTGCACGCCAATGCCATCGAATCCGACGACACCTCCTGCGTCCGCGTCCGCACCCCCCGCGGCCCGATGACGGTCGCGGCGACCCTGTGCGCCGAACGGCCCGGGGAGCCGTACGTGGTGGTGCACGGCGGCGCCGGCCGGATCACCTTCTGGTACAAGCAGGACCGGGTGCTGCTCCAGCGGGCCGGCCACGGCCCCGAGGAACGGGTGTACGGCCGCACGGACCTGCTGGAGAACCTGGCCGGACACCTGGCCGGCGGCGACGCGCTGCTGGTCCCGCCGGTCGACACCGGCGCCTTCATGCGGGTCGTCGAGGCCGTCCGGACGGCCCCCGACCCGGTGCCGCTGCCCGCGGACGCCTGGCGGCTGCTGCCCGCCGAGCGGCGCCGGGTCGTGCCCGGCATCGAGGACCTGGTCGCGGCGGCGGCCGACCGCCTCGCCCTCTACTCCGAACTGGGCGCCTCCTGGGCGCCGTCGAAAGAGGTGAGCACCCGATGACGTCGACCGACACCCTGGTCCTGCGGGCCGCCGGCCGTCCGGTCGGCCGGTACGTCATCCGGCCCGAGCTGCCCGCCCGGCTCTCCCCGCGCCCCTACCTGCACCCCGTCACCACCCTGGCCGGCACGGCGGTCACCGAGGTGTCCCCCGCCGACCACGCGCACCACCTCGGCGTCGGTGTCGCCGTTCCCGACGTCGAGGGGCACAACTTCTGGGGCGGGCGGACCTTCGTCCGGGGCCGGGGGCCGGCCGAGCTGGAGAACCACGGCGTCCAGCGGCACACCGGCTTCCAGCTCCGCGACCCCGACGGCTTCGTGGAGGAGCTGCGCTGGGCCGCCGCCGGAACAAACCTGCTGCGCGAGCGTCGTACCGTCGCCGCGACCGGGCTCACCGCCACCGCCTGGGCGCTGGACTTCACCTTCTCCCTCACCAACGTCACCCCCGGTCCCGTGTCGATCGGCAGCCCCGCCACCAACGGGCGGCCCGGCGCGGCCTACGGCGGCTTCTTCTGGCGGGCCCGCAAGGAGGAGGGGACGCCCAGTGTGTTCACCGCCGGCCGGGAGGGCGAGACGGAGGTGCACGGCACCCGCGCCGACTGGCTGGCGCTGGCCGGCGCGGACTGGACGCTGGTCTTCGCCGGGGCCACCGAGGAGACCCGGCGGGACCCGTGGTTCGTGCGGGCCGCCGAGTACCCGGGGGTCGGCTCCTCCCTGGCGCACGGCGAGCGGCTGGCCGTCGCGCCCGGCGGGACCGTCGTACGCCGGATCGTCACCGTCGTCGCCGACGGCCGGCTGCGACCGGACGAGGCGGCGGCCCTGGTCCGGAAGGCGGTCGGCCCATGAGCACCCCCGACACGTACACGAACCCGGTGCTGGACGCCGACTGGTCCGACCCGGACGTCGTCCGGGTCGGCGACGACTTCTACCTCACCGCCTCCAGCTTCGGCCGCGTCCCCGGCCTGCCCCTGCTGCACTCGCGGGACCTCGTCAACTGGACCCTCGTCGGCCACGCCCTCGCCCGCCTGGAACCCGAGGAGGAGTTCGCGGCGCCCCGGCACGACCGCGGGGTCTGGGCGCCGTCCCTGCGGCACCACGACGACCGTTTCTGGATCTTCTGGGGCGACCCCGACCAGGGGATCTTCCAGGTCAACGCCCCCGGGATCAGGGGCCCCTGGACCCGTCCGCACCTGGTCGAGCCGGGCAAGGGCCTGATCGACCCGTGCCCGCTGTGGGACGAGGAGACCGGCGAGGCCTATCTCGTGCACGCCTGGGCCAGGTCCCGCTCCGGCGTGAAGAACCGCCTCACCGGCCACCGGATGCGTCCCGACGGCACCTCGCTGCTCGACGAGGGCGAGGTGATCGTGGACGGCGACCGCATCCCCGGCTGGTTCACGCTGGAGGGCCCCAAGCTGTACCGGCACGACGGCTGGTTCTGGATCCTCGCGCCCGCCGGGGGAGTGGCGACGGGCTGGCAGGGTGCGTTCCGCTCGCGCGGGTTCTTCGGCCCGTACGAGGAGCGGATCGTCCTGGAGCAGGGGGACACCGACGTCAACGGGCCGCACCAGGGCGGCTGGGTGCGCACCCAGGCCGGCGAGGACTGGTTCCTGCACTTCCAGCAGCGCGGCGCGCACGGCCGGGTCGTCCACCTCCAGCCGATGCGCTGGGGCGATGAGGGCACCTCCCGCTCGAGCGAAGCCGGGAGCGGGGGAGGCTGGCCCGTACTGGGCGCGGACGGCGCCCCGGTCGCCGTGCACCGGCGGCCCGCCCTGCCGCCGCAGCCGCCCGCCGCGCCCGCCACCGACGACGACTTCCCCGGCGGCCGGTACGGCCGGCAGTGGCAGTGGACCGCCAACCCCGGCGACGGCTGGGCCACCCAGCACTCCGGGGACGGCCTGCGGCTGACCTGCCTGCGCTCGGCCGACGCCGACGACCTGCGCAGACTGCCGAACATCCTCACCCAGCGGCTGCCCGGCCCACCCGGCGCGGTCGAGGTCGAACTGCGGCTGGACGGCACCGAGCCGGGCGCGCGGGCGGGGCTCGTGGTGCTCGGGGACGCCTACGCCTGGATCGGGCTGGAGGGCGGGACCGACGGGACGGTCCGGCTCGTGCACCGGTTCGCGGAGGCGGCCGACGGCGCGGCGCCCGCCCCGGCCGCGGCGCCGTGGGGCGGCGAACGCGACGCCGGTGTGCCGTGCCCCGCTCCCGGGGGCCGGGCTCGGCTGCGGATCGAGACCGGGGCCGGGGCGCGCTGCCGGTTCCGGTACGACCTCGGGGACGGCCCGCGCCCGTCCGGACCCGTCTTCGCGGCCACCCCCTGGCGCTGGGTCGGCGCCCTGCTCGGCCTGTTCGCCACCGCGCCCGGCGGGCCGGGACCCGCGGGCGCGGCGACCTTCACCCGGTTCCGCATCAGCCCTCTGTAGGCCCCGCCACGCGTGCCACCGCCTCACCCCTTCCGTTGGATCCGGAAGAGAACCAGAAGAGAACCAGCAGAGAAGAAGAGAGCCGACCGATGAAGAGCAGCATCCGTATCCGCACCAGCAGACGGGCCGCCTCGGCCGCCGCCCTGGCCTGCGTCCTCGCCCTGACGGCCGGCGCCTGCGGCGACGACGGCAGCGGCAGCGCGGGGGACAAGGGGGACGAGGGCTCCGGCAAGGGCACGATCACGTTCTGGGACAACAACGGCGGTGTCCGCACCGACGTGTGGAAGCAGATCATCGCCGATTTCGAGAAGAAGTACCCCGACATCGAGGTCAAGTACGTCGGCGTGCCCGCCGCGAGCGTCCAGTCCAAGTACGACACCGCCATCCAGGGCGGCGGCCTGCCCGACGTCGGCGGCGTCGGTACGGCCATGCTCGCCGAGGTCGCCGCGCAGGGTGCGCTGGAGCCGCTCGACGACCGGATCTCCGGCAGCTCCCTGAACGGCAGGCTCAACGCCAAGTTCCTGGAGAGCGTGAAGGCCGCCGGCGGCGCCGGCCGTACGTACACGGTGCCGACCTCCGCCAACAACGGCACGCTGTGGTACCGCACCGATCTGTTCGCTGCGGCCAGGCTGGACCCGCCGACCACCTGGACGAAGTTCTACGCGGCGGCCGGCAAGCTCACCGACCGGGACCGCAACCGGTTCGGGTACACCATCCGCGGCGGCGAGGGTTCCATCGCGCAGGCCCTGGACGCGATGTACGGGCAGAGCGGGATCACGTCGTTCTGGAAGGGCGACCGGACCACCGTCAACGACCCGAGGAACGTGGCCGCGCTGGAGAAGTACGCCGGCCTGTACAAGAAGGACACCCCGTCCGCCGACGTCAACAACGACTTCACCAAGATGGTCGCGCAGTGGGACTCCGGCAGCATCGGGATGCTGAGCCACAACCTGGGGTCCTACGCCGACCACGAGAAGGCGCTGAAGGGCAGGTTCAAGGGCGTGCCCAACCCGACCCTGGACGACGGCACCCGGGTGCAGGTGTCCAACCCGGTCGACGGGCTCGCGCTGTTCAGGTCCAGCCGGCACAAGGCCGCCGCCTGGAAGTTCATCGAGTTCGCCGCCTCGCACGAGTCCAACAGCAGGTGGAACCGGGTCGCGGGGCAGGTGCCGGCCAACCTCGAGGCCGCGCGGGACGCGTGGGTGCGGGCGTCGGAGCCGACGCGGCTCGCCGCCGAGGCGCTGAGCGGGGCCGGCACCAAGGTCGTGCAGTTGCCGTACTACCTGCCGGACTGGAACACCCTCTCCAAGGCCGACAACGAGTCCAACTTCCAGAAGGTGCTGCTCGGCAGGCTGAGCGCGAAGGAGTTCCTGGACACACTGGCCGACCAGCTCGACAAGGCCCAGGCCGACTGGAAGAAGAACCACTGAGCGCCGGGCGGTTCCGGCCCGTGGGGGCCTGCCGGGCGGTTCCGGCCGGCCGCGCCCCCGCGGCGGAGCCGCACCCGGACACCCGCCCCGAACCCCCTTCGCAGTTCCCCGCGTCCGAAAGGCACCCCCTTGTCTCTCACGCGCAGACAGCTCGGGCTCGCCGCTGTCGCCACCGCTCCCCTCGCCCTCGGCGCGACCGGCACGGCCCGGGCCGCCGGGCGCCGTCCCCGCACCCTGTACATCGCCGGTGACTCCACGGCCGCCCCGAAGGACGCCGGCGAGGCCCCGGAGACCGGCTGGGGCATGGCACTGCCCTTCTTCCTCCGCGAGGGCGTCACCGTCGCCGACCACGCGGTGAACGGCCGCAGTTCGAAAAGCTTCCTGGACGAGGGGCGGCTCGACGCGGTCCTCGCCTCGATCCGGCCCGGTGACCTGCTGCTCGTCCAGTTCGCGCACAACGACGAGAAGGCCACCGACCCCGCCCGGTACACCGAGCCCTGGACGACGTACCAGGAGTGTCTGCGGCGGTACGTCGCGGGCGCCCGGTCCCGCGGGGCCCGGCCCGTCCTCGCCACCCCCGTCGAGCGCCGCAGGTTCGACGCCGACGGCAACGCCCTGCCGACCCACGGCGACTACCCGGCGGCGATGCGGGCGCTGGCCGGGGAGGAGGGGGTGGCGCTGCTCGACATCGAGGCGCTCTCGCTCGCGCTGTGGCAGCGACTCGGCGTGGAGGGGACGAAGACCTACTTCAACTGGACCGCCAGCGAGCAGGACAACACCCACTTCAACCCGCCGGGCGCCATCGCCGTGGCACGGCTCGTGGCGCGGGAGCTGCTGCGCACCCGGGTACTGGCCCGGCACGACGTCGTCCGGCTGCACGAGGACGTTCCGGCGTCCTGGATCACCTGGCCGCCCGCACCGCGGTCCTGACCGTCACCGAGGAGAGCCGCACCATGAGTACATCCAACTGTCATGGACGTGTCATAGCAACGCTGGCGGGGTGCACGGCCCTCGTGCTGTCCCTCACCGGCACCGCCGCCGCGTCCGGCCCGGCCACCGGCCACCGCACCGGCCACCGCACCGGGCCGGAGCGCCAGGTCCTGCCCGCCCGGGACGGCTGGGCGTCCTACGGCACCGGCACCACCGGCGGGGCCGCCGCCGACCCCGCGCACGTGTACACCGTCAGCACCTGGGAGCAGTTCGAGGCCGCCCTCGCCGACGGCGGCAGCACGCCGAAGATCGTCCGCGTGAAGGGGACGATCGACGCCGACGGGCCGGGCTGCGACTCGTTCGCCGTCCCCGGCTACGACTTCGCCACCTATCTGAAGACCTACGACCCGGCGGTCTGGGGGCGGACGCGCACCCTCGACAACGAGCCCGACGACAGCCCCGAGGGCCTGCGCCGCGCCTCCGCCGCCCGCCAGGACGCCTTCGTCAAGGCCGCCGTCCCCGCCAACACGACGATCGTCGGCATCGGCCGTGACGCCGGCTTCCAGGGCGCCAGCCTCCAGATCAAGGGCGCCGACAACGTCATCGTCCGCAACCTCGCCTTCGAGAGCCCCCTCGACTGCTTCCCGCAGTGGGACCCGACCGACACCGCCGAGGGCAACTGGAACTCCGAGTACGACAGTGCCGTCGTCCACGGGTCGGCCCATGTGTGGATCGACCACGACACCTTCACCGACGGTGATCACCCCGACAGCACCCTGCCGTCCTACTACGGCCGGATCTACGAACAGCACGACGGCGAGCTGGACATCGTCAAGGGCGCCGACTACGTCACCGCCTCCTGGAACGTCTTCGAGGACCACGACAAGACGATCCTCATCGGCAACAGCGACAGCGCCGCCACGGCCGCCGTGGACCGGGGGCACCTCAAGGTCACCTTCCACCACAACCTGTTCCGGAACCTGGTCGAGCGGGCCCCGCGCGTCCGCTTCGGACAGGTGGACTCGTACGACAACCACTTCGTCGCCGGGGACGGCTACTCGTACAGCTACGGCATCGGCATGGAGTCCCAGCTCGTCGCCGAGCACAACGCGTTCACCCTGCCGGACGGCGTCCTGGCCGGGTCGGTGCTGAAGAAGTGGAAGGAGGCGCCGGTCACCGCCGCCGACAACTGGGTCAACGGCACGCCGGTGGACCTCATCGCCGCCCACAACGCCCAGGTGCCCGGCGAGATCCTGCGGCCCGGGGCCGGCTGGACTCCGGTCCTGCGCACCCGGGTGGACCGGCCGCAGGCCGTGCCCGCACTCGTCGGCCACCACGCGGGCGCCGGACGCCTGCGCTGACACCCCGGGGGCCGGGCCCGTCCCCGGCCCCCGTCCCCCCGGCCGAGCCGCATCCGAAGGAGCACACCCATGCCCCTGTCCCGACGGGGTTTCCTCACCGCGGGCGCCGTGGCCGCCGTCGCGCCCGGCCTCGCGTCCGCGCCCGCCCGGGCCGCCGCCGCACCGCGCCCGTTCGGCCGGTACGGATCCCCGGCCCGCCGCCTCACCCCGGACACCCTGTACGTCGACCCGCACGGCCGGGGCGACTTCACCGCCGTCCAGGAAGCGGTGACCGCCGCCACCGGCAGCGGACGGACCCTGGTCATCGCGCCCGGCACCTACCGGGAGACGGTCGCCGTCGACGCCGGCCGCACGGAGATGACCTGGATCGGTGCCTCGGAGAACCCCCGCGACGTCGTCATCGTGTACGACAACGCGGCCGGCACCCCCAAGCCGGGCGGCGGCACCTACGGCACCTCCGGCTCCGCGACGACCACCGTCCGGGCCGACGGCTTCACCGCCCGCTGGATCACCTTCGCCAACGACTGGCTGCGCGCCGACCACCCGGACATCACCGGCACCCAGGCCGTCGCCGCCAAGGTGCAGGGCGACCGCGGCGCCTTCCTGCACTGCCGCTTCCTCGGCCACCAGGACACCCTCTACGCCGACTCCACCGCCCTCGGCGTCCTCGCCCGCCAGTACTACGCGCACTGTCATGTCGAGGGCGACGTCGACTTCGTCTTCGGCCGGGCCACCGCCGTCTACGACAACTGCCACTTCCGCACCCTCGACCGCACCGACCTGGCGGCAGCCCCCTACGGCTTCGTCCTCGCGCCCTCCACGGCCGTCGCCGACCTGCGCGGCTACCTGGTCCTGCGCGGGCGGGTCACCAGCGAGGCCCCGGACGGCTACTACAAGCTGGCCCGCCCCTGGGTGCCCAGCTCCGACCCGACCGCCCGCCCGATGCTCACCGTCCGCGAGACCTGGCTCGGCCCCGGCATCGACACGGCCGCCCCCTACACCGACATGTCGGCCGCCCACCCCTGGCAGCGGCAGCGGTTCGCCGAGTACCGCGACAGGGGCCCGGGCGCGGTGATCACCGTCCCGGAGAACCGTCCCCAGCTCACCCGGGAGCAGGCCGCGGCGGCGACCAGGGCAGCCTGGCTGGGGGACTGGACGCCCTGGAGGGAACGCTGACCGGACCCGTCGCGCGGCGGGCGGGCCGGGCGTAGGAAACACGCCAGGAATTGTCCCCTTTTCCGTCGCCGTCGTGCCCGCCGTCGCGTGATACCCGGGCGAATTCGTGCATGAATTCGCGAGATTTCGCCCTGGCGGGAAACGGGCGTCCACTTCATTCCGTTTGTGAAGGCCGAGGAAAGGGCGGTGCGTCCGGGCGGGTGTCGTGAAATATTCGGGGCGGTCACGGGGGATCCCCTGATCGGACATGCACGCACCCGCATCGCAGAGGGGAAATGCGCAGTGCCATTCACATCCGTGCGTTCTGCCGTCGTCGCGGCCTCCACGCTGTCCCTGCTACTCCTGGGAACGGCCGGTGTGCACGCCGAAGCGCCTGCTCAGGCAGGTGATGTGCCCGACATCTCCGTCACCGGGGTGATGCGGCACCTCGACGCGCTCCAGAAGATCGCCGACGCCCACCACGGCAACCGGGCCCACGGCACGGCCGGATATCAGGCGTCCGTCGAATACGTCCGGGGGAAACTGGACGCCGCCGGATACAGAACCTCCCTCCAGCAATTCGAGTTCGGTGGAAAGAAAAGCTGGAACCTGATTGCCGACTGGCCGCACGGCGGGCGCTCCGGAAAGGTGCTCATGGTCGGCGCGCACCTCGACTCCGTGGACACGGGACCCGGAATCAACGACAACGGCTCCAGCGTCGGTGCCATCCTGGAGACCGCGCTGACGGTCTCCGCGAGGAAGGCCGCCCCCGCCCAGCACCTCCGGTTCGCCTTCTGGGGGACCGAGGAGGAGACCTACATCGGTTCCACGCACTACGTGAACAGCCTGCCGCCCGCCGAACTGTCCAGGATCAGCGCCTATCTGAACTTCGACATGATCGGCTCACCCAACCCCGGGTACTTCGTCTACGACCAGAGCCCCGAGGTCGCCCGGCACTTCAAGGCCTTCTTCGACGCCAAGGGCATCCCCACCGAGCCCGCCACCGCGCTCAACGGCCGCAGCGACCACGAGCCGTTCCTCGCCGAGCACGTCCCGGTGGGCGGTATCTTCACCGGGTCCGCCGAGATCAAGACCCCGGAACAGGCCGCGAAGTGGGGCGGGACCGCCGGCCTGGCCATGGACGTCTGCTACCACCTGGCCTGCGACACCCCCGCCGACATCGACCGGCACGCCCTCGACGTCAACAGCGACGCCGTCGCGGCGATGGTGTGGAAGCTCGGCGTGCGCGGCTGACCGGCTGGAGAGCAGCCCGCGGGCGCCCGGCGGTCCGACCGCTCCACCGGGCGCCCCGCGCCCGCGCCGTCAGCGCGCCCGGCGTCCGCGGGGGCGGGCCGCCAGCCGGGCCAGCCGGTCGCGGTCCACCTTGCCGGTGGGGCCGACCGGCAGGGCCGGCAGGACGAGCACGTGCTCCGGCAGCATGTAGCTCGGCAGGACCCCGGCGAGACTTCGGCGGACGAACCCGCCGGACAGCTCCCGCTCCGCCGCCCCGGTGGCCACGGCGGCCACGATCTGCGGGCCGTCCTCGCCGCGCAGCGTGGTGACCGCGCAGTCGACCACCCCCGGCACCCGCCGCAGCGCGGCCAGCACCTCGCCCAGCTCGATCCGGTAGCCGCGCACCTTGACCTGGTCGTCCCGGCGGCCCCGGAACTCCAGGTTGCCGTCGGCGCGCCACAGGGCCCGGTCGCCGGTGGCGTACATCCGCTCGCCGACCGGCCCGCCGACCGTGTCGGCCGTGAACTTCGCGGCCGTCAGCTCCGGTTCGCCCACGTACCCGTCGGCCACGGCCACGCCCGCGATGTACAGGTCGCCCTCCACGCCGACCGGCAACGGCTTGCGGTCCTCGTCCAGGACGTAGTAGCGGGCGTTCCGGATCGGCCTGCCGTACGGCACGCTGGTCCACTCCGGGTCGATCGCGCCGACGTCGAAGTGGTTGGACCAGATCGTCGCCTCCGTCGCGCCCCCCAGGGCCACGACACGGGCCCCGGGGAAACGGTCCCGGACCCGGTCGGGGAGGGTGAGCGGCACCCAGTCGCCGCTGAGGAAGACCAGCCGCAGACGGGGCTCCGGGGCATCCGGCGGCGCCTCCTGCGCGAAGGACATCACCATGCTCAGCGCGGCCGGTGCCGAGTCCCAGAAGGTGACCGGCTCCCGCAGCATGATCTCCATCAGCCGTTCGCCGTCGGAGAGTTCGTCCGCCGGCACGACGCGCAGGCTGGCGCCCGCCGCCAGGACGCCCAGCAGGTCGTACACCGACAGGTCGAAGGTCAGCGCGGTCACCCACAGCAGACAGTCGTCCGGCCCCACCGCGTACGTCTCGTTGACCCACTGGATGACGTTCACGGCACTGCGGTGGCGCACCGACACGCCCTTGGGCACACCGGTGGAGCCCGAGGTGAAGATGACGTACGCGGTGTCGCCGGCACCGGGCCCGGCCGGCAGCGGCAGACCGCGGGCGGCCTCCACGTCGCTCCACGTGCTGACCACCGGCTCGTACGGCTCCCCGCCCTCCGCCGGTGCCGGGCGCAGGACGACGTCGTAGCGGTCCCGCAGGACGGCCGGCCAGTCGTCACCCTCGCGGCGGTGGATCTCCGCCCGCACCGGCAGACCGAGCCCGGCGGCCGGCGCGCCGAACCAGTCGGCGGGCACCCGCAGATGACCCGGTTCCCCTCCTTCGCGCGGTTCCTCCAGGTCCGCGAGGACCACCGCCCCGCCGGGCGTCAGCGCGCCCAGCGCGTCCCGCAGCACGGACCGCAGGTACTCGAACCCCGGGAAGAACTGGGCGACGCTGGCCAGTACCACCACGTCGGCGCTCGCCGGCGGCACCACGTCACCGAGCCCGTCGGCGGCGGCCCGCACGAACCGGGCGCCCCCGCCGTACTCCCGGCCGGCCCGCTCCAGGGCCACGGACGACACGTCGACGCCCGTGTAGGCGGCGACCCGGTCCCGCAGCGCGCAGGCGATCAGGCCGGCACCGCAGCCCACCTCGACGACCCGGGGCCGGTCCGTCACCGACAGCACCAGGTCGCGCACATGCGAGACGTACGTCCCGATCTGCTCGTCGGAGACGCCGTCGGCGGGGTTCCGGTTGAAGCCCGAGGCGCGGGCCTGGTCCCCGTCCTCGGCGACGGTGTCCCACAGCAGGCCCACCGCCTCCGCGTCCAGCGGGTCCGGGGCCGGGGCCCGCAGATCCGTGCAGACCAGCCGCAGCCCGGTGCCCGCGAGGTGCCCGGCCTCCTCCGCGCGGCGCGCCAGGGCGCGTCCGGTGACGATCCAGCCGATCCCCAGCCGGCGCACGGGGGCGGCGATCCGCGCGGCCGGCCAGCGCGCGTCCAGCGGCACGTAGGCGGCGCCGGTGCGCAGCACCCCGACGACCGCCCGCACACTGTCGTACGAGTTCTCGTGCAGGATGCCGACGAACGCGCCCGGGCCCGCACCCCGGCCGCTCAGGAAGCGGGCGAGCAGACCGGAGTCGTCCCACAGCCGCCCGTACGTCCTGACCTCCCCCTCCCCGAGGCGGACGGCCGGGGCGTCCGGGTTCTCCCGTACGCGCCGTTCGATCAGGTCGACCATGCTCACCTGGTCCTCGAACGGCCGTGCCGTGTCGTTCCACGCGGCCGGCGGCAGCTCCCAGGGCTCTGCCATCTGCTCTGCCCTCCTTCGTTCAGGCCCGCTCGGGCGGCGGATCGTCAGATGACGCGGCCGAACTTCGGGTTGTCGCGGTGGATGACCCGCTCCCGGATGCGCAGTTCACCGTCGACGCGCACCATGCGGTCCTCGACGCTGGAGGAGGAGAAGAAGCGCATCTGGTCCTCCGTGTCGGTCTGGGTCACCAGCGAGTAGTAGGTGACGCGCAGGCCGTCGTCGCCGGCCGGCTCGATCAGGAAGTGGTCGAACCAGTGCCGGGTGACCAGCCCCTCGTACATCGGGAGCATGCTCTTCATCTTGGCGCGCATCGCCTCGCGGCCCTCCACCTTCTCCCCGCGGTGCGGGTGGGCGACCGAGCCGTCCTCGGTGAAGGTGGCCGTGAACCGCTCGATGTCCAGGTCGTCCAGGACGCGCATCTGGCGGGCGTAGAAGTCCTTGACCTCGATGTACAGGTCGGCGTTGACGGACATGGGTACTCCTTGCTGTGACTCGGTGCGGGAACGGGGGAGCGTCAGAGCGACGGTGCTCCCTCCAGGACGAGGAAGGCGTTGGTGCCGCCCACGCCGGCCGACATCAGGCCGGCCGTGCGGGAGCGGCCGTGCGCGGGCCAGGGGCGGCCCTCGGGGAGGATGCCGAAGCGCGCGCCGCGCCCGGTGAACTCCTCGACGGGGTCCTCGGTGTTGGGGGTCGCGGGCAGGAAGCCGCGGTCCATCGCGAGGCAGGTCTTGATCAGGGCCGCCATGCCGGCCGCGGTGTCGCAGTGGCCGACGGACGCCTTCACCGAGCCCACCGCCACCGGCTCGCCCTCGGTGCCGAGCGCCTCGATCAGGGCGGTCGCCTCGATCTGGTCGTTCAGCGGGATGCCGACCCCGTGCGTCTCCACGTAGTCGACGTCGGCCCCGGTCAGGCCCGCCGCCTCCAGGGCCCGGCGTACCGCGCGGACCTTGCCGTCGACACCGGGGATGACGAAACCGGGCTTGGCGCGGCCGTCGTTGGTCACGGCGCTGCCCCGGATGACGGCGTAGACCGGATCGCCGTCGCGCAGCGCGTCGTCGAGCCGGCGCAGCAGGACGGCCCCGGAACCGTCACCGGGGACCACGCCGTTGTGCCGGCGGTCGAAGGGGCGCACGATGCCCTCGGTGGAGTAGATGCTGCGCGGGGTGCGCACGTAGGTGCCGTCGGCGTCCTCCTGGACGGCCACCGCCCCGGCCAGGGCGTAGTCGCAACTGTGGGCGCGCAGGCTCTGGCAGGCCAGATGCACGGCGACGGCCGAGGTGGCGCACGCCGAGTCCAGCATCACCGACTCGCCCCACAGGTCACGGAGGTAGGAGAAGTAGGGCCCGGCGAACGTCGGGTCGACGTGCACCACGTCGTCGAAGGCGGCCCGCGGCACGTGCTTGGTGCGGGCGCAGCCGGCGTACACGGCGGTCCGGTCGGCGATCGCCGACAGCCGCACCCCGGCGTCCTCCGCCGCCTGCCACAGCGACTCCTGGAGGATGCCGTGCTGCGGGTCCAGGCCCTCGACGCCGACGAGCGCGCTGTCGTAGCGGTCCCGGTGCGGCGCCCACCCCCAGGAGTGGACGCGCAGCCGGTCCCCGCCCAGGTCCTCCACGACCGGCACCGGCTCCCGCCGGAAGCAGTCGCGGCCCGCGACGAGGTTGTCCCAGAACGCCTCGACGTCGGGCGCGTCGGCGAACCGCCCGCCCACACCGATGACGGCCACCGGGCCGGAACGATCGGAGAGTTCTGACATGCGACCCTGCCTCAGTCGAAGGTGAGCGCGACCTTGACGACCCCGTCCCCGCGGTGGTGCGCCAGGTCGAGGGCGTCGGCGATGTTCTTGATGTCGAAGGTGTGGGTGATGTGGTCGTCGACGCGGATCGAGCCGCCCCCGATCAGGTCCAGGGCCGTGCGGAAGGAGGCGAGCCCCGGCTCTAGCTGGGCGCCGCCCACCGCGTGGATCAACTGGGCGTTGCGCACGAAGAGATGGGCGTACGGAATGCGCATGTCGTAGTCCTCGGGCATGCCGAAGAAGCCCAGCCGGCCCTGCTGGCCGACCATCCGCATCGCGTGCACGCGCGCCCCGTCGGTGCCGGCCGCCTCGATCACCAGGTCGGCGCCCGCGCCGCCGGTCAGCTCCATGACGACCTCCTCGGCGCTCTGCCCGGGCACGTGCGCGGTGGCGTCCGCGCCGAGCGCACGCGCCACCGCCAGCCGTCCCGGCTCCAGATCGACCGCCACGACCCGCTCGAAGCCGCGGTGCTTGAGCATCTGGAGGAACAGCAGGCCGGCCGAGCCGATGCCGACGACGGCGGCCGTCCGGCCCTGGGGCACCGGCTCCGGCCAGAACCGCTTCAGCGCGAAGACGACGGTCCCGAGCTGCTGCGCCATCAGATGGACCGTCGGCGAACCGGTGTCCGGCAGCGGCAGCAGGAACCGGTCGGCGATGGTCTGGTAGCGCGCGAACGACGCCATGTACGCGTGGTTCGGCACGGTCAGCACGAGGTCGCCCGGCGCGAACCGCGCCGACCGGCTCTCCACGACCCGGCCGACGCCCTCGTGCCCCGGATATCCCGCCGGGCAGGGGTAGGGGTGGTCCCGCATGTCCCGGAAGAACGGGGACTCGGCGCGCACCCGGTGCACATCGCTGCCGCAGATGGCGGCCACGGTGTTGCGGACCAGCACCTCGTCCTCGTTCAGCTCCCGGAAGGCGACGTCCTCCACCTCCAGGCGCCCGGGTTCGACGAGAACGGCGGCTTCGCCACGTACGTGCGGCATGCGGACCTTCCTTCGGGGATGTTCACGAGTGGTCGGCGCGGGCGGTGGTCGCCCAGGACAGGGGGTGGCCGGGCAGCCGTGGCCGGCGTGCCGTGCCGTCCGGGGTCAGCCGCGCCCCGACGCCCTGGCACCACAGCGCCGCGAGTGCCCTGAGCAGGGCTTCGTCGTCCAGGTCCGCCGCGGGCAGCTCCAGGACGGCCACCTCGCCGAGCTGGTCGCGGACGACCTGGAGCAGCTTGGCGGGCTCGGCCCCGGTGGCCAGGTGCGCCTGTCGCGGGGCGGGCCCGTCGGGGGTGACCGGACCGAGCGCGGTGCTCCACAGCACACCGGGGCGGCCGGGCAGGGGTACGGTCCCGGACTCGTCGGCCGCGTACCGGCGGGCCTCCTCCATGCCGAGGGCCCCGCTCACCACGGCCGCCGCGATCCGGCCCGGGCCGGCGCCGAGCACCGCCGCCGGGGTCACCCCCCACTGGGCGAACCGGCCGGCGAGGCACACCTGACGGGTGAGGGCGTCGGCGCTGCCGTCACCGGCCTCCGCGAACGCGAACACCACGGCGGGGGCCGGTCCCGGGACGGGCGGCGCGGCCGGGTGGCCGGCACCGTCGCGCAGGGCCCGTACCGTCTGCTCCCGGCCGTCCGCCACCACGGCGAACCGGTGCGCGAACCGCTCCCGCCCCCGGTCCAGGGTGTGCGCCACGTCCCCCAGCGCCACCCGCGGGTTCGCCTCCAGATACGCGGCCAGCCGCTCCCGGGCCACGGCGAGGGCCTCCGCGGTGACGGCGGACAGGGCGAGGACATGGTGCCGGGCCCCGCCCGTCACGGGCCGCCGCTCCGGCGCCGCGTACCCGGGCGGTGTGCGCGGTGCGGGCCGCCGCCGTACGGCCGCCCCGGCGGGCGTGGCCGCCGGGGCGGCCGTGGGACGGTGGGCGGTGGCGATCAGGCGGGCCTGGTCCCGGACGGTGACGTGCCGCAGCAGGTCGATGACCGGGACGTCGGCGCCGGTCGCCAGCCTCAGCTCTTCGCGCAGCTTCACCAGCAGCAGCGAATGGCCGCCCGCGTCGAAGAAGTTGCGGTCGGAACCGAAACCGTCGTGCCCCAGCACCGCCCGCCAGGCCGCCCGTACGCCGTCCAGCAGGGAGGCCGGGCCGGGAGCCGCAGCCGCAGCGACGGTCGCGGTCGCGGCCGGGGCGGTGGGCGCCGGTGCGGCGGGAGCGGGCTTCAGGGCGTGTCCCCCTCGGTCCACGTCCGGCAGCCGGCGCCGGTCGATCTTGCCGGTCGGGGTGAGCGGCAGCTCGTCCACCAGCACCAGGTGGCTCGGGACGGCGAAGGCGGGCAGCCGCAGCCTGGCGTGCCGGCCGATCCCGTCGGCGTCCGTGCCGGGCGCGGCGACCGCGTAGGCGACGATCTCCTTCTCGCCGCGCCCGTTGACACGGGTGGTGACGAAGACCGACTCGACGGCCGGATGGGCGTCCAGCACGGCCTCCACCTCGCCGAGTTCGACGCGCTGACTGCGGATCTTGACCTGGTTGTCGTCGCGGCCGATGAACTCCAGCAGCCCCTCCGGCGTCCAGCGCACCCGGTCACCGGTGCGGTACAGCCGGGTGGTGCCGTCGGTGACGAAGCGGCCGGCGGTCAGCTCCGGCGCGTTCAGGTAGCCGTCGGCCAGCCCGGCGCCGCCCAGCAGGAGTTCACCGGGCACACCGCGCGGGACAGGCCGGGTGCCGCCCTCCTGCACCACCCGCACCTCGGTGCCGGGCACCGGACGGCCGATGGGGACCGTGCGGGCGTCCGCCGCGACCTCGGCGACCGGGAACCAGGTCGAGGTGAAGGAGTTCTCGGTGGGTCCGTAGCTGTGCAGGAGCACCCCGGGACGGCTCCAGCGCAGGGCGCGGCGCATGTGCCGCACGGAGATCAGCTCGCCGCCGAAGTAGACGCGCCGCAGCGACTGGAGCGTGTCCGGGGCGTCCTCGATGATCCGGTTGAGCAGCGGCGTCGTCACCAGCAGGGTCGTCACCCCGCGCGCACGGACGACCCTGCGCATCTCGCGGGGACTGAGCACCAGGTGTTTGTCGAGGACGACCAGTTCGGCGCCGTGCGTCAGCGCGCCCCAGATCTCGTAACTGGCGCCGTCGAAGTTGAGCGGGCACAACTGCGCGACCACGTCCGTCTCGTCCAGCGGGATGAAGTCGGGCCGCTGGAGGAGCCGGGCCAGCCCGCGGTGCGGCAGGACGACGCCCTTGGGCCGGCCGGTCGTACCGGAGGTGTAGAGCACGCACAGGGTCGCCGCGTCGTCGTACGGGACCTCGGGCGCGGCCGGCCCGCCCGCCCGCGCCGGTACCTCGTCCAGCCGTACGGCCGTGTCGCGCGGCACGTCGAGGGTGTGCCCGCAGTCCGGGTCGACGACGAGGACGGCCGGGCGGGCGTCGTCCACGATGAGTTGGAGCTGGGCCTCGGGGTAGGCCGGGTCGAGCGGCAGGTACGCGGCCCCGGCCAGGGCGCTGGCCAGCCAGAACACCGGCGTGTCGAGGCCGGGGGAGAGCAGCAGGGCCACGGTGTCACCGGGCCCGGCGCCCCGCTCGCGCAGCCAGCCGGCCAGTTCCCCGGCGCGGGCGCCGAGTTCGCCGTAGGTGAGGACGCGGTCCCCGTGGCGTACGGCGACCGCGTCCGGCCGGCCGGCCGCGTGCCGCAGGACCAGCGCGGGGATGCCGGGCGCCGGCGCGGTGGCGGGCGCGCCGTGCGCGGCGACCTGGGACAGGCCCGGGTCGCACGCGGCGAGCAGGTCGCCGCAGGAGGTGTCCGGGGCGGCCACCGCGCGGGCCAGCAGCTCGCGCAGTTCCTCGGCGAACAGCTCGGCGGTGGCGTGGCGGTAGCGGGCGGTGTCGTAGTAGACGCACAGCCGGGTGCCGGCCGAGCCCTCCAGCACGTTGACCGAGAACTCGTACTTCGTCGTCTCGTCCGGATGGTCGAAACGGCGGACGGTGACCTCGCCGGCCTGCCACTCGTCCTCGTAGGCGGGCGTGTACATGAACGCCGTGCGCTCCACGCCCGGGCCGTCCGACCGTTCGCTGCGGATCTCGCGCAGCCGGCGCATCGGCAGATGGGTGTGCTCCATCGCGTCGAGCATCTGCTCGCGCAGCCGGGCGGTCACGTCCGTGAAGCGGTCCTCGTGGTCCAGCCGGTCGCGTATCGGCAGGACCCGGCTGAACAGGTCGACGCGCTCGGCGTCGGCGTCCCGGCGGCCGGCGAACACCATGCCGAGGACGCCCTCGGACTCGCCGGCCCACGCGTGCAGCAGCACCGACCAGGCCGCGAGGACCACCACGGCGGGGGAGCCGCGGCCGGCCGTGGCCAGGGCCTGGACGCCCGAGGTCACCTCGTCCGGCAGCCGCACCTCCACCCGGCCGGAGGGCCCGGGGAAGCCGTCCTCGGGCACCAGGTCGTGCGGCGGCGCGAGGGAGGCGGGGGCGTCGTGCAGCACCGCGGCCCAGTACTCCTCGGCGTCGGCGTAGCCGTCGGTGTCGGCGTGTGCGTCCACGTCGGCGTCGGCGTACGCGTCGGCGCCGGTCGGGTCGTCGGTGCCGGTGCCGGTCCGGTCGTCGGTTTCCGCGTCGCTCCGGTCCGCGGGGTGCGACGTGGCGCGCGGTGCGGTGCCGGGCCCGCCCGCCGCCCGGGACCGGTACGCGGTCACCAGGTCCTCGGCGAGGATCCGGCTGGACCAGCCGTCGGAGACGATGTGGTGCATCGTGACGGCCAGCAGGGCGCCGCCGTCCCCGGTCAGCAGGGCCGCCCGCAGCAGGGGTGCCGTCGCGAGGTCGAAGGGCGCGCGGCCGGCGACGACCGCGCGGGCGAGGGCCTCGGCCCGGTCATAGCGGCCGGGCAGCCGGTCGGTGACGAAGGCCAGGGGCGGCTCCGCCTCGGTGTCGTGCCACAGCTCGCCGCCCTCGGTGGCGAAGGAGCCGCGCAGCGCCGCGTGCGCCCGCAGCACGTCGCCGAGGGCGGCCCGCAGTGCCGGTACGTCGACACCCGGGACGAACTCCAGGTCGACCGTGATGTTGTAGCGGTCGGAATCCGGTTCGCGCTGGCAGGCGAGCCAGACGTCCAGTTGCTCGGAGGAGGCCGGTGTCCTCACTTCGGGACCGCCACGTGCTCGCCGGCGGCGTCCGCCCGCAGGGTGCGCACCAGACCGGCGACCGTGCGGACGGAGCGGAAGTGGACCGGGGTGAACTCGGCGTCCGTGATCGTCACACCGAAGCGCTGCTCGCACTGGGCACGCAGCTCCACGAAACCGAGGGAGTCGAGCCCCAGGACGTCCTGGAGGCCGTCGTCGTCCCCGATGCGCTCCGCGGGCACGTCCAGGAAGAGGTCGTCGACGAGGATCTCCTTCAGCGTCGCTTCCAGGGTTTCGGCCTGCTTCTCGCCCGAACCGAGGGTCATGACGTTTCTCCCTTGCTGTAGGTGGATCGGTGCGGCGCGGGGGCCTCGGCGCGCCGCTCCCGCTCCGCGGCCCGGCGCGCCAGCTCGGTGATCGCCGGCAGGGAAAGGTCGTGGTCCCGGGCGCGGCGCAGTACCGGCTCGGTGAGCGCGGCCAGTTCGGTCGGCCGGACACCGGTGGCCACGTCCCGGTGCAGGGAGGTGTCGGTGCGGCCGGGCAGGGTGTCGAGGGTGTGCAGCAGGCCCGGCCCGTCGACGGCGACGTCCTCGGCCGCCGCGACGGCGCAGGCCTCGCGCGCCGCGCCGTGCAGCAGCGCCTTCAGCCCGGGCTGCCGCCGGACGGCGCCCAGGGGGCCGTCGGCCGCGGTGGTGGCCAGGGCCAGCGGCAGCAGGAGGACCAGCTTGCGCCACAGAACGCGGGCCGGGTCCGGCTCGGTGGTGCAGGCGATGCCCGCGTCCGCGAGGGACGCGGTCACACCGGCGAACGCGGTGGCGCGCGAGGCGCCGGTGTGTGGTGCACCGACATGTGGTGCACCGACATGTGGTGCACCGACACCTGATGGGGTGGCATGTGGTCCGTCCGCATATGGCCGGTCGGCACACGGCCTGTCGGCACATGGTCCGTCCGCACATGGTGCGGCGGAGCCGGGCGTGGCGGCGCCGGACCCGGCCGGCGTGCCCTCGGTCGCCGCCAGGCTGACCTCGGCGAACAGGGAGTTCCACGTCACCCGGCCCGGCCCCGTCCGCTCCGCCTCGACGCGGATCGCGCCGACGATCTGGCGGGAGCCGAACCGCTCCCGCAGCAGGGCGGGGTGGTCGAGCCCGTTGAGCAACGGCACCACCGCGCCCGGCAGCGGTCCCGGACCGGTCCGGGACAGGGCGGCCCCGAGTGCCGGTGCCTTCACCGTCACCCACAGGACGTCGACCGGCTCGTCGAGCCGGCCCACCGCGCGGACCGCCACGGAGTGGTCGCCGCGCAGTCTGCTGTGGACGTCGATCACGCCGGAGTAGCGGGCCCGGGTGGACTCCCGCATCACCAGCGTGACGTCGTGGCCGCCGCGGGCCAGGGCCGCCCCGAGGGCGAGCCCCACTCCGCCGGCGCCCAGAATCGCATGCCTCAACACGTTTCCCGGAGCGTCTCGTGAGAACACCGGTGCCCGCACGGCCCGACCGCGCACGGCGGGCGGCCGGAAGGGACACCGGACGAAGGAAAGTAGAACGTGAAACGAAATAGCCGGCTACGGCCCTGAAGGGTCCGACGGCCGCGGGTCGGACGGCCGAACGCCCCTGATATCGAACGGAGTCAAGACGCTACTTCGTTGATGTGTACATGCGGCCGATCGGCCGATGCGTACTCCCCGTGGCGGCGTACATGATTCCCCCTGTCACGCCGGATCCAGATCACCGCCGAACGCGATGCTGAAATACTGCGTTCACAAACGACTCAGACTGTAAGGGCGTCAGATTTCGGCCGTCAACCTTCTTTTCGGCCAACGGATGGCCGGTGGGCGCACCCTCGTGCGGGCTGATGACGCGAAGTGTCGATCATTTGGCCTGAGTCGATACGGCCGAGTGTGGCCGACGAACGACCCTTGACTGGCCCGATGGCTGCTGCCTACGCTCCGACAACGGCAATCTGGCCACCACGGCGAGCATTCGGCTCGGGGACCGAACCGGTTTGATCCACCGGTTGTGCGTCTGTTTCCACGGGGGATCAAGAAGATAAAGCGCATACAGTCACACGCCCCTGTGCGCCGCCGTTCCACGGCTGCGCCGTATTCGGGGCCTCAATCGTGAGCCGCGATGACACGGGGGAATCCCTCTTGACCGACGACGGTGTGAGAACACGTCCGCAACCGCATCCCACGACGCATTCCGACGCGTCCGCCTCCAGGCCCTCGCCGACGATGACCGACCAGGTCAGGGCCGCTTGGACCGACGTACTCGGGCATGACGACTTTGACGACGACACCCCTTTCCTCGAAGCGGGCGGCCATTCCCTCAAAGCCGCGCAGGTGCTGATCCGGCTTCGCCGGCAACTCGGTGTACGCCTGCCCAACCGGCTTTTCTTCGACCACCCCACCGTGCGCGAACTGGCGGCTGCCGTGGAGCGTATCGCCACCACGTCCCCCCTCACGTGATCTGCCGCACCGTGACCCGAATGTCGTCGGCCCCGACTGAATCAGGAAGGCTCTTCTTGTGACCGCTCCCGTTTCCCGCGACGGCATCCAAGAGGCAAGCGACAGTGTTCTCCTCCCCGCGGACTGGCGGGGAGGCGCGAAGACCCCGCTCGACGCCGACACCGCGTTCAACGGATTCATCTCCACCAACGTCGTCTTCGCCCTGGAACAACTGGGCCTGTTCACCTGGTTCGAGGAAAACGGCCGGCTCGACGTCCCGGATTACTGCCGGGCGCGGCAACTGGACGAAACCGTTCTCCGCCGGCTGCTGTCCGCCGCGGAGACATTCGGGTATCTCGTCCTGACCGGCGACACGGTCGCGCCCACCCCCGCCTGGGACGATCTCCGCCGCAAAATAGGGTTCTTCACCTGGGGAGTCGGCGGATACCACGACGTGTTCGCGAACGCCGCGTCCATCACGCGCGGAGAGCGCGTCTTCGGCACGGACGTCCGGCGCGACGAGGGCATGGTGGCGCTCGGCTCCGCCCAGGCCGACCTGGCCCTGATGCGGCACATCCTCGACGAGCAGATCGCCGAACTCGACTTCTCCGTCCTCGCCGACCTCGGCAGCGGCATCAGCGAGCGCGTGTCCCGGCTGGTGAAGTCCCGCCCCGGCGCCCGCGGACTGGGCCTGGACATCAGCGCCTCGGCCACGCGGCTGGCCGCCGGCACCGTCGCACGCCACGGCCTGACCGACCGCGTCCAGCCCATCTGCGCCGACGTCCTCGACGTCCTCTTCCGGGGCCGCCGCATCGAGGGCGCCGACGGGGTCGACGTCGCGATGAGCTTCATGTTCCTGCACGACCTGCTGGTCGACCCGCGCACGCGCCGGGACGTCATCCCGGCGCTGCGCAAGGCGTTCCCCCACGCGCACACCTTCCTGCTCGGCGACACCACCGTCCGCCCGCGCGGCGAGGGCGACACCCTGCCGGTGTTCTCCACCGGCTTCGAGCTGGCGCACGCCCTGATGGGCGTCCCGATCTACACGCGCGAGGAGTACGAGAACCTCTTCCGCGAAGGCGGCCTGCACCTGCGCCGGACCATCCCCTTCGGCGCCCCGCACACCTACCTCTTCGTTCTGGAGGCCCAGTGATGAGCGACCGACGTCCGGGCGAGGCCGAGATCATCGGGGACCTGCCCATCCCGCTCGCCGTGGCCGGCCATCACCAGCCCGCGCCCTTCTACCTCACCGCCGACATGTTCGGCGGCCTGCCCGTGCAGCTCGCCGGCGGTGAACTCACCGCGCTGATCGGCAAACCCGTCGCCGCGCCGCACACCCACCCGGTGGACGAGCTGTACCTGCTGGTCTCCCCGAACAAGGGAGGAGCCCGCATCGAGGTCCAGCTCGACGGCGTACGGCACGAGCTGCTCTCACCCGCCGTGATGCGCATCCCGGCCGGCAGCGAGCACTGCTTCCTGACCCTGGAGGCCGAGGTCGGCAGCTACTGCTTCGGCGTCCTGCTGGGTGACCATCAGTGACCCCGCCCCCCACCGCCGACGGGAACGCGACACCCGCCGGCCCCGGACAGCCGTTCAACACGCGCGTCGCCGGGGCCGACGACCTGATCCGCCTGCACCTCAGCGAAAGCCCCTACGGCGCCGGCAAGGCGGCCCTCCGGGCGGCCGAGCGCGAGCTGGCCCGGGTGAACGTCTATCCGGACCCCGAGCGCCACGACCTGGTCCACGCCCTCGCCGAGCACTGGGACGTGACCCCGGACCACATCGCCGTCGCCAACGGCAGTGACGAACTCGTCCTGGCCACCGCCCTCACCCTCGGCGACCGCACCCGGCCCGGCCTCGTCACCGACGGCACGTTCCCCGGCTACCGCACCTGCCTGGAACTGACCGGACGCGGCTGCACCGCCGTACCGCCGGCCGGTACGGACATCGACGTGGACGCGTTCGCCGCGCGGCTGCCCGGGCACGGGATCGGCTACCTCTGCAACCCGCACAACCCCAGCGGCGCGGCCCACACCCGCGAGGAGCTGGCCGCGCTGGCCGACGCCGCCACGCGCAGCGGGGTCCCGCTGGTGTTCGACGAGGCGTACATGGAGTTCGCCGGGCCCGACGCCCCGCAGACCCGCGACCTGCTGGGCGGGGACGCGCCGGTCCTCGCGCTGCGCACCTTCTCCAAGGCCTACGGACTGGCCGCGCTGCGCGTCGGCTACGCCGTCGGCCCGCCCGCGCTGATCGCCGTACTGCGCCGGACGCTGCGCGCGCTGCCGTTCAGCGTGAACCGGCTCGCGCAGGCGGCGGCCGTCGGAGCCCTCGGCGAGCGGGACTTCCTGGACGGGGTGCGCCGGTCCACCGCCGAGCGGCGTCGCTGGTTCACCGCGGAACTGGACCGCCGCGGGCGCGCCCACCTGCCCTCCGTCACCAACTTCGTCGCGGTCGCCGCCCGGGACTGCACGCTCGCACAGGACCGCCTCGCCGCCGACCACGGAATTCTCGTTCGCAATGCGGGGCTGTTCGGATTTCCCGGATACCTGCGCACGTCGCTCGGCACCCAGGAAGACCTCGTCCGGTTCCTCGACGCCCTCGACGAGATCGAGAGAACCCCCTGAAACGCCTCCCGTATTTCTCGGGGAAGCCCGGCGAAAACGCTGAACGAGAACGACAAGGAGCAATTGCGTGTTCCGTCAAGACCCGTTGAACACGATCCTGGCGCTGGGCTCCGGGTTCACGCCCACCGCCGTGCGTGTGACCGCCACCCTGCGCCTGCCGGACCTGGTGGAGCAGGGGCACCGGACGGTGTCCGCCCTGGCCGCCGAGACCGGCACCGACGAGCAGTCCCTGGGCCGCGTCCTGCACTACGTCAGCCTGCTCGGCCTGTTCACCCGGACCGAGGCCCCGGAGGGCGGGGAGACGGCCTACGAGCTGACCGACGTGGGCCGGGTGCTGCTCGGCGACCACCCGGGCAACCTCCGCCGCTGGCTGGACTACGAGGACCCGAGCCGGGCGATGGAGGCCCGCTTCGAACCGGCCATCGGGCTGCTCATGGACGCCGTACGCACCGGTGCGCCGGTGTACGAGCAGGCGCACGGCCGGCCCTTCTGGGCGGACCTGGAGGCCCACCCGGACATCGAGAAGTCGTTCAACGCGGGCATCGCCCGCATCGCCAACCGGCTCGTCCCCGAACTCGCCCGCAGCTACGACTGGTCCTCCGTCCGGCACGTGGTCGACGTCGGCGGCGGAAACGGCTCCCTGCTGCTGAAGCTGCTCACCGAGCACCCGGCGCTGCGGGGCACGCTGCTGGAGCTGGAGAGCGTGATCGAGGAGGCCAGGGGGACGGTGAGCCCGGTGGCCGGCCGCTGCGAGCTGGTGGCGGGCAGCTTCTTCGACCCGATGCCGGCCGGCGGCGACGTCTACCTGATCGCCAACACCCTGCACAACTGGAGCGACCGCGACGCCGGCCGCATCCTCGGCCGCTGCGCCGAGGCCCTGGAGCCCGGGGGCCGGGTCGTCGTCGTGGAGCGGCTGCTGGACAGCGGCAAGGATCCGGTGATGGCGAGCTACGCCGACCTGCTGATGCTGGTGCTGCTCGGCGGGCGCGAGCGCAGCCAGGAGGACCTGCGCACCCTCGGCGGCGCGGTGGGCCTCACCCTCACGGACGCGAGGAAGTTCGAGCTGCCCGGTCACTGGCTGATCGAGTTCACCAAGGGAGGGACACGGTGAAGCGCTCGCTGAACCCCGACGAGCCCAACGCGCTGCTGTCGTACGACTTCGACCGGGGCAGCAACTACGAGAGCGTCCTGCACCTCACCGAGGCCCTCGGCGCGCTGGTCCCGGAGAGCGAGACCGAACATCCCGACCAGCGGTTCTTCCAGGTGGCGCACCTCATCACCGAGTACGCCTGGGTGCAGATCCACTACGAGCTGCGCCGCGCCCTCACCCACCTGGACCACGACCGCCACCCCCAGGCGGTACGACTGTTCGACCGGGCGACCGCGCTGAGTGAGATCACCGTGCAGGCGGTGCGCCTGATCACCGACCACCTGCCGCAGCACGGCCTGCTGATGATGCGCAACGCCCTGCCCGAGGACGCCACCGGGCTCGACTCGCCCGGCTACCGCAACCTGCGGCGCGTGGCCCGGCCGGTGTGGAAGGCGTACGAGCAGGCGGTGGAGCGCGCCGGGCTCTCCCTCCAGGACCTGATCGCCCAGCAGGACGACGGCCGCACCGGCCCCGCTTCGCCGCAGGCGCAGACCCTTGCCCTGGTCCGCGAGGCGATGCTGCGGCTGGACGGCAGTGTCCTCGGCTGGAAGCAGCACCACCTGATCATGGTGTGGTCCCAGCTAGGCGGCCAGCCCGGTCTGCGCAAGGAGAGCGCCGAGACGGACGCGGCCGGGCTGCCGCAGAGCCTGGGCGGCCGGTCACTGGCGACGCTGGAGGCCCGCTCCCAGCTCACGCTGTTCCCGGAGCTGTGGCGGGCGGCGGAGGAGGCCTACTGGCTGCTCGGCACCCGGCACGACACCGACGCCCCGGTGCGCGGCGGCGGGAACGGCTGCCCGGTGCGGCACTGACCGGACCGTACGGACGAGGCCGCCACCCCTCCGCGGGGCGGCGGCCCGCTCGCTGCCCTGGCCCCCCGCCCGCCGGTGGTCCTCGCGGCGCGGTCCGGAGCCCGTCGGTGGTCCGTCCGGCGGTGGTTCCGGGCCGGACGGTGGCTCGTCGTCCGGGTTCCCCTGTCAGTGGTCCGCCGGCCGGTGGGCGAGGTCCAGGAGGCGGGCCGTGACCTCCTCGAAGCGCTCGTGCGGGAAGAAGTGGCCGCCCTCGAAGCCCTCGACGCGGTGCTCCCCGCGCGTGTAGTGCCGCCAGCCGGCCATCACGTCGGGCGGGGTGTCCGGGTCGCCGGTGCCGTACCAGCTGACGAGGTCGCTCTCCAGCGGCTCGGGCACGGGGTCGGGACGGTGCCCGGCGACCAGCGCGAGGTCGCCGCGGATGACCGGCACGAACTGGTGCCGCATCGGGGACCTGCGCAGCTCCGGCGGGATGCGGCCGTGGCCGGCGAGCGCGTCGAGGAGGGCGTCGTCGTCACCCGGGCCGAGCAGCGGGCCGTACGGGGAGTCGCCGAGCAGATGCGGCGGGCGGGTGGCGGCGACGACGACGAACGCCGGGGCGGGCCGGCCGAGCGCGCGCAGGGCGCGGGCGGTCTCGTAGGCCAGCAGACCGCCCATGCTGTGGCCGAACAGCGCGTACCGGCCGGGCGGTTCGACGCGGTGGGCGAGGTCGGCGGCGGCCTCCCGCAGCGTCGCCGGCCGGGACTCGCGGGAGCGCAGGCCCCTGCCCGCGATCTCCAGCGGCAGCACCCGCACCCGCGGGGGCGTCTCGCGCCGCCAGCGCACGAAGCTGCGGGCGGAGCCGCCGGCGTGCGGCACGCAGTACAGGGTGAGCGGTTCCGGCGCCGTCACTTGTGGTGCTCGCCGGCGCGCAGGGGCTGGATGCGGACGGCCAGCGGCAGTTCGTTGCGGGTCAGCAGGGACCGCAGGTGCCGCCGCAGCTCCGCCTCCGAGGGGGGTGCGGCGGCGTCCACGTAGACGTCGAGTTCCACCACCGCGGAGTCGTCGTCGGCGCCGGTGATCCTGGTCGCGGCGCGGACCACGCCGGGCAGCGACTCGGCGGCCCGGCGCACGGTCGCCGTGGACACCTTCTCGCCGCGCACCACCGCGAAGTCCGACGAGCGGCCGTGGACGTACACGTACCCGTCGTCGTCCACGTGCCCCATGTCGCCGGTGGCCAGCAGGTCCGGCTCGATCAGATCGCCGCGTTTGGACGGCGCCGGCTCGCCGACCCGGCGCCGGTAGACGGTGTCGGAGCGCACCAGCAGCTCCCGCTCCCCGGTGTCGGCGGGCCGGGTGAGGACCTCGACGCCGTCCAGGGGCAGCCCGACCGAGCCGTGCCGGTGCGGGGGTTCGCGGTGCGCGGCGAGCGTGGACACGCGCGGCCCGGCCTCGGTGAGCCCGTAGGTCACGTACAGGCCCAGCTCCGGATTGAGCTTGAGCAGCCGGGAGACGTACGACGGGTCGAGGGCCTGACCGCCGACGGTGAGCGTGCGCAGTGGCGGGGGCAGTTCACCGCCGGCGGTGACGACCGACTTCACCAGGCTCGGGGTGAGGGAGGACAGGGTGACGTTCCGGGCGGTGACCGTGTCCAGGTAGTCGGCCACCGAGAACGGCGGTCCCGCCATGACCAGGCGGGAGCCGCTGACCAGCCCGCCGAGGACCTGGGCCACCAGGGCGAAGGAGTAGTAGACGGGCAGGCTGACCAGCGCGGTGTCGGCCGGCCGCTGGCCGATGGAACGGCTGTGGCGGCCGGCGTTGCGCAGCAGGGCGTCCATCCGGTGCAGACAGCCGGTGGCCATGCCGGAGGTGCCGGAACTCATCAGGATGACCCGGCCCGGCCCGTGGTGCCGGTACGGCCAGTCGGTGAAGACGCCGATGTCGGCGCCGCCGGCGCGGGTGACGCCGGTGACGCCCTCGGTCCTGACCGCCGCCCGCACCAGCGCGCAGGCGCCCAGCTCGCGGGCCACCTCACGGACCCGGCCGGCCGGGGTCGAGGGGGACAGCAGCACGGGCGTGTGCCCGGCGAGGGAGACGGCGAAGAAGAACCGCAGGGCGCGGACGCCGTTCGGCAGGGCGATGACGACGACCGCGCCGGGCGGGGCGGGCAGTGCGGCGAACCGGTCCACCAGAGCGGTCGGTTCAGGCGGGTCCTGGGTCGGCGACACCTCTTCGGTACGGGTGAGGAAATCGCCGACCGCGGTGGGGTCGAGGTGCTGCTCCGTCATGTTCTGCGCGGTCATGTTCTCCGGGGCCTCCGCGTGGGCGCCGGCCCACTGACGACCAGGCAGTGCGCCTGGTGCTTGCCTTCGTCGGTCGTGGTGTGGGTGACGACCAGGACGTGCGCCGCGCCGGGCGGGTCGCCGAACAGCCAGTCGCCGCACAGGGCCCTGGCCGGCGCCACGGCCGCCGCGAGCGGCATGGGCAGCATCGACACCGGCCCGTGGAAGCCGAACGCCGAGCAGACCGTGCCGGCCAGGGAGCCAGGCCCGGCGCCGGCGAACCGCATGGGGGAGAGCCGGCCGCGCGGGACGGCGTCGGCGAGCCCGCGCAGGGTGTGCCGTGCGGCGTGCTCGCTCACCCCGATCAGGCCCACCTCCGCGGGCCGGTCCGGTGCGGCGTCCCCGCACTCCGCCAGGGCGGCCGCCACCGCCTCGGCCAGCAGCCAGGCCACCGGGTCGGCGTAGACCCCGGCGATCCGGCGCCGGACCGTGCCCGGGTCGTCGGTCTCGACGGTGGCCGCGCCGGTGACCACGGCGCCCTCGGGGCACCACTGGGTGCGGTTCACGCGGTACTCCCTTCCGGTGCCGCGAGGACGAGGCAGGTGTTGAAGCCGCCGAAGCCGAGGGTGAGGCTGATGCCCAGGGAGCCGGTGACCTGGCGGCCGGCGCCGGCCGCCAGGGGCACGGTCAGCTCGGGCATGACGGCGCGGGTGTTCAGGACCGGGGGCACGCTGCCGTGGCGCAGCGCGAGGAGCAGGGCGATGGCCTCCAGCGCGCCGGTGGCGCCGAGGGTGTGGCCGAGGGCGGGCTTGGTGGCGAAGACGACCGGGTGCGGGGCGGTGCCGAAGACGGTGCCGTAACAGGCCGCCTCCGCCGTGTCGTTGGCGCGGGTCCCGGTGCCGTGGGCGTTGACCACCGCGATGTCGCCGGGGCCGGCCCCGGCCCGGGCCAGGGCGTGCCGGACGGCGAGGACCGCTCCGGCTCCGGTCTCGTCGGGGGCGGTCGGCCCGGTGCCGTCGTTGGAGGCGCCCCAGCCGGCCAGCTCGGCCAGGACGCGGGCGCCGCGGGCCGCGGCGGCGGCCGGGGTCTCCAGCAGCAGGAAGCCGGCGCCCTCGCCGAAGAGGGTGCCGTCGCGGCCGGTGTCGAAGGGGCGGACGGTGCCGGAGGCGGAGAGGGTGCCGAGCGCCTGGTGGCCGAGGAGCTTGCCCGCGGTCAGCAGGTCTATGCCGCCGCACAGGCAGCGCTCGGCCTCACCGCGGGTGAGCAGGGCGGCCCCGGTCAGCACCGCGTCGGCGCCGGAGGAGCAGGCGGTGCTCACCGAGACGGACCGGGCCACGCCGAGCTGCCGGGCGACCGCGGCGGTCAGGGCGTGCGGCGGGGTCTCGGCGGCGTCGTCGAGGTGGGGGCCGAGGCTGCTGCCGAGGACGAGTGCGTCGACGTCCCCGGCGGGGCAGCCGGCGTCGCGCAGGGCGGCGGACGCGGTGGTCACGGCGAGCCGGACCTGGCGCCGGGTCGGGGTGCGGTCCTGGCCGTCGTCCGTCAGCAGGGCGGCGGCGGGCGCGGGCAGCGGGCCGTCGTCCGGGAGGGGCCGTATTCCGCTGCGGCCGTCTCCCAGGTGCTGCCAGACCTCGTCGAGGCCGTCTCCGAGCGCTGTCGTCCAGCCCATTCCGGTGATGCGTACGGCCCGGTCGCGGTCGGTGACGCGGAAGCCCCCCAATTAATCCCCCAAGTGCTGTGAGAAATGCGCCGGTCCGAGCCCTGTATGGCCACGATCTGCCGATCGGGATTTTATTTGCAATACGAAATCTTATGTTAAACGACGGGGTTATGGGGTGGCAAGAGAAGTGGGCCGCGAGAGACTGACGGGCCGTCAGCAGCCCGTGTGTGCGTATCGATCGGGTAAAAGACCTCGCCGTCCGTGTGTGATGCGCGTAGACAGTGCGTGACCTGGTACATCACTCTCATCCACCAGACCCGGAGAATTCATGAGGAAGTCCCTCAAGGCGGCCGCCGCCGGCGCCGCCTGTGTCGTCGCCGGTGCGGCGCTCTACGGCGCGGGCGCGGCCACCGCCGGTCAGTCGACGGCGAACTCCACCCACGAGCCCTACAACATAGGCCTCTTGGTGAAGGACATCGACACGTACTACGGCACCGCCGCGGACAGCCAAGGCGTCTACCAGGCGTCCCCCGACAGCCCGTACGCCAAGGACCTGGCGCGCATCGACGCCGCCGCCACGTCCGCCATCGACAAGGCCGCCCGCAAGGCGCACCACCGGGGCGAGAAGCCGGCCGTCGTCTTCGACATCGACGACACGCTGCTGCTCAGCCTCGACTACGAGAAGCGCTACAACTACACGTACAACGGCACCACATGGGCCGACTACGTGAACCGCGCCGACCGCCCGGCCGTCTTCGGCAGCCCGGAGCTGGTGCGCTACGCCGCGTCCCGGGGTGTCGAGGTGTTCTACAACTCCGGTCTCAGCGAGGCCCAGCGCACCGCCGCCGTGCAGAACCTGAAGAAGGTCGGCGCCGATGTGAACCTCGACGCCGACCACATGTTCCTCAAGGACAAGGCCGCTCCGCCGGCCTATCTGAAGGACTGCGCCACCCCGGGCACCTGGACCTGCACGACCGTGCAGTACAAGGCGGGCACCCGCAGGCACATCGAGAAGGACCTCGGGTACGAGATCATCGCCAACTTCGGCGACCAGTACTCGGACCTGGACGGCGGGTACGCGGACCGCACCTACAAGCTGCCGAACCCGACGTACTTCGTCTCCTGACGGGTCGTCCCCCGTCCGCTCGGCGGTAGGTCCTGAGCAGCCTTTCGTACTCGGCTCCCGTCACCGGCAGCACCGTGCCGTGGCGGGGGCCGGCGGGCGGCTCGCAGCCGGTGGACGGGGGCCCGGCTCAGGAGCCGCCGTCGCCGTCGCGGTGCGGGGCGAAGTCACCGGCCACGGCGTGGCCGTGGCCGTCCGCCGTGCCCGTCATGGTGTACGAGTCGTCCTTGGCGTCCCGGCCGCCGCGCGCGTGGTCGTACTGCCCCGCGAACACCCACCGGCCCGCCGGCACCGTACGGCCCGCCTTCAGGGTCCAGGTGTAGACGAGGAAACCGTCCCGCTCCTCGACGCTCTGGCTGAAGTCCGCCTCGGGAAGGGAGCGCCAGGCGCCCGTGGACGTCACCCCGCCGGTCTGCGCGACCTTCAGCCGGACGGTGAGGGCGGTGAGCGGCTCCGTCGTCCTCAGGGTCAGATTGCTCTGGGCCCAGAAGTCGTTGCTGTGGGCGTCCACGGAACCGTCCGACCACAGCGGGCCGTCCTGCTCGGCGCGCGCCGCCGGCGGCCGGGCCGGGGCGGTGGCGCCCGGCATGCGGGAAGGGGGCGGCGCCGGCGTGCGGGACGGCCCGGTGCCGTGCCCGCCGGGCGTCGGGCGCGCCGGGGCGGAGGGCCGGGCCGGCGCGTCCGGGGACGGGGTGGGCGTGGCGGACGGCGACGCGGCCACGGTCCGCCGCACCGGCGGTTCGTCCTTCACCGCGGACGCCACCGCGTACCCGCCGACCGCGAGCACCCCGGCCACCGCGGCGGTGGCGGCGGCCACCCGGAACCAGCCGGACGCCGGCGGCCGTCCGGCCCGGTGGCCGGACCGGGACGGCGCGGCCATGCCCCGCTCCATGCGCGCCAGGATGCGCGCGCGGTCGGGCTCGTGGGCCCCGGCCGCCTCGTGCAGCCGGGCGCGCAGCTCGTCGTGCACGTCCTGCTGCCTCATCGGTTCCTTCCTCCGCTCTCGCCGCCCCGGACCGCCATCGCCGCGTGCACCCGCCGCGGATCGTGCCGCGGGCCGAGCAGCCGCTGGAGTTCGGCCATGCCCTTGGACGTCTGGCTCTTCACCGTACCCACCGACACCCCGAGCGCCAGCGCGGTGTCCTTCTCCGACAGGTCGAAGGCGTGCCGCAGCACCACGCACGCCCGTTTCCGGAACGGCAGCCTGCGCAGCGCCTCCTGGACGTCCACCGCACCGGCGACGTCCGGTCCGTCGGTGCGCTCCTCGCCGCGCGACCAGAAGAGCGCCATCCGCCGCCGCTCGCGCACCGCGCTGCGGATCCGGGTGCGGGCCAGGTTGGCGACCACGCCCCGGGCGTACGCGGCCGGATGGTCGGCCGCCCGCACCCGGTCCCAGCGGTGCCACAGCGCCAGCAGCGCGTCCGCCGCGAGGTCGTCCGCGGCGTCCGCCTCGCCGGTCAGCAGATGCGCGAGCCGGGCGAGTTCGGCGTAGTGCCGTTCGAAGAAGGCATGGAACTCCACGGAGGCGGCGTCGTCCACGACTGTGCCCACGGGTGACCTCTTCTCGGTGCGGCTCTGTGAGTGTCATGTGAATGACATGCGAGGGTCCGGAGGAGCGCCCGGACGGAGATCCGGAAGCGTAGCAGTGATCGTTTCGCGTTCTTGTGCGGGGGGCCGGACGCCATGTGGCCGGCCGAACCCGACTGTGGCACACCGAGACCCCCCCGCACGAGGGGGCGAACGCACCGCGCGGACCGCCTACTTCAGCGCCGCCCGCATCATCGCCCGCGCGACCGGCGCCGCCAGCCCGTTGCCGCTGACCTCCGAGCGCGCCGCGTCCGACTGCTCGACCATCACCGCGACGGCGACCTCCTTGCCGTCGCTGTCGGACCTGCCGTACGAGGTGAACCAGGCGTACGGCGTCTTGCTGTTGTTCTCGCCGTGCTGGGCGGTACCGGTCTTGCCGCCGACGGTCACCCCGTCGATCAGCGCGTTCGTGCCGGTGCCCTCCTTCACCACCGTCTCCATCGCCGACCGGAGCTGCTCGGCGGTGGCGGGGCTGAGGACCTCCTCGGTGCCGGCGTCTTTGTCGTAGTCCTTCACCACATCACCGCCGCTGTCGGTGGTCCGCGACACCATGTGCGGCGAGACCAGCTTGCCGCCGTTGGCGATGGTCGCGGACACCATGGCCATCTGGAGAGGAGTGGCGGTGACGTCGAACTGGCCGATGCCGGACAGCGCCGTCTGCGCCTTGTCCATCCCGGAGGGATAGACGCTGGCATAGGCCCGTACCGGCACGTCCCGCCGGTCGTCGTCGAAGCCGAACTTCTCGGCCATGGCCCGCACCTTGTCCTGCCCGAGCCGGACGGCCATGTGGCCGAAGACGTTGTTGCAGGAGTACTGGAGGGCGACACGGATGGAGGCGTTCCGGCACGGAGCCGACCTGTTCTCGTTCGCCAGTACCCGCACCGTGCCCGGCAGCGTGTAGGGGTCGGGGCTGTCGGTGTGCTCGTCCACGTTCCGGTACAGCCCGTCCTCCAGCGAGGCGGCGGCCACGACCAGCTTGAACGTCGAGCCCGGCGGCAGCGGCTGGCGCAGCGCGCGGTTGGTGAGCGGCTTCTCCTTGTCCGCCGTGAGCCGCTTCCAGGCGGCGCCGGCGGTGTTTGCGTCGGTGAGGGCGGAGGGATCGTACGACGGCGTCGAGACGACGGCGAGGATCCTGCCGGTCCTCGGGTCGAGCGCGACGGCCGCGCCCTTGTTGTCACCGAGCGCGCGGTAGGCGGCCTTCTGCACGGCCGGGTCGATCGTCGTGATGACGTCGCCCGGATCGGCGCGCTCCCCGGTGACCGTGTCCAGCACGGTCTTGAGCTGGTTGTCGGTGCCGTTGAGCAGGTCGTGGTAGACGCCCTCCAGTTGGGTGGGGGCGTAGGCCTGTGAGGCGTAGCCCGTCACCGCCGCGTAGAGCCTGCCGTCCGTGTACGTCCGCCTGTACGCGAGGTCGCTTCCCTTCGTCCGGGCCGAACCGGTGATCGCGTTCCCGGCCACGATGATGTTCCCCAGGGGCCGCGAGTACGTCTCGATCGCGTTCCGCCGGTTGTCGTTGTCGTCCGCGAGGGCCTTGCCGTCGTAGAACTGCACCCAGGTCGCCCTGACCAGCAGAGCGAGCACGAGCAGCAGCGCGAAGACGGACGCCCGCCTGATCGTTGTGTTCATCCCGCCCGGAAGACGAGCGGGGCGGGGCAATCGTTCCCGTACGCCCCCTTTTCTCATGCCCCGTTCATCCTGGAAGGCCGGTTCCTGCATGTCCTCCCCGGTCCCTCGCCCCGCTCAGTCCCCCAGTCCCCCAGTCCCTCAGTCCCCCAGGACGAGGACGACCTCCTCGATCTCATGGCCCCGCGCGTTCGCGAACCCCTGGGCTCGGGCCGTCTCCCGGAAGCCGCACTTCGCCAGCACCCGCAGGGAGCCGGCGTTGTCGGCCGCGGCCCGCGCGTACAGCGGCCGTTCGGGCACCTCGGCGAGCAGCGCCCGCAGGGCCGCCGTCGCCAGTCCCCGGCCCCAGTCGGAGCGGTCGATCCAGTACGTCACCTCGCGCCCGCCCGGCTCGCCGTAGACGGCCGCGCTGCCGGCCACCCGCCCGTCGGCGAGCACCGTGCGGGACACGGCGTCGGACGCCCGCAGCCGCTGCCACCAGGCGTCGAAGGCGGCCCGGTCGCCCTGGACGTCGAGGCCGAAGGCGGCCATCCGGAGGGACTCCGGGTCGGTCATCTGCCGGAAGAACACCGGCAGGTCGTCGTCCTCGACAGCGCGCAGCACGATCTCCATGGGGCCCGAGCCTACGACCCCGCGGGCGCCCGGGGCCGACGGACGCGGCGGGGGCCCCGGCTCGTGGTGTCGGGGCTCAGAGCCTGCGGGTCGCCAGCGTCAGCCGGTCCCGCGCGTCGAACAGCGCGTCCTTGATCAGTTGTTCGTGGGCGGGGGTCAGCCGGGCCACCGGCACCGAGCAGCTCATGGCGTCCCGCGCCGGGGTGCGGTACGGGATCGCCACGCCGAAGCAGCGCAGGCCCAGCGTGTTCTCCTCGCGGTCGACCGCGAAGCCCTGCTCCCGCACCTGGTGCAGCTCCTCGATGAGCTTCTCCCGGTCGGTGATGGTGTGTTCGGTGAGCGCGGGCAGCGTCTGCGGCAGCAGGGCGCGGACCTGCTCGTCGGTGCAGGTGGCGAGGATGGCCTTGCCCAGGGAGGTGGAGTGGGCGGGCAGCCGGCGGCCGACGCGGGTGAACGGGCGCAGGTAGTGCTGGGACTGGCGGGTGGCGAGGTAGACGACGTTGGTGCCGTCGAGCCGGGCCAGGTGGATGGTCTCCGTGGTGTCGTCGGAGAGCCGGTCCAGGGTCGGGCGGGCGGCGGCCACCACCTCGTCGCCGTCGATGTACGACGTGCCGACCAGCAGCGCGCGCACCCCGATGCCGTACCGCGTGCCCGTCGCGTCGGTCTCCACCCAGCCCAGCTCCACGAGTGTGCGCAGCAGCATGTACAGGCTGGACTTGGGGTACCCCACCGCCTCCTGGACGGCCGCGAGGGAGTGCATACCGGGCTTGCCGGCGAAGTACTCCAGCAGTTCGACCGTCCGTACCGCGGATTTGACCTGCGCCCCGCCTGTCTCGCCAGCCGACATCGCGCTTGACCCCTTCAATCGCCGGGAAATAGTCTCCGAGCAGCGTATTCATCATCAGAGACAGTGTTCAGTATATCGAACGCGGCTGATGGTTGACCCAGTATTGCGGCCTTAACTGGAGGGACCCCGCGGTGGTATCAGCACCAGTCTGGAGCGTCGACCCGCGCACCGGGAAGCAGCGTGAACAGGTTGCGGTGGAGGCCACGGCCCAGGAGGTGGACGCGGCGGTCCGGGCGGCCGGTGCCGCGCGCGGCACCCTCGCCGACCGCGCGGTCCGCGCCGCCTTCCTGCGCTCGGCCGCCGCGGACCTGGAGGCGGCCCGGGACACCCTGGTGGAGACCGCCGACGCCGAGACCGCGCTGGGCCCGGCCCGGCTCACCGGCGAACTCGCCCGCACCGCCTACCAGCTACGGGCCTTCGCCGACATCGTCGACGAGGGCGCCTTCCTCGACGTCATCATCAACCACCCCGACGACACCGCGACCCCGCCCGTCCCCGACCTGCGGCGCTACAAGGTCCCGCTCGGCGTCGTCGCCGTCTACTCCGCGTCCAACTTCCCCTTCGCCTTCTCCGTCGCCGGCGGGGACACCGCGAGCGCGCTGGCCGCGGGCTGCCCGGTCGTCGTCAAGGCGCACCCCGACCACCCGGCCCTGTCCGAACTGGTCGCCGGGGTGCTGCGCCGGGCCGCCGCCGGGCACGGCATCCCCGAGGGTGTCGTCGGCCTCGTGCACGGCTTCGAGGCGGGCCTCGAGCTGATCCGGCACCCGCTGGTCGCCGCGGCCGGCTTCACCGGTTCGGTACGGGGCGGCCGGGCGCTCTTCGACGCCGCCGCCGCACGTCCCGTGCCGATCCCCTTCCACGGCGAACTCGGCTCGCTGAACCCGGTCCTGGTGACCGAGGCCGCCGCGGCCGAGCGGGCCGAGGAGATCGGCGGCGGGCTCGCCGGGTCGATGACCCTCGGCACCGGCCAGTTCTGCGTCAAGCCCGGCCTGGTGCTGGTGCCGTCCGGCACGGGCGGCGACCGGCTCGTGAAGTCGCTGGCCGACGCCGTCGGCGACACCGAGGCCGGGGTGCTGCTCGACCACCGCATGCGGGACAACTTCGTCGCCGGGGTGCGGGAGCGCGCCGGCCTGGAGGGCGTGGAGGCCCCGGTGACGCCGGGCCCGGGCGACGAGCACACGGTCAGCCCCGGGTTCCTCACCGTGCCGGCGAGCCGGCTCACCGAGGAGGGGGCGTACGACCTGCTGCTGGAGGAGTGCTTCGGACCGGTCACCGTCGTGGTCCGGTACGAGGACGACGGTGAGGCGACGGCGGTGCTGTCGCGGCTGCCGGGCAACCTGACGGCCACCGTCCAGTTGTCCTCCGAGGAGGCCGCCGGCCACGGCCGGGGCCCGGAGCTGCTCGCCGAACTGACCCCGCTGGCCGGGCGGGTGCTGGTCAACGGGTGGCCGACGGGGGTGGCCGTGGCACCGGCCCAGCACCACGGCGGTCCGTACCCGGCGACCACCTCCACGTCCACCTCGGTGGGGGGCACGGCCGTCGAACGCTGGCTGCGGCCGGTCGCCTACCAGAACGCGCCGGAGGCGTTGCTGCCCGCGGAACTCCGCGACGACAACCCCCTGAACCTTCCCCGGCGGTTCAACGGGGTACTGGAGCGCTGACCGGCGGGGGCGCGGGCCCCGCCGGCGGGGCCCCGAGTCCTCAGGAGCCGGCCGGGCCGCGCCCCAGGCGGCAGCTTAGGACGAAAGCCAGGGCGAACAGGGCCGCGGAACCGGCCAGGCTCACCCGCATGCCCGCGACGAAACCCCCAGACACCAGTGCCCCGAAGACCGCGATCCCCAGTCCGCCGCCCGCCTGCCGGGCCGCGTTGAGCACCCCGGCCGCCAGCCCGGCCCGCTCGGCCGGCACGGCGTCCAGCACACCACCGTCAGCGGCGGGATGGTCAGCGCGCAGCCGAGGGCCAGCGGGACGAGGTGGTGATCTGCGCACCCGACGCCGGACCGGTGGCCACCACCGGCACGCTGGAACTGCGGGTGCCGTACGGCCTGGAGGCCCTGCGCGGGGCGCACACCGTGATCGTGGCGGGCGCCGGCCGGCCCTTCGCCCCGGACCCGCGGGTGCTCCGGGCGCTGCGCGAGGCCGCCGCGAACGGCGTGCGCATCGCCTCCCTCTGCACCGGGGCGTTCTCGCTCGCCGAGGCCGGGCTGCTCGACGGCCGCCGGGCCACCACCTACTGGGCGCACGCCCGAGGAGATGCGGCGCCGCCACCCCGACGTCGACGTCCGGGGCGACGTCCTCTACGCCCAGGACGGCCAGTTCCTGACCTCCTCCGGCTACGCCGCCGGCATCGACCTGTGTCTGCACGTCATCCGCCCCGACTACGGCGCCGCCGTCGCCAACGAGGTCGCCCGGCTCGCCCTGGTCGCCCCCGTACGACCCGGCGGTCAGACCCAGTTCACCCACACCCCGCTGCCGCCCGAACGCGGCACCGTCTGCTCCGACACCCGCGGCTGGGCCATGCGCAACCTGGACAAGCCGCTCACCCTGACCGACCTGGCCCGGCACGCGGGCGTCTCCGTGCGCACCCTCACCCGCCGGTTCCACGCCGAGAGCGGGGTCAGCCCGCTCCAGTGGCTGCTGCACCAGCGCATGGAGCGCGCCAGGGAACTGCTGGAGACCACGACCCTGCGCATGGACCAGGTCGCCGCCGCCTGCGGTCTCGGCACCGCCGACTCGCTCCGCGCCCACGTGGTCCGCCGCACCGGCCTCACCCCGAGCGTCTACCGGACCCAGTTCGCCCGGCCCGGCGGAACCGGGCCGCGGCCGGCCACGTCCTCCGTTGCATGATCAATGACCGTGTGACAGGCGCCCGGGTGATCCGCACCGCCCTGACCGCCGAGGCCGGGACGATCGCCGCGCTGCATCACCGCGCCCGCTCGACGTACTACCCCGACGGCCTCCCGGACGACGGCACCGACTGGACCGCCGCCTGGCGTGGTGCCGTCGAGCGCCCCGACGGCCAGGTGCTGTGCGTCGTGGACCGGGGCGCGATCACCGGCGTCGCCTCCTTCCGGCCCCCGCAGGACGGCCCGGCGGACACCGTGAAGCTGTTCCAGTTCCACGTCGACCCCGACCGCTGGCGCGCCGGCATCGGTACGGCGCTGCACGCGGCCTGCGTCGAGCAGTGGCGCGCCGACGGCAGGCGCCGGGCCGTCCTCGACGTCCACGTGGACAACCACCGCGCCCAGGCCTTCTACGCCCGCCAGGGCTGGGCCCCGGACCCCGCCCATCCGCCGGCCCCCGACGACCACCACCTCTTCCTGTGCCTGCCCGTACCGGCCCGGGAATGAAACCGGCTGCTTGAAGGTTCACGTACCGATCGGGGAGCGTCCCCGCGTCCGTACGAACCGGAGAGAGCCCAAGACATGCGCGTCGAGATCTGGAGCGACATCGCCTGCCCCTGGTGCTACGTGGGCAAGGCCCGCTTCGAGAAGGCGCTGGCCGCCTTCCCGCACCGCGACCAGGTCGAGGTGGTGCACCGCTCCTTCGAGCTGGACCCGGACCGGGCCAAGGGCGACGCGCAGCCGGTGATCACGATGCTCACCCGGAAGTACGGGATGAGCGAGGCGCAGGCCGAGGCCGGGGAGGACAACCTGGGCGCCCAGGCCGCCGCCGAGGGCCTGCCCTACCGCACCCGGGGCCGCGACCACGGCAACACCTTCGACCTGCACCGCCTGCTGCACTTCGCCAGGGAGCAGGGCCGGCAGGACGAACTCGTCGACGTTCTCTACCGGGCCAACTTCGCCGAGGAGCGGTCCGTCTTCACCGAGGGCGACGAGCGCCTGGTGGAGCTGGCCGCCGAGGCCGGACTGGACGCCGGCCGGGCCCGCGCGGTGCTCGCCGACCCCGACGCGTACGCCGAGGACGTCCGCGCCGACGAGCGCGAGGCCGCCCGGCTCGGCGCGACCGGCGTGCCCTTCTTCGTCCTCGACCGCACCTACGGCGTCTCCGGCGCCCAGAGCGCCGAGGTCTTCACCCGGGCCCTGGCCCAGGCCTGGGGCGAGCGCTCCGTGCTGGAGCCGGTCGGCGGGGAGGGCGGGCAGGCCTGCGGCCCGGACGGGTGCGCGCTGCCGCCGCACCGCTGAGACCGCAGGCCGGGGCGCAGGTACAAGGACCACCAGGCGGATCCACGCGGAAAATCGCCATGGACGGGGACCCCGGGCGGCCGCACAGTGGAGCCATGGAGACCACGGAGACGTTCGAGAGCCTCGTCCGCGCCGAGTTCAGCCGGAAGAGCATCTACCTCAACACCGCGAGCAACGGTCTGCTGCCCGCCCGTACCGTCGCCGCCCTCGGGGAAGCGGCGCTGCTGCGGGCCGAGGGCCGGCCCCTGCTCCCGCTGTACGACGACGTGGAGGCGGCGCGGGCCGCCTACGCCCGCCTCGTCGGCGTTCCCGGAAGCCGCGTCGCGGCCGGCGCCTCGGTCGCCGCGCACACCGGCGTGATCGCCGCCTCGCTGCCCGCCGGCGCCGAGGTCCTCACCGCCGAGGACGACTTCACGTCCGTGCTCAACCCCTTCCATGTCCGCGGCGACCTCAAGGTCCGCACCGTCCCCCTGGAGCGGATCGCCGAATCGGTCCGGCCGGGCACCGCGCTCGTCGCGGTCAGCGCCGCCCAGTCCGCCGACGGCCGGCTCGCCGACCTGCCCGCCCTGCGCGAGGCCGCCCGCGCGCACGGCGCCCGCACCTACGTCGACTTCTCCCAGGCCGCCGGCTGGCTGCCGGTGGACGCCGGCGCCCACGACTTCACCGCCTCCGTCGCCTTCAAGTGGCTCCTCGGCCCGCACGGCGCCGCCTTCCTCACGGTCCCCGAGGACTTCGGCGGGCTCGTCCCGGTCCTCGCCGGCTGGGTCGCGGCCGAGACGCCGTGGGAAAGCTGTTACGGCCCGGTCAGCGAACTCGCCCACTCCGCGCGCCGGTTCGATCTGAGCCACGCCCTGTTCAGCTACGCCGGGTTGCGCCGTTCGCTCGAACTCATCGAGGAACTGGGGCTGTCCGCCGTCCACGCGCACACGGTGGGACTCGCCGACCGGTTCCGGGCCGGACTCGCGGACCTGGGCCATGAGCCCCGGCCGGCGCCCGGCTCGGCGATCGTCTCCGTCCCCGGACTGGGCTCCCGGCAGCAGGAGCTGAGCGAGTGGGGTATCGAGGTCTCCGACCGCGCCGGCAACCTGCGCGCGGCCTTCCACCTCTACAACACCGCCGCGGACGTGGACCGCCTGCTCCAGGCACTGGCGAGCTGACACGACCGGGCCGGGGCCTCCCCGTCCCACGGAAAGGAGGCCCCGGCCCGCTGGTCCCGCACGTCACCGTACGGGGGTGAAGTCCCGCGCTCCGATGAACTCGGGCCTCGGCACCGGCGCCGCGAACGGCTCCACCGCCGTGTTCTCCACGCTGTTGAACACGATGAAGACGTTGCTGCGCGGGAACGGCGTGATGTTGTCGCCGGAGCCGTGCATGCAGTTGCAGTCGAACCAGGTCGCCGACCCGGCCGGGCCGGTGAACAGCCGGATGCCGTGCTCGCCCGCCAGCGCGGTCAGCGCCTCGTCCGACGGGGTGCCCGCGTCCTGCATCTGCAGCGACTTCTTGTGGTTGTCCTCGGGCGCCGCCCCGGCACAGCCCAGGAACGTCCGGTGCGACCCGGGCATGATCATCAGGCCGCCGTTGGTGTCGTGGTCCTCGGTCAGCGCGATCGAGACGGACACCGTGCGCATGTTCGGCAGGCCGTCCTCGGCGTGCCAGGTCTCGAAGTCCGAGTGCCAGTAGAAGCCGCTCGCGCCGAAGCCCGGCTTGACGTTGATCCGGGACTGGTGGACGTACACGTCCGAGCCGAGGATCTGCCGGGCCCGGTCCACCACCCGCGGATCACGCACCAGGTTCGCGAACACCTCGCTGATCCGGTGCACCTCGAAGACCGAGCGGATCTCCTGGGACCTCGGCTCGACGATGGAGCGCTCGTCGGCGCGGATCGCCGGGTCGGCGACCAGCCGGTCCAGCTCACGCCGGTAGACCTCGACCTCGTCCGGGGTGATGAGCTGGTCGACGGTGAGGAAGCCGTCCCGCTCGTACGCCTGGAGTTCGGCCGTCGGCACCGGGCCCGGGGTGTCCGGGGAGCCCCAGAGGACGGGGTCCCGGCGGGGGACGGCGACCTCGCTGGTTCCACGGGTGGGGTACAGGTCGGTGACGGTCGCGGTGGTCATCGTGCGTCACACCTCCTCGGGCTCGGTGAGCTGGGGGTCCCCCCAGGCATTCGGCTCTGGGGGAGGGTAGACGCCGTTCTCGTCGTGGTCCTCCCGTCCGGTGACGGGCGGGTTGAACACGCAGATGCAGTGGAAGTCGTCCTTGACGCGCAGCGTGTGCCGCTCGTGCCCGTCGAGGAGGTACATGGTGCCGGGGGTGATCGTGTACGTCTTCCCGGTCTCCCGGTCGGTCAGTTCGGCCTCGCCCCGGGTGCAGACGACGGCCTCGACGTGGTTGGCGTACCACATCGACGTCTCGGTCCCGGCGTACAGGATGGTCTCGTGCAGGGAGAAGCCGACCCGCTCCTCGGCGAGGACGATCCGCTTGCTCTCCCAGGTGCCGGACTTCGCCCTGACGTGCCGGTCGGTGCCCTCGATGTCCTCGAACGATCGGACGATCATGCACTCTCCTCCTTGCTGGTCAGACGGTTTCCCGGACGGCGCGGGCGAGGATGCTCAGGCCCTCGTCCAGCTCCTCGGGGGTGATCGTCAGCGCGGGCATCAGCTTGACGACCTCGCTCTCCGGGCCGGAGGTCTCGATGAGCAGCCCGAGTTCGAAGGCGCGCTGGGCCACCCGGCCGGCCCGCTGCTTGTCGCGGAACTCCAGGCCCCACACCAGACCGCGCCCGCGGTACTCCCGCACGTCGGCGAGGTTCTCCTCGGTGATGGCGATCAGCGCCTGCTCGACCTGCTCGCCACGGGTCCGCGTCTGCTTCTCCATGGCCGCGCCGTCCGCCCAGTACGCCTCCAGTGCGGCGGTGGCGGTGACGAAGGCGGGGTTGTTGCCGCGGAAGGTGCCGTTGTGCTCGCCGGGCTCCCAGACGTCCAGCTCGGGCCGGAACAGGCACAGCGACATCGGCAGCCCGTAACCGCTGATCGACTTGGACACGGTGACGATGTCCGGCGTGATACCGGCCTCCTCGAAGGAGAAGAAGGCGCCGGTGCGGCCGCAGCCCATCTGGATGTCGTCGACGATCAGCAGCATGTCCTGGCGCTCGCACAACTCCTTGAGCGCGCGCAGCCATTCGGGCCGGGCGACGTTGATGCCACCCTCGCCCTGGACGGTCTCCACGATCACGGCGGCGGGCTTGTTGAGGCCGGAGCCCTGGTCCTCCAGCAGCCGCTCGAACCACAGGAAGTCCGGGACCTTGCCGTCGAAGTAGTTGTCGAACGGCATCGGGGTGCCGTGCACCAGGGGGACGCCCGCGCCGGCCCGCTTGAAGGCGTTGCCGGTGACGGCGAGGGAGCCCAGCGACATGCCGTGGAAGGCGTTGGTGAACGACACGATCGCCTCGCGCCCCTTCACCTTGCGGGCCAGCTTCAGCGCGGACTCGACGGCGTTGGTGCCCGTCGGGCCCGGGAACATGACCTTGTACGGCAGGTCGCGCGGGCGCAGCACCAGGTCCTGGAAGGTCTGGAGGAACGACCGCTTGGCCGTGGTCGACATGTCCAGGCCGTGGGTGACGCCGTCCCGCGCCAGGTAGTCGATCAACGCCCGTTTGAGGACGGGGTTGTTGTGGCCGTAGTTGAGCGAACCGGCACCGGCGAAGAAGTCGAGGTACGCATGACCGTCCTCGTCGTACATCCGGCTGCCCTGCGCGCGGTCGAAGACGGTGGGCCAGCCGCGGCAGTAGCTGCGCACCTCGGACTCGAGGGTCTCGAAGACGCTGAGGTCGGGCTGGGTGATGGTCACGGTGAATCGCTCCTCAGTGGGCGGTGGACGCGGTCAGCGGGCCGATGCGGTACAGGACTTCGGGGTCGTGCGGGCCGTCCGGGAACAGCTCGGCCGGGAACAGCACCTCGCGGGTGACCTGCGCGCCGTGGCGTTCGGCGAACGAGGTGAAGAGACGCTCGGAGGCGGTGTTGCCGGGGGTGATGGTGGTCTCCAGCGCGGTGATGCCGTGCTCGGTGACCAGCCGGCCGGCCAGGCCGTCCAGCAGGGCGGCGGCGATGCCGCGTCCCTGCTGGGCGGCGGCGACGGCCACCTGCCAGACGACCAGGGTGTGCGGGTGGTCCGGCCGCACGTATCCGGTGACGAAACCGACCGGCTCCCCGTCCGCACCGCGCGCCACCGCCGAGGTGCCGGCGAAGTCCCGGCACCACAGCAGATAGCTGTAGGAGGAGTTGAGGTCGAGGGTTTCCGAATCCTTGGCGAGACGCCAGAGCGCGGCTCCGTCCGTCGTCGCCGGCCGTTCGATGAGCAGGTCTGCGAGTGCGGCAGTCATGCGTCACGAATTTAGCGAGGCGAATTAGAAAATGCACGGGAGTGACGGGAGTGACGGAGGGTCGCTTCGGCGATATGCCCGAGATGCCCTGCAGCAAATAATGACAAAAGGGTGCATCTGTGGGTTGTGTCACAGTCCGGAAACGCCCGGAAAATCCGTTCGCAAAGTCTCTTGTTTAGCTCTGCAAAAATCGGGCAGAAGGAGACCGGAAGCTATCGCCCGCGAAATTGGCGGGAATGGTGAAGGGGAATTGAATTCACGATTCGGTGCCCCCGGGGGCAGAGCCCCCGGGAACACGTGGGCGGCGGCTAGCGCCAGGCGTCCGCCGCGGCCCGGCGGGCACCCTCGGGGTCCACGGCCAGGCCCCGGCCGGCCATGGCCCCGCCCAGAGCCGTCAGCGACTCGGTGACGGCGTCCGGGGTCGCGTCGGGCCCGTAGTGGTTGACGCGGATCATCTCCCCGGCGAGCGCCCCGCCGCCGGCGGCCAGGGGCAGGGCCGGGTCGGACCGCAGCGCGTCGGCGACCAGCTCCGAGGCGACCGTGCCCGGCGGCACCCGCAGCGTCGTCGCGACCGGCGCCGCGTCCCTCTCCTCGTACACGTACGGCTCCAGGCCCCCGCCCAGCGCCACCGCCCCGGCCCGTGCGGCCAGGGCGGCGGCCCGGTGCCGGGCCATCACCGTCGCAGGGCCCACCGACTCGATCCGCTCCAGGCACGCCTCCAGCGCCAGCATCTCGAGCTGGGCCGGCGCGTGCGGCAGTGCCGTGCGGCCGGCGTCGGTCCAGCGCTCCTTCCAGTCCAGCAGGGACAGGTAGGAGCGGCGCGGGGCGCGCGGGTTGGCGGCCATGCGGGCCCACGCCCGCTCGCTCACCGAGATCGCCGACACGCCCGCCGGGCCGCCCATCGCCTTCTGCGCCCCGATCACGCACAGGTCCACGCCCCACGCGTCCGGCAGCACCGGCTCCGCGCCCACGGAGGCCACCGCGTCCAGGTAGAACAGCGCGCCCTGCTCCCGTACCGCCTCACCGATCGCCGCGACCGGGTTGGTGTTGCCCGTCGCCGCCTCCGCGTGCACCAGGGACACGAAGTCGGTCTCCGGGTGCCGCGCGAACGCCTCCCGGACCTGGGCGGCGGTCACCGCCGTGTGGAAGGGGATGGACAGATCGTGCACGGTCGCCCCGGCGTCGCGCAGCCAGTTGCCGAAGGTCTGCCCGTACGGGCCCGTGATCACGTTCAGGGCCACCGTGCCCGGACCGGCCGCCGCGCGGATCGCGCCCTCCAGCGGCAGCAGTGCCTCGCCCTGGGTGACCAGGACGGTCTGCCGGGTGTCCAACAGCCGGGCCACCCGGTCCTCGATGGCGGCGAAGCGCTCGGCACTCAGCGGGGGAAGGTCGAGGAAGGGGTGGGTCACAGCGGTGCTCTCTTCGCTCACGAGGTTCCACGGGGGCCGCCGGAAGACGGCCGGGACGAGCGTAACTCTCCGCTCCCACCCGCTCCCCGACCGGTGACTTCCTAGGCCGGACGGCTCTGAAGTCACCGGTTTGATTTGAGAGACCCCAACATTTCCTTATAATCGAAACCCTTCGTTCCCGCATAGGAGAATCCCCCCATGACAACGCTCCTCGGGCGCCGGACCCGCCTCCTGGCTGCCACCACCGCGACCGCCGGGCTCGTGCTAGTGGCCGCCGGCTGCTCCTCGGACGGCGGGGGGAGCGGCAAGACCACCGTCAAGGGCGTCCACCTCGCCAAGGCCGGCCGGCTGACCACCTGCACCCACCTGCCCTACCCGCCGTTCCAGTCGGAGGTCGACGGAAAGGTGCAGGGCTTCGACGTCTCCCTGATCGACCTCGTCGCCAAGGACCTCGGCGTCCCGCAGAACATCCGCGACACGCCGTTCGAGAACTTCAAGACGGGCGCCTTCCTCAACTCGGGCGAGTGCGACCTGGCCGCCGCCGGCATGACCATCACCGCCGAACGCAAGAAGAACGTCGACTTCTCCGACCCCTACTTCGAGGCCACCCAGGCCGTCCTCGTCGACAGGAAGAGCGGCGTCAAGTCCCTCGCCGACGTCAAGGCCAAGGGCAAGAAGCTGGGTGCCCAGGCGCAGACCACCGGCGAGGACTACGTCAGGAACAAGGGCTACGACCCGGTCTCCTTCGAGTCCTCCGACGCGGTCCTCAACGGCCTGCGCACCGGCCAGGTCCAGGCCGTCGTCATCGACTACCCGGTCGTCCAGGGCTGGCTGAAGGACAAGGCCAACGCGGACAGGTTCAAGGTCGTCGACAACCTCAAGACCGGTGAGCAGTACGGCTTCACCGTCAAGAAGGGCAACAAGGCGCTGCTCGACGCCATCAACAAGGCGCTCAAGGACGCCAAGGCCGACGGCACCTACAAGAAGATCTACGAGAAGTGGATCGGCCCGTACAACGCCTCCGTCGCCTCTCCCGCGGCCTCATGAGCGACACGGACGTACCGCTGGGGCCGAAGAGGAAGGGATTGACCCGGCGGCAGAAGCGGACCCTGTCCCGCGGCGCGCAGTACGCCGTCTTCGCCGCCGCCGTGATCGCCTTCGCGGTCACGGCCGACTGGGGCCGGCTGCGCAACCAGTTCGCCCAGGCCGGCATCGCACGGCAGATGTTCCCCGACGTCATCACCCTGGCGCTGAAGAACACCGTGCTCTACACGCTGTCCGGCTTCGTCGTCGGACTCGTCCTCGGCATGGTCATCGCGCTGATGCGGCTGTCCTCCGTGGGCCCCTACCGCTGGCTGGCGGGCATCTACATCGAGATCTTCCGCGGGCTGCCCGCCCTGCTGATCTTCATCTTCGTCGGCGTGGCCGTGCCGCTCGCGTTCCCGGGCACCGAGATCCCGGGCGGCACCTACGGCAAGGTCGCCCTCGCCCTCGGCCTGGTCTCGGCCGCCTACATGGCCGAGACAATCCGCGCCGGCATCCAGGCCGTGCCCAAGGGGCAGACGGAGGCGGCCCGTTCGCTCGGCTTCTCGCCCGCGAAGGCCATGGTCTCCATCATCATCCCGCAGGCCTTCCGCATCATCCTGCCGCCGCTCACCAACGAACTCGTCCTGCTCTTCAAGGACTCCTCGCTGGTGCTGTTCCTCGGCGTCACCCTGGAGGAGCGGGAACTGTCCAAGTTCGGCCGCGACCTGGCGAGCACGACCGCCAACTCCACGCCGATCCTGGTCGCCGGCCTGTGCTACCTGCTGGTCACCATCCCGCTCAGCTTCGTCGTCCGCCGTATGGAGTCCAAGGCACAGGAGGCGATCCGGTGACCCGCCCGGAGATCGAGGTACGCGGACTGCACAAGTCCTTCGGCGACAACGAGGTGCTGCGCGGCATCGACCTGGAGATCGGACAGGGCGAGGTGGTCTGCGTCATCGGCCCCTCCGGCTCCGGGAAGTCGACGCTGCTGCGCTGCGTGAACCTGCTGGAGGAGCCCACCGAGGGCCAGGTCTTCGTCGGCGGCACCGAGGTCACCGACCCCGACGTCGACATCGACGCCGTACGCCGCCGCATCGGCATGGTCTTCCAGCAGTTCAACCTCTTCCCGCACCTGGACGTCACCGGGAACCTGACGCTGCCGCAGCGCCGGGTCCTCGGGCGGGACAGGGCCACCGCCGCGAGGATCGCCGCCGAGAACCTGGCCCGGGTCGGCCTCGCGGAGAAGGCGGACGCCTACCCGGCCTCCCTCTCCGGCGGCCAGCAGCAGCGCGTGGCCATCGCCCGCGCGCTCGCCATGGGCCCCGAGGTGATGCTCTTCGACGAGCCGACCTCCGCGCTCGACCCCGAACTCGTCGGGGACGTCCTCGCCGTCATGCGCCGGCTCGCGCGCGAGGGTATGACGATGATGGTCGTCACCCACGAGATGACCTTCGCCCGCGAGGTCGCCGACCGGGTCGTCTTCATGGACGGCGGCGTCGTCGTCGAGGACGGCAGCCCCGAGCGGGTCATCGGCGACCCGCAGCACGAGCGCACCCGGCACTTCCTCTCCCGGCTGCTCGACCCGGCGATGGCCGAGGTCGAGGAGGAGACCTCCGACCAGGCCGGGAAGGACGAACCGTAGGCCGTTAGGGTGCGGTGCATGAGCGATGGCGCGGTGCTGCACGTGAAGGGGCGGGTCCTGGCCGGCCCCGAGGACGTCCGTGACGAGCTGTGGGTGGTCGGGGGGCGGATCTCCTACGACCGCCCCGCCGGCGCCCGCGACATCACCACCGTCGCGGGCTGGGCGCTGCCCGGACTGGTCGACGCCCACTGCCATGTCGGCCTGGGCGCCGAGGGCCCGGTCGACGCGGACACCGCCGAGAAGCAGGCGCTCACCGACCGGGGGACGGGAACCCTGCTGATCCGGGACGCGGGATCCCCCTCCGACACCCGCTGGATCGACGACCGCGACGACCTCCCGAAGATCATCCGCGCGGGCCGGCACATCGCCCGCACCCGCCGCTACATCCGCAACTACGCCTGGGAGATCGAACCGGAGGACCTCGTCGCCCACGTCGCCCGGGAGGCCCGGCGCGGCGACGGCTGGGTCAAGCTGGTCGGCGACTGGATCGACCGCGGCGTCGGCGACCTGGCCCCCTGCTGGCCCCGCGAGGCCGTGGAGGCGGGCATCGCCGAGGCCCACCGGCTCGGCGCCCGCGTCACCGCGCACTGCTTCGCCGAGAACTCGCTGCGCGACCTGGTCGAGGCGGGCATCGACTGCATCGAGCACGCCACCGGCCTCACCGAGGACCTGATCCCGCTGTTCGCCGAGCGGGGCGTCGCGATCGTCCCCACCCTCGTCAACATCGCCACCTTCCCGAAGCTCGCGGCGGGCGGCGACGACAAGTACCCGCGCTGGTCCGCCCACATGCGCCGGCTGTACGAGCGGCGCTACGACACCGTGCGCGGCGCCTTCGACGCCGGCGTCCCGGTCTACGTCGGCACGGACGCCGGCGGCTCCCTGGCCCACGGCCTGGTCGCGGAGGAGGTCGCCGAGCTGGTCACCGCCGGCATCCCGCCGGTCCGGGCCCTCGCCGCCACGACCTGGTCCGCCCGGACGTGGCTCGGCCGGCCCGGCCTGGAGGAGGGCGCGCCGGCCGACCTGGTGGTGTACGAGGCCGATCCCCGGGCGGACGTACGGGTGCTGGCGGCGCCGCGGCGGGTCGTGCTCGACGGGCGCGTCGTCGAGTAGCCGTGCCCCGGCTGTCGAATCCGCGTGCGGGACATCCACGTTCGAGTGAAGTGACCGCGGATCACTGACCGTTCACCCACAGTGCGTACAAGGTTGACGGGTCCCGAACATTCCCTCTGGGGGTCCCACCGCCTTGAACAGCAACAGCTTCCGCATGCCCGCACGCCGTCTCGCCGCGCTCGCGACGGTCGCCGCCCTCACCGCGGCACCCGCGGTCCTGGGCGCGGGCGCCGCGCACGCGACCGGCGGCCACGGCCGCGCCTCCGCCGTCGTCCTGCGCACCGGGCTCGACGTGTCCCTGCTCGCCAAGAGCGTGCACCTCCCGCTCGCCCTCTCCCTCGACGAGGTCCGGGCGCCGCGGAGCGCGGACCGCACCGCGCTGTCCGCCCGGCTCGACGGCGTGAACGGCGGCCGGCCGTTCACCGTCCTCGACGCGGAGGTCGCCCGCACGAGGGCGACGGCCACCGCCCGGCGCGCCGAGGGCTCGGTCCGGGTCGCCCACGCCCGGCTGCACGTCCCCGGCCTGCCCCTGCTGTCCGTGATCGAGGCCGACGCGATCACCGCCAGGGCCACCTGCGAGGCCGGCACGGCGCCCACCGCCTCCGCGGACGTCCTGGGCGCCGTCACCGTCCTCGGCAAGCGCGTCACCCTGACCGCCGGCGGCCCCGTCCAGGTGAAGGTGCCCGGCGTGGGCGAGGTCCGCCTCGACCTCGCCGAGCGGCGCACCACGACCCGTACCGCCGCCGCGACCGCGCTCCAGCTCAAGGTCTCCGTCACCCCCTTGAAGCTCGACGTGGCCGACGTCGAGGGCACCGTCACCCTGGCCGAGGCCACCTGCGAGTCCCCGGCGGCCCCGCCCGCCCGGCACCCGGTACCGAGCCACGACCCGGCCGCCGACGTCCGCCCCCAGGGCGCCCCCGCCGAGGCCGGTCTCGCGGAGACCGGCGGCAGCCCGGCGACCCCGTACATCGCCGGTGGCGCGCTGGCGCTGCTGCTCGCGGGCGGCGGAGCGGTTGCCCTGACCCGGCGCCGCAAGAGCTGACCCGGGCCCACCCGGCGGACGGCGCTCGCCCGGGAGGGGCCGTCCCCGCCCCACCCGGCGGACGACGCCGCTCACGCCGCACGGGCACCCGCCTCGTCCACCACCGCCGCCGCCCGGCGGGCCGGCTCGGGCGCGGGAAGGGAGAGGGGGCGCGGTTCCGGCCGGCCGGACGGGTGGATGGAGGGGCCCCGGACCGCGGTCGGGCCCCGGGATGCCGGACGTCCCGGCGGCGCCCGGTGTCCCGTGCCGGTCTCCTGGCCCGGTGGCGGGACGGTGACGGCGCCGGAGCGGCTTCGGGCCGCCCACGGTCGGGGCGTTCCGGGGGCCCGGCCCGTCGGGCGGGTCCCGGGGGACTGGGGCCCGCCGGGCCACCGTAGGCAGCCGGGCTCTCAGTCGCGCGGGCCGGTGGGGGCGTCCAGGGCGGCGGACAGGGCTGTCAGGAAGCCGTTCGTCGTGGCGCGGTCGCGTACCGCCACCCGCATCCAGTCGGGGCCGAGCCCGGGGAACGTGTCCCCCCGGCGCACGGCGTGGCCGAGGTCGCGCAGCCGTCGCCGTACCGCCGCGGCGTCCGGCATGCGGACCAGCACGAAGGGACCCTCCGCCGGCTGTACCACCCGTACGCCACGGCCGGCGAGCGCGGACAGTCCCGCGACGAGATGCGCCCGGTCCCCGGCGACACGGTGCGCCGCGTGCCCCGCCTCGGCCAGCGCCCGGGGCGCCACGCACGCCCGCGCCGCGGCCAGCGCCGGTGTGGACACGGGCCACAGCGGCTGGGCCCGCTCCAGGCGGGCGATCATGCCCGGCGCGGCCAGCGCGTACCCGATGCGCAGTCCCGCCAGCCCCCAGGTCTTGGTGAGGCTGCGCAGCACGACGAGTCCCGGCACATCGGTCCGGCCGGCCAGCGCCTCGCGCTCCCCGGGCACCGCGTCCATGAACGCCTCGTCGACCACCAGCGTCCGTCCCGGACGGGCCAGCCGGGTGACCGTCCGCGCCGGATGCAGCACGGACGTCGGGTTGGTGGGGTTGCCGATCACCACCAGGTCGGCGTCCTCCGGGACGGCCGCCGTGTCCAGCCGGAACCCGTCCTCCTCGCGCAGCAGCACCCGGTCCACCGTGTGCCCGGCGTCCCGCAGCGCCGCCTCCGGCTCGGTGAACTGCGGGTGCACGACGACCGGCCGGCGGACCTCCAGGGCGCGGGCGAGCAGGACGAACGCCTCCGCGGCCCCCGCTGTCAGCAGCACGCGTTCCACCGGCAGCCCGTGCCGCGCGGCCACCGCCGCCCTCGCGGCCCGCCCGTCGGGGTAGGCCGCGAGGGACGACAGCGAACCGGCGATCTCCTCCCGCAGCCACCGCGGGGGCGTGTCCGCGCGGACGTTGACGGCGAGGTCGACCAACGCCGCCCCGTCGTCGCGCACTTCGGCGTCCCCGTGGTGCCGCAGATCGTGTCCGGACCCGCCGGTGCCCTCAGTGCGCATGGCTGTGCGAGTGCCCCCCGTGATGGTGGTGCCCGTGGTCGTGTCCCTCGTCGTCCGGGTGGAAGTGCGGCTGCTGCGGCAGCCCCACCTTGTCCTCGAAGCCCGGCAGCGCGATCCGGTACACGCAGGAGTCGCAGTTCATCCGCAGGTCGCCCTCGACGGCCTCCCGGTACCGCTCCATCACCAGTTCCAGCAGCTCCGGCTCGGGCCCGATGACGTCGGCCGACCGTACCTCGGTCTCCGGGTGGGCCGCGGCCCAGCCCTCGGTCTGCTGCCGCACACGGTCCGGCAGGATCCCGGTGAACAGGAAGTACGGCAGGACGACGATCTTCTTCGCGCCCAGCGCGACGCACCGGTCCAGGCCGCTCGGCACGTCCGGCGCCGCGAGCGACACGAACGCCGTCTCGACACCGGCGTACCCACGGCCCTCCCACAGCAGCCGGGCCGCCTTGAACACCTCGGCGTTGGCGTCGGGGTCGGTGGAGCCGCGCCCGACGAGCAGCACGGTGACGTCCGCCCGGTCCCCGGGCGTGCGGGCGGCGCCCCCGAGCGCCTCGTCCAGCCGCCGCTCCAGCACGTTCAGCAGCGCCGGGTGCGGGCCCAGCGGACGGCCGTAGGTGTACGAGATTCCCGGGTGCCGTTCCTTCTCGCGGGCCAGCGCGGCCGGGATGTCACCCTTGGCATGCCCGGCGGACACCAGCATCAGCGGTACGGCGGCGAACCGGCGCACGCCCCGCTCGACCAGCTCGGTGACGGCCTCGCCCAGCGGCGGCGGCGACAGTTCGATGAAGCCGCCCGCGACGGGCAGTTCGGGGTGGCGGCGCCCCAGTTCCCGGACGAAGTCACGGAACGCCTCGGCTCCGGCGTCGTCACGGGTGCCGTGTCCGGCGATGAGCAGGGCGGGCGGGGTGGTCACGAGGTCTCCTCAGACGAAACGGTGTGGTACAGCAGGGCGTTGAGCGCGGCGGCGGCGACCGCCGAACCGCCCTTCTCGGACACGTTGCTCACGGCGGGCAGCCCGCTCGCGCGCAACGCGGCCTTGGACTCGGCCGCGCCGACGAAGCCGACGGGCAGGCCGATGACGAGCGCGGGGGAGGCGTCGAGGGTCAGCAGCTCCTCCAGGGCGGTCGGCGCGCAGCCGATCACCCAGACGGCGCCGGGCCCGACCTCCTCGTGGGCGAGCCGTACGGCGTGTGCCGAACGGGTCAGCCCGGGCCCGGAGACGGCGTCCCGCAGCCGGCAGACGGTCCCGCGCCGGGTGATGCCGGACGCGACCATCTCCACGTCGACGACGACGGGCGCCCCGGCGTGCAGCGCGGCGTGCGCCGTCACCAGGTCGTCCTCGTTCATGACGAGGTCGGTCGCGTACTCCAGATCGGCGGCGGAGTGGATGACCCGCTCCACCACCGCCCGGGTCAGCGGCGGGAAGTGCGAGGTGTCCAGGCGGGCGCGCAGCCGCCGGAAGGACTCCTGCTCGATGGGGTGGACCACGCGGTTCACCGGGCGCCCTCCTGTGTGCCGTTCTGCCAGCGGTAGCCGCGCGGGGTCACCATGCGCCCCGCGATGTTCCGGGTCGCGGTGTTGCCCACGGTGACGACCGTCATCATGTCGACCGTCGCCGGGTCCAGCGCGCCCAGCGTCGTCACCCGGCTGGACTCGTCGGGGCGGGAGGCGTTGCGGACGACGCCGACCGGTGTCGTCGCCTCCCGGTGCCCGGAGAGGATCGCGAGCGCCTTGGGTAGCTGCCAGTCCCGGCCCCGCGAACGCGGGTTGTAGAAGGTCACCACGATGTCCGCCTCGGCCGCCGCGCGCACCCGGCGCTCGATGACCTCCCAGGGGGTGTGCAGGTCCGACAGGCTGATCGACACGTGATCGTGGCCCAGCGGCGCGCCCAGGACGGCCCCGGCGGCCAGCGCGGCCGTCACCCCGGGCACCCCGACCACGTCGATGTCGTCGGACGCCTCGGCGAGCGCCGGGGAGGCCATCGCGTACACGCCGGCGTCACCGCTGCCGATCAGCGCGACCGCGTGCCCCGCGCGGGCCTGAGCGACCGCGGTACGGGCCCGCTCCTCCTCCGCGCCGAGCCCGGACTCCAGCACCCGGGTGCCGGGTCGCAGCAGGTCGCGGATCTGGTCGACGTACTGGTCGAGGCCGACCAGCACGGACGCCCGCCGCAGCTCGGCCGCCGCGCGCGGGGTGAGCAGGTCCCGGGCGCCCGGCCCGAGCCCGACCACCGCGAGCCGTCCGCGCCCCGGACGCCGTACCACCGCGCAGGTCGCCATCGCGGGCCGGCCGTCGGCGCGCACGGACTTCCGCTTGGGCACGAGGAGTTCACCGCCGCGCGCCAGGGCGGCGGCCTCGGCGACCGACGGCGTGCCGACGGCGGAGAGCGGCGCGGCGGACGGGTTGGGCACCTCCACCGCGGCCAGTTCCCCGGCGGTGTACGTCACCACGGGCACCCCGAGCCGCTCGGCGGCGCCCAGGATGCCGGGCTCGTCCGCCTTGGCGTCCACGGTGGCCAGTTCGGCGACCGACCGCGGCGACAGACCCGCCTCCCGCAGCGCCTCGCCGACCAGCGCGAGGACCTCCTCGGCCGGCGCGCCCTTCGACGCGCCCACGCCGACCACCAGCGACGGAGGCCGCAACAGCACCTCCCGCTCGCCCGGTTCGACGGCCCGGTCGGTGAGCCGGACCGTGTACGCCCCGCGCGCCGCGAGCGGCAGCGGCGGCAGTGGCCACGCGACCTCCGCCTCCAGCGCGACCGGTTCGCCGTCCAGCAGGGCTCGGGAGACCGCGGCGACCGCGCCCTCGTACGGCAGCCCCAGCGTGTCCAGGCCCGGCAGTCCGACGGCGTCCGTCGCCGTCGTCACCACGGGTTCGGCGCCCAGCAGCTCCCCGGCCTCACGGGCGAGCGCGTTGGCCCCGCCGCCGTGCCCGCCGACCAGCGACACCGCGAACCGGCCGCCCTCGTCCACGCACACCACACCCGGGTCGGTGGCCTTGTCGCCGAGCAGCGGCGCGAGCAGCCGTACGGTCGCCCCCGTCGCCAGGAAGCACACCAACTGCTCGCACTCCGCGAACGCGGCCCGTACGGCCTCCCCGACGGGACCGTCGTACACCCGGGTACGGTCCGGCCAGGCCGCGGCCAGCCGGTCCCGCGCCGCCGCTCCCGCCGCGGTGGCGGAAATGAGGCCGATCACTGGACAACTCCTTCACTGGACGCCGTGGTGCGCTCGCCCCACAGCAGGAACACAGGATTGGTGGCCGCCAGCCGGGTCACGTCCCCGGGCAGCGGCGCGAGGCGCGACGACTGCAGCAGCACGCCGTCGCAGCGGAACCCGGCGGCCGTCAGCGCCTCGCGCGCCGCCGGCACCCGGTCCAGCGCGGCCATGGCGACCACGACGGTGCGCCGCGCCCCGCCGCGCGCACGCGGTCACGACGGCGGGCAGCTCACGGCCCCCGCCGCCGACGAACACCGCGTCCGGATCGCCGGACAGCGCGGACAGCACCTCCGGCGCCGAGCCGTGCACCACGTCCACGTGGACGCCGTGCGCGTCCGCGTTGGCGCGGACGCGCTCCACCCCGTCGGCGGTCTTCTCGACGGCGACGACGGCCGCGCCGAGCCGCGCGCACTCCACCGCCACCGAACCCGACCCGGCGCCCACGTCCCACACCAGGTCGCCGAGGCGCGGTCCGAGCCGGGCCAGGGCCAGCGCCCGGACCTCGAACTTGGTGATCATCGAGTCGCGGTGGGTGAACTCGCCCTCGTCCAGGGCCCACCGGGCCGGCCCGCCGGGCGTCCCGGCGACCGTACGCGCCGCGCCGAGCGCCCGCGTCCCGTCCAGGCACAGCACCACGCTCACCGCCGTGCCCCAGTCCCGGGCCGCCGCCTCGGCGGGCGTCACCCGCTCCACCCGCTCCCGCTCCGGATCCCCGAGGGCGCTCGCCACGACGAGGACCCGGTCGGCCGGCACCGCGGCCCCCAGCTCGGCGGGCCCGGCCCCCGGACCGGTCAGCACGGCCACCTTGGGCCGGGCCCGGCACACGTTGACGGCCGTCCGCGGGTCCCGGCCGTGCGCGCTGACCACCACCGCGTCGTCCCAGGGCAGCCCGATCCGCGCGAAGGCGGTGGCCACCGAGGACACCCCCGGCCGCACGTCCAGCGACGCGGCGCCGAACCGCTCGGCCAGCGCCCGCACGATCCCGAAGAACCCCGGGTCGCCGGAGGCCAGCACGATGACCGGCAGCTCGGCGGCGGCGTACCTCGCGACGGTGTCCAGGGCGGGCGCCAGCGGCCCGAGCACCACCCGCTCGGCCCCGTCCGGCAGCGCTGCGGCGTCCAGGTGCCGCTGCCCGCCGACCACGAGCGCGGCCCCGGCGAGGACGTCCGCGGGGACCGGCGTCCCCGTCCCCGTCCCGACGACCGTGATCAACTCTTCGCCCGCTGCTCGCGCAGGGCCCGCCGGGCCTGCGGGTCGGCCTTCCGGTAGCCGTGGAAGTGACCGGGGTGGTACAGGTGCGAACGGGTGCCGCTGGCGTCCAGGGCCGGGCCGACGAGGAACAGCGTGTGCTTCCAGAGCTTGTGCTCCTTGACCGTCTCCTCCAGCGTGCCGATCGTGCACCGCACGACCAGCTCCTCCGGCCAGGTCGCCTGGTAGGCGACGACCACCGGCGTGTCCGTGGGGTAGCCGCCCTCCAGCAGCTCCCGCACGAGCTGCCCGCTGCGCGCCGCCGACAGGAAGACGGCCATCGTGGTGCCGTGCCGGGCGAACTCGCGGACCTCCTCCCCGGGCGGCATCGGTGTCTTGCCGCCGCCGAGACGGGTCAGCACCACGGACTGGGCGACCTCCGGGATCGTCAGCTCCCGCTGCGCGATCGCGGCCACCGCGGAGAACGAGGACACGCCCGGGACGATCTCGGTCGGGATGCCGATCTCCCGGCAGCGGTCAAGCTGCTCCTGCGTACCGCCCCACAGGGCCGGGTCGCCGGAGTGGATGCGGGCGACCCGCAGCCCCTCGTCGCCGGCCCGCCGGTACACGGCGACGACGTCCTCCAGCGACATGGTCGCCGAGTCCAGCACCTCGGCGTCCTCTCGGGCGTGTTCGAGGACCTCCGCCTGGACCAGGCTCGCGGCCCAGATCACGACGTCGGCCTCGGCGATGGCACGCGCGGCACGGAACGTCAGCAGATCGGCGGCGCCGGGGCCGGCACCGACGAAGGTCACCTTGCCGGTGGGGGCATCGGCCATGGGGATCGGTCCTCTCCTACGGGTCACTACGGGCGGGTCACTACGGGCGGGTCGATGGGGACGGTCGGTACGTGCGGCCGGTGCGGGCGGTCAGCGCGCGCACGGCCGCCGGACGTGCGCGAGGGCCGGTGCATCGGATACGAAAGGCCTATGGCGGTCCTCGTCGCGCTCGGCGCGTTCCTGATGACGCTGGCCGGCGGGTGGACGGCGCAGCGCGTGACCGACCGCCGCCATCTGGTCCTGGGCCTGGCCGGCGGGCTGATGCTCGGCGTGGTCGGACTGGACCTGCTGCCGGAGGCGCTGCACGCGGCCGGCCACGAGGTCTTCGGCGTACCCGCCGCCCTGCTGCTGTTCGTGGCCGGATTCCTGCTGGCCCATCTGGTGGAACGCACACTCGCCGCCCGCCGGGCGGCGCACGGGGGCGGCGAGAACGGCCACCGGGCGCCCGAGGTGGGCCTGACGGCGGCCGGCGCGATGGTGGGCCACAGCGCCATGGACGGCGTGGCGATCGGCGCGGCCTTCCAGGTCGGCGGCGGCATGGGCGCGTCCGTCGCGCTCGCCGTGATCGCCCACGACTTCGCCGACGGCTTCAACACCTTCACCCTCACCAGCCTGTACGGCAACGCGCGCCGCCGGGCCGTCGGCATGCTGGTGGCGGACGCCTGCGCACCCCTGCTGGGCGCGCTCTCGACGGCCTTCGTCCACATCCCCGAGCCGGTGCTCGGCGGCTATCTCGGCCTCTTCGGCGGCGTACTGCTCTACCTCGCCGCCGCCGAGATCCTCCCCGAGGCCCACCACGAGCACCCCGCCCGCCCCACCCTGCTGTGCACGGTGGCCGGCGTCCTGTTCGTCTGGCTCGTGGTCGGCCTGTCCGGCTGACCGCACGGGCGCTGTCACAGCTTCCCGCCCCGGCCGCCGTCCCGCCGCGGGGGCGCGATGAGCGTCGACAGGTACGGCAGCGGCGCCCCGTCCAGCTCGGCGGCCGGCCGCACCGACTCCTCCGGCAGACCCAGCGCCGACCCCCACACGGCGTCCCCGAGCCGGCCGGTCTCCGCCAGCGCCTCGGCGACCTCCGCGGCCTGCCGCCCGAACTTGTACGCCACCACCGTCCCCGGCCCGGCCAGCGCCTCCTTCAGCACGGCGGACCCGGCGGTGACCGGTACGAGGGTGAGCGGTTCGGTGCCCTCCGTCAGCACGGCACCGGACCGCGCCGCGAGATCCTGCATGGCGGTGATGCCGGGCACCGTCTCCACGGCGAGCCCCGGGACCAGCTCCCCGACGGTCTGCGCGAGATACGTGAACGTCGAGTACACGTTCGGGTCCCCGATGGTCGCGAACGCCACCGACCCGTGCCGCCGCAGCAGCTCGGCGACCCGGGCACCGGCCGCGTCCCAGGCCGCCTCCCGCCGCGCCCGGTCGGTCCGCTCGTTCAGCGCGAACACCACCCGGACGACCTTCTCCCGGGGCACGTAGTGCAGCACGGTCGCCTCCGCCCGCCCCCGCTCGCCGGAGTCCATGACCGGTACGACGACGATCTCGGCCGCCCGCAGGGCGTTGACCCCCTTGACGGTCACCAGCTCCGGATCACCGGGACCCACCCCGACTCCGACCAGCCTGCTGCTCATGACGTCCGGCACCTCTCCACGAACCGACGGGCGACACCGGGCTCGGACGCCCAGTGCGTGTGCAGATAACTCGCGTGCACGCCCTGCTGTACAAATCCCTCGACCCGCCGGGCCGGGGCCCGCACCCCCCAGGCGGGGGCGGCACCGGCGCCCGGCTCGACGACGGTGCGGTGGAACTCGTGGCCCCGCATCCGCGTCCCGGCCACCGCCAGCACACTGTCGCCGACGGCCACGGCGTCCCGGTAGCCGAGAGTCAGCCGCTCAGTCATCCGCGCGGTGGCGTCCAGCACCCCGCACATCGGCCGCCCGTCCAGCTCCCGGCACAGATAGAGCAGCCCGGCGCACTCTGCGGCCACGGGCGCGCCGGAACGCGCGAGGTCCGCGACGGCCGCCCGCAGCGGCTCGTTGGCGGACAGCTCGGCGGCGTACACCTCGGGGAACCCGCCCCCGACGACCAGCCCGGCGGTCCCCTCGGGCAGACCCTCGTCCCGCAGCGGGTCGAAGGTGACGACCTCCGCCCCGGCGGCGGTGAGCAGCTCGGTGTGCTCGGCGTAGGAGAAGGTGAACGCGGAACCCCCGGCGACGGCGACCACGGGCCCTCGCTCCCCGGCCGGCCGGGCCGTCCCGGGGGCCTGACTCCCGGCGGACCGAGTCGGGTGGCGGGCGGACGAAGGACCGGGGGTCCAGGGGGCGGAGCCCGCCGGCAGGGGGCCCGCCGAGCGGGCCAGCGCCTCCAGGGCGGCCAGGTCGCAGCCCCGGGCCACCTGCGCCGCCATGGCGTCCACGGCATCGACCGCGGCCGAGGTCCGCTCCGCCACCGGTACCAGCCCCAGATGCCGCGACGGCGTCTCCACCCGGGCCACGCGCCGCAGCACCCCGAGGACGGGCACGCCCGACGCGTCCAGGGCCTCCCGCAGCAGTTCCTCGTGCCGGTCGGAGCCCACCTTGTTCAGGATCACGCCCCCGATCCGCACCTGAGGGTCCCAGGACGCGAACCCGTGCACCAGCGCCGCCACCGACCGTGACTGCGACGACGCGTCCACGACGAGGACGACCGGCGCGCGCAGCAGCTTGGCGACCTGGGCCGTGGAGGCGAGTTCCCCCTCCCCGGCGGCCCCGTCGTACAGCCCCATCACGCCCTCCACGACCGCGAGGTCGCACCCCCGCGCCCCGTGCAGGAACAGCGGGGCGACCAGCTCCGGCCCGCACAGGTACGCGTCCAGGTTGCGTCCCGCCCGCCCGGTGGCGAGCGCGTGGTAGCCGGGGTCGATGTAGTCCGGTCCGACCTTGTGCGGGGACACGGCGAGCCCCCGCGCGGCGAACGCGGCCATCAGCCCCGTGGCGACGGTGGTCTTGCCGCTGCCCGAGGAGGGCGCGGCGACGACCAGCCGGGGCACCGGCGGACTCACCACTCGATGCCCTTCTGGCCCTTCTGACCGGCGTCCATGGGGTGCTTGACCTTGGACATGTCGGTGACGAGGTCGGCGAGGTCCACCAGCTTCTCCGGCGCGTTGCGCCCCGTGATCACCACGTGCTGGGTGCCCGGACGGGTGCGCAGCACCTCCACGACCTCGTCCGTGTCGACCCAGCCCCAGTGCATCGGGTACGCGAACTCGTCCAGCACGTACAGCCGGTACGTCTCGGCGGCCAGGTCCCGCTTGACCTGCTCCCAGCCCTCGCGGGCCTTCTCCTCGTTGGTCGAGTTGTCACCCTGGATGTCGCGCTGGACCCAGGACCAGCCCTCGCCCATCTTGTGCCAGTCGACGGTCCCGCCCTCACCGGAGGCGCCGAGCACGCGCAGCGCGTTCTCCTCGCCGACCTTCCACTTCGCCGACTTGACGAACTGGAACACCCCGATGGGCCACCCCTGGTTCCAGGCGCGCAGCGCCAGCCCGAACGCGGCGGTGGACTTGCCCTTGCCGACGCCCGTGTGCACCACGACCAGCGGGCGGTTCCTGCGCTGACGGGTCGTCAGTCCGTCGTCCGGTACGACACTCGGCTGTCCCTGCGGCACTACGCGGCCCTCCTCGTCGTTCCCTGCACATCCCTGACCAGCCCGGCGATCGAGTCGGCCCGCAGCTCCTCCAGCGTCACCGCGGTACCGCCCAGCTCACCGGCCAGCCGGCCGGCGAGCCCCAGCCGCACCGGCCCCGACTCGCAGTCCACGACCACCGAGGCGATCCCGTCGGCCGCGAACAGCCGCGCCGCCCGCTCCGCGAGGGCCACCGGCTCCGTCCCGCCCGTCGCCCGCCCGTCGGTCACCACCACGACCAGCGCCCGCCGCGCGGCGTCCCGCAGCCGCTCCACCCGCAGCACCTCGTGCGCCTTCAGCAGCCCGGCGGCGAGCGGCGTACGGCCACCGGTCGGCAGCGACTCCAGCCGCACCGCCGCGGCGTCGACGGACGACGTCGGCGGCAGCGCCACCTCGGCCCCGGAGCCCCGGAAGGTCACCAGCCCCACCTTGTCCCGCCGCTGGTAGGCGTCGAGGAGCAGCGACAGGACGGCGCCCTTGACGGCGCTCATCCGCTGCCGCGCCGCCATCGACCCCGAGGCGTCCACCACGAACAGCACGAGGTTCCCCTCACGGCCCTCGCGGGCCGCCTGCCGCAGATCGTCCCTGCGGATCACCAGGCCCGGTCCCGACCGGCCGCGCGCCCGCTGATGCGGGGCGGCGGCCTGCACGGTCGCGGCCAGGTGCAGCTTGGTCAGCGCGCCCCGCGGCCGGCGGGACCCCGTGGTCCGGCCGTGCTCGGTCCGCGCCCGCGACCGCCGCCCGGCGGCACCCTCACCGATCCCGGGCACGCTCAGCACCCTGGCCCTGAAGGGTTCCGCGGCCCGCGCCGGGGACTGCTCGCCCGGGCCGGCACCGGACGGCTGCGGCTCCCCGCCGTCCGCCGCCTCCGGCCGCGCGGCGGTGTCCCCGCCCCGCGGACCGGCGTCCGGCTCCGGCTGCCCGCCGCCCCCGCCGGGGCCCCCGGGACCGGGATCGTCGTCGCCGTCCCCGTCGTCGCCGTCGTCCTCGCCGTTCCCGTCCCCGCCGTCCCCGCCGTCCCCGGCGAACTGCTCCAGCGTCTCGTCCAGCTTGTCCTCGTCGAGGCCCGGCGCGTCGAACGGGTTGCGCCGGCGCCGGTGCGGCAGCGCGAGCAGCGCCGCCTGCCGCACGTCCTCGGCGAGGACGTCGGTACGCCCGGCCCACGCGGCCAGCGCCGTCGCCGTGCGGGCCATCACGATGTCGGCGCGCATGCCGTCCACCTCGAAGGCCGCGCAGGTCGCCGCGATCTGCCGCAGCGCCCCGTCACCCAGTTGCACCTGCGGCAGCAGCTCCCGCGCCGCGACGACCCGCTGCCGTACGGCGGCCTCCTCGCCGGCCCAGCGCGTCGCGAATCCCGCGGGATCGTCGTCGTACGCCAGCCGGCGCCGCACGACCTCCACGCGCTGCTCCGGCTCCCGGGACGCGGCGACCTCCACGGTCAGCCCGAACCGGTCCAGCAACTGAGGGCGCAGCTCGCCCTCTTCGGGGTTCATGGTGCCGACGAGGAGGAAGCGGGCCGCGTGCCGCACCGACACGCCCTCGCGCTCCACGTAGGAGGCGCCCATCGCCGCCGCGTCCAGCAGCAGGTCGACCAGGTGGTCGTGGAGGAGGTTGACCTCGTCGACGTACAGGATCCCGCGGTGCGCGTCGGCCAGCAGGCCCGGTTCGAAGGCCTTGACGCCCTCCGCGAGGGCCCGCTCGATGTCCAGGGCGCCGACGAGCCGGTCCTCCGAGGCGCCGACGGGGAGTTCCACCATCCGCGCGGGGCGCCCGGTGCCGGGGCCGGCCTCGTGCGGCCCGTCGGGGCACGAGGGGTCCGGTGCCGCCGGATCGCACGAGAACCGGCACCCGGGCACCACGGCCACCTCGGGCAGCAGCGCCGACAGCGCCCGCACCGCCGTGGACTTCGCGGTGCCCTTCTCGCCGCGCACCAGCACACCGCCGACCGCCGGCGAGACGGCGTTCAGGAGCAGCGCGAGCCGCAGGTCGTCCTGGCCGACAACGGCCGTGAACGGGAACGGGGTGGTCACTGGTCGCCCTCCAAGTCGCCTTCCAGCTCCAGGTAGGTGGCGCGCAGCCGCTCCAGCGTCTGCGCGTCCGGCTCCGCCCACAGGCCGCGGTCCGCCGCCTCCAGCAGCCGCTCGGTGACGCCGCGCAGCGCCCACGGGTTGGACTTCTTCATGAAGTCCCGGTTCTCCGGGTCGAAGACGTACTCGGCGCTCAGCTTCTCGTACATCCAGTCGTCGACCACGCCGGCCGTCGCGTCGTACCCGAACAGGTAGTCCACGGTCGCCGCCATCTCGAAGGCGCCCTTGTAGCCGTGCCGCCGCATGGCCGCCATCCAGCGCGGGTTGACGACCCGGGCGCGGAAGACGCGATGGGTCTCCTCGCCCAGCGTGCGGGTCCTCACCTGGTCCGGTACGGCGCTGTCGCCCACGTACGCCTCGGGGTTGGCGCCCGTCAGGTGCCGGACCATGGCGACCATGCCGCCGTGGTACTGGAAGTAGTCGTCGGCGTCGACCAGGTCGTGCTCGCGGGTGTCGACGTTCTTCGCCGCGACGGCGATCCGCCGGAACGCCGTCTCCATGTCCCCGCGCGCCGCCCGCCCGTCGAGCCCGCGCCCGTAGGCGTAACCGCCCCACACCGCGTACACCTCGGCGAGGTCGGCGTCCGAACGCCAGTTGCGCGCGTCGATCAGCGGCAGCAGTCCGGCACCGTAGGCCCCCGGCTTCGAGCCGAAGATCCGGGCCGTCGCCCGCCGCCGGTCGCCGTGCCCGGCGGTGTCCTCGTCCACGTGCGCCCGCACGTAGTTGGACTCGGCCGGCTCGTCCAGCTCGGCCACCGTCCGCACCGCGTCGTCGATCAGCCCCACGACGTGCGGGAACGCGTCCCGGAAGAAGCCGGAGATGCGGACGGTGACGTCGATGCGCGGGCGGCCCAGCTCGGCCGGCGGGATCACCTCGAAGCCGGTCACGCGGCGCGAGGCGTCGTCCCACACCGGGCGGCAGCCCAGCAGCGCCAGGATCTCGGCGATGTCGTCGCCCTGGGTGCGCATCGCCGAGGTGCCCCACACCGTGAGGCCCACGGACTCGGGGTACGCGCCGGTGTCCTGCAGGTAGCGCTGCACCAGCGAGTCCGCCAGCGACTGGCCGACCTCCCAGCTCAGCCGGGAGGGGATGGCCTTGGGGTCCACCGAGTAGAAGTTCCGGCCGGTCGGCAGCACGTTGACCAGGCCGCGGGTCGGGGAGCCCGAGGGGCCCGCCGGGACGTAACCGCCGTCCAGGGCCCGCAGGATGTGCCCGATCTCGTCGGTCGTGCGGGCGAGACGCGGTACGACCTCGGTGCAGGCGAACTCCAGCACCGTCTCGGCGGCCGGGAGCTCGCCGCCCATCACCTCGCGGACCAGGGGGGCGCACTCGGCGGCGGCCCAGCCGCGCGCCTCCATGCCCTCCGCAAGCCGCCGGCAGAGCTGCTCCAGCAGGTCGATCGTGTCGGCGGCGGTCCGGGCCGGGCCGCCGACCAGGTCCGTCAGTTCGGCCGGCACCTTCACCGGGGCGCCCGGCTCGGCCAGCAACTCCTTCTCGTCCAGCCCGAAACGGGCCGCGAGCGAGGCCCGCAGGCCGGGGATCGCGTTCGCCTGCCCGCCCCAGACCTGTGAGGCGCGCAGCACGGCGAGGACGAGGTTCACCCGGGGTTCGGCGACCGGTCCGCCGCCGAGGATGTGCAGGCCGTCCCGGATCTGCACATCCTTGATCTCGCACAGATAGCCGTCGATGTGCATGACGAACTCGTCGAACGCGGTGTCGTCCGGCTGCTCGTCCACGTGCAGGTCGTGGTGCAGCTCCGCCGCCTTGACCAGGGTCCAGATCTGGGCGCGGACGGCCGGCGCCTTCGCCGGGTCGAGGTCGCTGACGAGGGCGTACTCGTCGAGCAGTTGCTCCAGCTTGGCCAGGTCGCCGTACGTGTCGGCGCGGGCCATCGGCGGGACCAGGTGGTCGACGACCGTGGCGTGCCCGCGCCGCTTGGCCTGGGTGCCCTCACCGGGGTCGTTCACGATGAACGGGTAGATCAGCGGCAGGTCGCCGAGGACCGCGTCCGGCGCGCAGCCGGCGCTGAGCCCCAGGCCCTTGCCCGGCAGCCACTCCATCGTGCCGTGCTTGCCCATGTGCACGACCGCGTCGGCGCCGAAACCGTGCTCCAGCCACCTGTAGGCCGCCATGTAGTGGTGGGAGGGCGGCATGTCCGGGTCGTGGTAGATCGCGATCGGGTTCTCGCCGAAGCCGCGCGGCGGCTGGATCATCACGACGACGTTCCCGAACCGCAGCGACGCCAGCACGATGTCGTCGCCGTCCACGTACAGGCCGCCCGGCGGCTCGCCCCACGCCTCGGTCATCGCGTCCCGCAGCCCCGGGTCCAGCTTCTCGAACCACGCCCGGTAGTCGGCCAGCGGCACCCGGGCGGGCGCGGCGGCAAGCTGCTCCTCCGTCAGCCATTCCACGTCGTGGCCGCCGGCCTCGATCAGCCGGTGGATCAGTTCGTCACCGCCGGCGGGGTACTCGGTCAGGGCGTAGCCGGCGTCCCGCAGCGCGTCCAGCACCCGCACCGCGGACGCGGGCGTGTCCAGACCCACCGCGTTGCCGACCCGGGAGTGCTTGGTCGGGTACGCGGTGAAGACCAGGGCGATCTTCTTCTCGGCGTTCGGCTTGTGCTTCAGCCGGGCGTGCCGCAGGGCGATCCCGGCGACCCGCGAGGCCCGCTCGGGGTCGGCGACGTACACCGGCACGTCGTCGGGACCCTGCTCCTTGAAGGAGAACGGGACGGTGACGAGACGGCCGTCGAACTCCGGGATCGCGACCTGCATCGCCGCATCCATGGGGGACAGGGCCGCGTCGGACTCCTCCCACGCGGCCCGCGAGGAGGTCAGGCACAGGCCCTGCAGGACGGGCACGTCGAGGTCGGCGAGGGCGCCGATGTCCCAGGACTCCTCGTCGCCGCCCGCCGAGGCCTGCGAGGCGTGCGTGCCGCCGGCCGCGAGGACGGTGGCCACCAGCACGTCGGCCCGCTCCAGCAGCCGGTACAGCCCGGCGTCCGCGCCGCGCAGCGAACCGCAGTACACGGGAAGGGCGTTGGCGCCGTGCGCCTCGATCGCGTCGCACAGCGTGTCCACGAAGGCGGTGTTGCCGCTCAGTTCGTGCGCCCGGTAGAAGAGGACGCCCACGGTCGGGCGGCCGGCCACGACCGGGCGGTCGCCGTGCACGCCGTACTCCGGCATGCCGCGCGGCCCCTCGAAGCCCTCACCGGTCAGCAGCACGGTGTCCGACAGGAACCGGGACAGCTCCAGCAGGTTCTCCGGCCCGCCCTCGACCAGGTACTTCAGCGCCTCGGCGACCACACCGGCCGGCACGGACGACTCGGCCATCAGCTCGGCGTCCGGGACGGCCTCGCCGCCCAGCAGCACGGTCGGGATCCCGGACGCCCCCAGCACCGCCAGCCCGTCCTCCCAGGCGCGCTTGCCGCCCAGCAGCCGTACGACGGCGATGTCCGCGCCCTCGACCAGGGCCGGCAGCTCCGCGGCGACGTCGACACGGGTGGGGTTGCCGATGCGGTAGCCGGCGCCACAGGCCCGGGCCGCCAGCAGATCCGTGTCGGCGGTCGACAACAACAACACTGTGCTCATGCGGGCGCTCCCGGTGGAATGAAAGGCAGTCCTTGCGGCGCGCCCGACTCGATGAGCCGCCAGAGCGCGTCGGTGTCCGCGTGCTGTTCGATCAGGTCGCCGAGCCGGTCGAGCTGCTCCTCGCGCAGCGCGGCGAAGGAGGTGTCCGGCGCGGGCACGAAGCGGCGGCCCGCGGCGGCGGCCACCTCGCGCAGGAAGGCCCGCCGGAAGCCGTCCGACTCCAGCGAGCCGTGCCAGTGGGTGCCCCAGGTCCGGCCGGCACGGCAGCCGTCCAGGAAGGCCTCCCCGCCGGTGACGTCGGCGACCCCGTGATGGATCTCGTACCCCTCCACCCGCTCGCCGAGGGCCTGGCCGACGGGCCGCGTGAGGGTCTTCTCGCGGGCGAAGCGGACCCGGACGGGGAGCAGGCCGAGCCCGGGGACGTGTCCGGCGCGGGACTCGACCTCGTCCTCGATGTGCTCGCCGAGGAGCTGGAAACCGCCGCAGATGCCGAGCACGGGGCGCCCCTCGGCGGCCCGCCGTACGAGGGCGTCGGCCAGCCCGCGTTCCCGCAGCCACTGCAGCGCCCGCACGGTGGCGCGCGTGCCCGGGACCACCACGAGGTCGGCGTCGGCCAGCTCCTCCGGGCGGTCCACGAAGCGCACGACGACGCCCGGTTCGGCGGCGAGGGCGTCCACGTCGGTGAAGTTGGACATCAGCGGGACCGCGCAGACGGCGACCCGCAGCACGTCCGCGCCGACCGGGGGCGTCACGGAGGACTCGCGGACGGTGCCCCGCAGGGACACTCTCAGGCCGTCCTCCTCGTCGATGCCGAGGCCGTGCCGGAAGGGCAGGACGCCGTACGTCCGCCGTCCGGTGAGCCCGTACAGCATGTCCAGGCCCGGCTCCAGCAGCGACACGTCGCCGCGGAACTTGTTCACGAGGAACCCGGCGACCAGTTCCTGGTCCTCGGGGGAGAGCAGGGCGACGGTGCCGAAGAAGGACGCGAAGACGCCCCCGCGGTCGATGTCCCCCACCACCAGCACGGGCAGCCGCGCGTTGCGGGCGATGCCCATGTTGACGATGTCCGTCCGCCGCAGGTTGATCTCGGCCGGACTGCCCGCCCCCTCACAGATCACCGCGTCATACGTGCCCCGCAACTCGGCCAGGCAGTCCAGCACCGTGCCGAGCAGCCGCTGCTGGCGCCCCCCGTGGTAGCCGCGCGCGCTCAGCTCCCCGACGGGCTTGCCGAGCAGCACCACCTGGCTGCTCTGTTCGCCGCCCGGCTTGAGCAGCACGGGGTTCATGAGCGCGGTGGGCTCGACGCGGCAGGCCTGCGCCTGCATGGCCTGCGCCCGCCCGATCTCCGCGCCTTCCAGGGTGACGAACGAGTTCAGGGACATGTTCTGCGCCTTGAACGGCGCCACCTTCACGCCCTGGCGGACCAGCCAGCGGCAGATCCCGGCCGTCACGACGCTCTTGCCGGCGTCGGAGGTGGTGCCGGCGACGAGGAGACCCCCGTTCACTTCCCACGTCCCTTCATCAGGCCGCGCGCGGCGAGCGTGGTGCCGAGCGCGAGGAGGCCGACGCGACGGGAGAGCCGTACGGCCCGGTCGATGTCGATGACCCGGACCGGCCGTCCGGTGCCGCCGTTGAGCACGGGCCGGTGTTCGACCCGGCCGCCGTAGGAGAGCGTGCCGCCCAGCCGCACGCCGAGGGCGCCCGCGAACGCGGCCTCCACGGGACCGGCGTTGGGGCTCGGGTGCCGGGAGGCATCGGCCCGCCAGGCCCGCGCGGCACCGCGCGGATCGGGTCCGGCGAGGGTGGCGAGTACGGCGGTGAGCCGGGCCCCGGGCCAGCCGGCGACGTCGTCGAGGCGGGCGGAGGCCCAGCCGTAGCGCCGGTGGCGGGGTGATCTGTGGCCCACCATCGCGTCCAGGGTGTTGACCGCCCGGAACCCGAGCAGCCCGGGGACGCCGGCCACGGCGCCCCAGACGAGGGCGCCGACCACGGCGTCGGAGGTGTTCTCGGCGACCGACTCGACCACGGCGCGGGCGATGCCGTCGGCGTCCAGCGCCTGCGGGTCCCGGCCGCACAGGTGGGGCAGCCGGGCCCGGGCGGCCTCGACGTCCCCGGCCTCCAGGGCGCGCCCGACGGCGCGGGCCTCGCGGGCGAGCGAGGTGCCGCCGACGACCGCCCAGGCGGCGACGGCGGTCAGCGCGGTGGAGACGGCGGGGCGGGGGCGCGTGGCGCGTGCGGCCAGCGCGCCCAGCGCGACGGCGCCGCCGGCGCACACGGCGGTGTGCACGGCACCCCAGCCGCGATGGTCGTGCCACAGGACGCGTTCCACGGCTCCGGCCGCCCGGCCGAACGCGGCGACCGGATGCCCGCGGCGCGGATCGCCGAGGAGCAGGTCACCGAGGAGGCCGGCGGCGGCGCCGTACGCGTATGTGCGATCGGCACCCATCGGCTCAGCCGGCCGTGGGGGCGGGAGCGGTCCGGGTGCGGGTCCTCGAACGGGTCCTCGATGGGCAGCCGAGCATGTCGCTGTAGGTCCTCACTCAGGGTGTCCGCGCCCTGGTTCGACGTGAATCGGCGGTGAGAGTTCCTGGCTCCCGGGGATTCCTCCCCGGTGACAGTGGCGGGACCGCGCCGGATTCGCACCGGCTTCCTCTTCTGCCGCCGTAGATGGCCTGGGCAGTCCACCACGCGCCCGGAAGGGCCGTCAACTTGCCGTTGACCTGCGTGGGGAGAGTGTGCCGATCACCACACCGAGGGACGTGCGGGCCGGGTGGGACATGACGGAGGCTCCCCTCCACGGCCGGTGCGGGGGAGCCTCCGAGGGGGCGCGGGTCAGGCTTTGGCCACGACCAGGTGGATGCCGTACGCCACCGCCGCCGCGCAGGCCGCGAAGCAGAGGTAGGCGCCGGTGACGGCGAGTCCCGCGGTGCCGCCCTGCGCCGTGGCCTTCTCGCGCCGGTTCAGGCCCGCGATGCCGAGGGTGAACAGGGACACGAGGCCCACGGTGGCCACGAGGCTCACTCCGAAGACGGAGCCGAGGGCCGCCCAGTCGATCTTCATGGGGATGCTTCCTTCGGTAACCGGGGTGACCGGGCTCAGACGGTGGCGGCCGGGGCCGCCGGGGGAGCGGGCTCGACGGCCGGGGCCGTGGCCTGCTGCGGGAAGGCGATGTCCAGGTCGACGACGACCTGGCCGGCCGGGGGCGGGATCACGGCGGCGATGGCGGTGGTGACCACACCGGCCGGCTCGCCGCTCTCCTGGACCACGTGGGTGTGGTCCACGACCTCGCGGCGGGAGAACTTGTAGATCGCGGCGCTGGAGGCGACGAGGAAGACGGCGACGACTGCGGTACCCCAGTCACCCAGGCCGGTGACGGACTCGGCGCCCGCGCCGACCAGCGCGGCGGCCGGGAGGGTGAGCGCCCAGGCGACGAACATGCGGGTCGCGGTGGACCAGCGGACCACACCGCCCTTGCGGCCGAGGCCCGCGCCCATCACCGAACCGGAGACGACGTGGGTGGTGGAGAGGGAGAAACCGAGGTGGGCGGAGGCCAGGATGGCGGTCGCGGCGCTGGTCTGGGCGGCGAAGCCCTGGCGCGGCTCCAGGTCGGTCAGGCCCTTGCCCATGGTGCGGATGATGCGCCACCCGCCGATGTAGGTGCCGAGCGCGATGGCCAGGCCGGCGGAGAGGATCACCCAGGTGGGAGGGTTGGAGCCGGGGGCGATGGAGCCGCCCGCGATGAGGGCGAGGGTGATGATGCCCATCGTCTTCTGGGCGTCGTTGGTGCCGTGGGCCAGGGAGACCAGGCCGGCGGAGGCGATCTGGCCGGCGCGGTAGCCCTTGCGGGTGGCCTCGCCGTCGGCGGTGCCGCCGATGCCGTAGGAGAACCGGGTGGCCAGCAGCGAGGCGAGACCGGCCACGAGCGGCGCGGCGACCGCCGGGAGCAGCACCTTGGTGACCAGAACGTCACCGTGGACGGCGCCGAAACCGGCGGAGGCGACGGTGGCGCCGACCAGGCCGCCCATCAGGGCGTGCGAGGAGCTGGAGGGCAGGCCCACCAGCCAGGTCAGCAGGTTCCAGAGGATCGCGCCGACCAGCGCGGCGAAGATGACCTCGGGACGGATGCCGCTCTCGTCGACGAGACCCTTGGAGATCGTGTTCGCGACCTCCACGGAGAGGAAGGCGCCCACAAGATTGAGGGCGGCGGACATGGCCACCGCGATCTTGGGCTTCAGGGCGCCTGTGGAGATGGTGGTGGCCATCGCGTTCGCGGTGTCGTGGAAACCGTTCGTGAAATCGAACGCGAGAGCGGTTACCACCACAATCGCGAGGATCAGCGAGAAGCTTTCCATTTACCCAGGCAATCGTTCGACGTCATTGGCGAGTCGAACGTAAGCAACCTGGGTGAACGGAAGATGAACTGGGACCGGCATGGTGGTGACCGTCGTACGGGTCCCGAGTGCCGCTCGGCCCGGCCGCCCCAGACGCCCCTTGGCCGCCGGCCCCGCGCGAACGTCCGCGGCCGGCCTGCGGAGCCGTCGAAGAGATCCTGGTCACCCGGCAGCGCGCCCGGCCGTGCGGTGCCGTGCCGGGCGATCCGCAGCGGGTTCGAGGAGGCGAAGGCGCGGCTGTCGCCGGTGCACCGCCTCCACCGCCGGGTCGTCGTACGGACCACCGGGCGGCGGCCCGTCCGCCGCGCCTTGCCCGGGCCGTAGCACTTGTGCCGGGTGCTGTACGGGTTGTACTCCACGTCCGGCGCCGGCGGCGGCGTCCGGCCGTCCGCCCGCCGGTCGCCGCCGTGGCGCACGAAGTACGCGGCCTGCCGGGCGCCGTAGGAACGATTCGGCAGGGCGAAGTGGTACGCGCCCCGGATCAGGCCGGCCGTGCGCGCGCCGGCGTCCTGCCCGGAGAAGTGGGGATTGCGGTGCGTCGTGGACTCGGTCGCCTTGACGTACACGAACCGCGCGGCCCCTCGCCCGGGCGGCCGGCCGGGCGGCCCGCCACTGGTGGAACGGCACGTCGTGCCCCCGGGGGAGCGCCGTGGTGGACTCCACCGGCCCGGCCTGCGCGGCCACGGCGGTCCCCGTCAGGGCGGGGGCCGCCGCGACCGCCGCCACGAAGCCGGCGTGGTGGCGGTCAAGGGTGCCGTGTACGGGCCGTGCGTCTCTGCGGTGTGACGGACGGCCGGGGCTCCGCGGGCGGCGGCGACCGTCCGGATCGTCCGGTGAGCAGAAGTGGGCGGAAATGGGCAAGAGGGACCATTGCAGGGCCGGTGATCGTCGAAGCTGTGTCTGTTTCGAGCGTTTCGCGATCGTTTCCCCCGTTCGGTGGAACGCCTTCCGGCAGGCCTCTGGCACGGCTTCCGAAGGGAAGTGACCGGCCCGCCCACGCGGCACCGGGCCGACTGGCAGGATCACCGCATGGCTGAACTGCGGCGGAACCCGGCAGACGCGGAAGAGACCGGGCAGGAAGAGACGCGACTCTGGGCGGAACTGGTCGCGACGGCACGCCGGACCGTCACCGACGGACTCGTGGTCGGCACCTCCGGCAACGTCTCCGCGCGCCTCGGGGACCTGGTGCTGATCACCCCGACGGGCGTCCCCTACGACCGGCTCACCCCCGGCGACCTCACCGCCGTCGACCTCACCGGCCGCCAGACGCGGGGCACCCTGGCGCCGACCAGCGAACTGCCCATGCACCTCGCCGTCTACCGCACCACCGACGCCCGCGCCGTCGTCCACACCCACGCCGTGCACGCCACCGCCGTCTCCACGCTCGTGCCCGCGCTCCCGCCGATCCACTACATGGCCTGCGCCCTCGGCGGGCCCGTCCGCGTCGCCCCCTACGCCACCTACGGCACCGACGAACTGGCCGAGCACATGCTCCGCGCCCTCGACGGCCGCTCCGGCTGCCTGCTCCGCAACCACGGCACGATCACGTACGGCACCACCCTCGACCAGGCCTACGACCGCACCGCCCAGTTGGAGTGGATGTGCCGCCTGTGGCTCACGGCGTCCTCCGTGCCGGGCCTGACGCCGTCTCTGCTGTCGGAGGCACAACTGGCCGAAGCCGGGGAACGCTTGAAGGGGTACGGCCAACGGAGGTGACCCCTTGCCACCCAGCCCGACACCACGCCGACCGAACAGGGCCCCACACACCCCGACCACCAGCACGCCCCCGCCCGGCCTGCTCCGCCTCCATCGCGGTTTTGGGGGCCGAGTACTCACCTCACCCCCGCCCACCGCTCCGCTGGCCGGTGGCGCGCACCGCCCCGACACTGGACCCGTGCGCATCGTCAGAGCGACCGCCACCGCGGTCACCGCCGCCGTCGCCGCCGGCCTGGCCTCCGTGGCCGCCGGACGGTTCGCCAGCGACGCCGCGCTGAAGGCGCCCGCGGGCCGCCCCCTGCCCACCGAGCCCCGCCTCACCGTGCACGGCACGGGCGCCGGCCGGATCACGCTGACCCGCGACCTGGCCACCCTGCGCCCGGGCACCTACGGCCTCGCCGGGGACGGCAGCCACGCCGTCGTCGGCCCCGTCCTGGAGGCGCCCCGGCACACCGCCGACACCGTCGTACGCCGCCTGGAACGCGTCACCCACGGCGCGTTCGCCCCCGGCGACGCGGTGTGGCTCACCCCCAACCTGTACGTCGGCAACCCGGGCACCGCTCTCGGCCTCGACCACACCGACGTCGAGGTGCCCGGCGAACTCGGCGCACTGCCCGCCTGGTTCCTCCCCGGTCACCGGGACATCTGGGTGATCGCCGTGCACGGCCTCGGCACCACCCGCGAGCAGGTCCTGAACGTCCTGCGCTTCCTGCACGGCCGCAGTCTGCCGGTCCTCGCCCTCGCCTACCGCGGCGACCTCGGCGCCCCCCGCCCGCCGGACGGACTGCACCACCTCGGCGAGACCGAGTGGCGCGACGTCGACGCGGCGATCCGCTACGCCGTCGGCCGCGGCGCCCGCCGGGTCGTCCTGCTCGGCTGGTCCACGGGCGCCACCATGGCCCTGCACGCCGCCGGGCACTCCACCGTCCGCGAGCGCGTCGCCGGACTCGTCCTCGACTCCCCGGTGCTCAACTGGCAGGCCACCCTGCGCGCCCTGGCCACGGCCCGCCACACCCCCCGGCCGCTGCTGCCGCTCGCGGTGCGGGCCGCACAGGGCCGCGCCGGGCTGCGCACCGGCCGGATCACCGAGGACACCGGACCGGCCCTGCTCCGCGTCCCCACCCTGCTCATCCACGGCCCGGACGACCAGGTCGCCCCCTGGCGGTTCTCCCGCCGGCTCGCCCGGGACCGCGCCGACCTCGTCTCCCTGCACACCGTGCCGGGGGCCCCGCACGCGGCGATGTGGAACGCGGACCCCTCGGAGTACGAGGAACAACTGCGCCGGTTCCTGACCCCGCTGATGTGACACCCCGGCGCCGGGGTGCGGCCGGCCCCGGCCCAACCGTTCCGCTTGCGGCCGTGAGACTGGCCGGAACATGCCTTCCCGAGCGCCCTGTCACGCCGTGCGTTGGCCACCCCCGTCGCCCCCCGTGACATTCCGTTTGGGTTTTCGGACCATCAACCGGAAGACTGCACCCGTGACGTCCCGTATCCCGCGCGACTCCAGGCTCCGCCTCGTCCGACCACGACCCCTGGCCGCCGCCCCCAGAGCTGTGAACCAGCGGCGCCCGCGCCGCGCCGCACCCCGGCCGCCGGAGGGCACGCCCGCACCCGCCGAACTGGCCGGAATGGCCCGCAGCGGCCTGGCCGGCGCGGTCCGCGTGGCCCGCTGGGCGGACGCCGCCCTGGGCCCCGGCCGAGAGGGTGCCACCGCCGACGGCAAGGCCACCCTCTCCGGGGCCACCGCGGAACGCGCCGCCGCCGACCTGGGACTGAGCCCCGCTCAGATCCGCGCCGACTGGGACACCGCCCGCCTCGCCGGGCTCGTCGAGGTGCACGGCGACGACGCGCGGCCCGGCTGGCGCCTGCGCGCCTGGGACCGCGACGACAGCGCCGTCCTGCGCGGCTGGGTCGCGCTGTTCGACGCCTGGTCGCTCGCCTGCCCGGAACCCGACGCGCACGAGCCCGCCGCTGTCGCCGAGGTCGTCTCGGCCATGCCCCAGGTGCTCTCCTTCCTCCAGTTGTCCGCCGGCCCCGTCCCGGTCGAGCAGCTACTCGACCTGCTCCAGCAGCGGGTCACCGAACTGCGCACCGAACGCTGCGAGGTCTCCTACGAGCCCGGCACCGGCCGGCCCGCCGGATCCCCCGCCCCGGTGGATCCCGCCCCCGCCGCGGACGCCCCCCTCGCCCCGCTCCTCGACTGGGCGCTGCGGGCCCTCGCCTCCGTGGGCGCCCTCACCTACGGCGCCGGCCAGGCCACCCTCACCCCGCTGGGCAGCTGGGCGGTCTGGGTCAAGCTGGAGCAGATCTGCGTGGCCGCGCAGAGCCCCGCCGGCAACATCGAGCAGTCGGCCGAGGACATGCTCCGCGGCTGCGCCCAGCTCCGCCCGAACGCGGCCCGCGCCGAGTACCGCGCCTGGCTCGCCGCCCGTCCCGTCGGCAGCGCCGTCACCGAGCTGATCCACGCCGCCCGCGGCGACGACGCCCTGCTGCGCGGCCTGGCCTTCGAGGCGCTGCGGGTCGTCGGCGCCCCCGCCGAGCCCGACGTGCGGGCCGTCGTGGACGAGCCCGCCCTGCGGCCGTACGCCCTGCTGTGGCTCGCCGAGCACGACGGCGTCGACCCGGAGGACGCCCACGAGGTCCTCACCCGTGAGGAGGCCACCTGGCTGTGGGTGGACACCGCCGCCGCCGTCGCCGACCACGGCGAGGCGCCGATGCTGGTCCGGCACCTGGAGTCCGCGGTGCAGCCCACCGTCCCCCAGCTACTCGACGAGGTCCGCGCCGTCGGCCACCCCCGTACCGTGCAGGTCCTGGTCGCGCTCGCCGCCGCCCACCCCGACCCGGCCCTGGCCAAGGCCGTGCGACGGGCCGCGTTCCAGGTGCACACCGGCAGGTGAGCGGCGCGGAGCCGGCTCAGGCGCCGATCTCGGGGGCGTACGTGCCGAAGCTCCAGACGTTGCCCTCGGTGTCCCGGGCCAGGTAGTCCCGCGAGCCGTACTCCTGGTCCGTCGGCGGCATCAGGATCTCCACGCCGTGCGCCACGGCCCGCTCGTGGTGGGCGTCCACATCGTCCACCACGACGTACACCCCGGCGGGTCCGCCGTCCCTCAGCGCCGTGTCGAAGACGCCGCCGCGGCCCCTGGAACCGATCATCACCGCGCCGTTGCCCTGGACCAGCTCGGCGTGCAGCACCGTGCCGTCCGCCGTCTCGTACACCGACAGCTCGGTGAAGCCGAGGGCCTCCGTAAGCTGTCTGATCGCCGCCTTCGCGTCCGCGTACAGCAGCGTGGGGCAGATGCCCGGCCGTGCGCCGCCCGTGCCCGCCATGCCGACCACTCCTTCGCGCGTCGCTTCCGGTACCTCCGAGTGTCGCAGGCACCACCGACAGCGCCCCGGCCGAGCGGCCCGCGCGCCACTGCCCCCGGGCACCCGGACGGGCGACGTACCGGCCCCGTCGGAGCCCGGCGCCCCCGCCCGGCGACCGGATCCGGCTACGCTCGCGCCCGATCCATGGCCGGGAACAGCGGAAGGGGGCCGAGGTGGCGGCTCCACCCCACCGGGCCCGCCCGCCCCGAACCGCCCCTGAATACCCCGGGAAGGCCGCCGAGGCGCCGGGGATCGCCGAGGCACCGAGGGCCGACGAGGTGCCGGGGACTGCTGAAGCCCCAGGGGCTGGCGGGGCGCGGGGGACCGCCGGAGCCACCGGGGCGCCGGGGGTCGCCGGGCAGGACCGCGCGGCCACCGCCTCCCGTCACTCCGCCTCCCCCCACCTCACCTCCGGCCACCCCGCTCCCGGCCACGCCCCACCGCTCCGGGCCGTGGCGCCGTACGTCCGCCGGGCCTGTGGTCTCCTCCTCGCGTTCGGTCTCCTCGCGGCGGCCCATCACCTGCGGCCCGCCCCCTACGGCGACCGCCTGACGACCTCCGCGCGCGTGGCGGGACAGCCGCGCGGCGGGCCCTGGACGCCGAGCGCCCGGGGGAGCGCCGTGGCCGCCCGTGACGCCCGTACCGGCGCCGTCCGCTGGCGTTACGCGCGCGCGGGGCACCGGCCGGCCGCCGTGCTCCCCGCGCGGGGGGAGGTGATCGCGCTCTGGGACGACGGACTGCTCACCGACACCGACGGCCGCTCCGTACGCTGGCACCGCGCCCTGCCGGACGCGGCCGAGTGGCTCCCCGCCCAGGGCGGCACCGGCGTCCTGCGCCCCCTCGGCCCGGACGTCCTCGCAGTCGTCACCCCGCACCGCGTCACCGCGTACCGCATCGCCGACGGCGACCTGCGCTGGGTGCTGCCCGCCCACGAGGGCTGCGTCTTCCGGTCGCGGGGCGCCGTACGGCGGGGCGCGGCCCTGCTGCTCGCCCAGCCGTGCGCGCACACCGCCTGGACCGGACAGCTCGTCGCCCTGGACGACCAGGGCCGGATCACCCCCGGCCGCGACCCGCTCGGCAACGGTCTCCCGCGCCGGGGCCCGCGCGCGCGGACGTAGAGAAGACGTAGAAAAAAAGCGCTTGCCCGGCCCCGTTAGACTTGGCCCATGGCCATTCTCCT